>NC_015656.1:1643055-1971666 GCF_000177615.2 Candidatus Protofrankia datiscae | reverse complement strand
ACGCCTCGGGTCACTGCCGGTCGAGACGGTCCTGCGGGCCGAGGCGCACTTCGCCTGGCGGGGGTACATCGAACACCAGTCACCGCCGGCGGTGCCCCGATGACCCGGGCCTGGGCGGCCTCACGAACGACCGCGGGGGCGGCGGCACGGACGGTCCCGGCGCGGGCGGGCTCGGTGTTCGGCTCCCGGGCCGCCGCCGCCGCGTTCGACGCCGCCTGCGCCAGTCCGCTGGTGCGCGGCCACCTGCGCACGCTCGCCAGGTTGGAGGCGGCCGAGGCGGCCGAGGTCCACCAGTGGCAGGTGTCCCGGCTGGCCCGCTTCCACCGGCTCTGGGGCCGGTCGGTGCCGTACTACCGGGCACATCCGGAATATCTCCAGGCCTGTCTCCAGGGCCGGCTCGACGAGCTTCCGGTGCTGGGCAAGGAGACCGTCCGCGGCCTTGCCGGCTCCTTCAGCAGCCCGCGGGTGCCCGCCCGGCGGGTCACCACCGGCGGCACCGGCGGGCGGCCGCTGGATCTGCGGATCTCCTACGCGTCGTTCTTCACCGAGTGGGCCCACATCGCCCACGTGTGGGGACGGGCGGGGGTACGGCCGACCGACCCGAAGATCACTTTCCGGGGCGGCAGTCTCGGCGCGGGCTTCGCCGGCCAGCCGATCCTGTTCCAGCCGACGTACAACCACTTCCTGGTCTCCCCCTTCCACCTGTCGGACCGGACCTTCGCCGATCTGCTGGACCGGCTCGGCGACTTCCGGCCGGTGGCCGTCTGGGGGTACCCGTCGGCGGTCACACCGTTCGCCCACTGGGTGGCGCGGACCGGGCCGCACCGCGCGCTCAGCCGCGTCCGCGCGGTGCTGCTGGCCAGCGAGGGCGCCTTCGACTGGCAGGTGGCGCTCTTCCGGGAGGTCTTCTCGGCACCGGTGGTCCGCTGGTACGGCCAGAGCGAGAAGGTGGTGTTCGCCGGTGAATGCCCCTGCCGCCCGGGCGCCTACCATCTCGCCCCCACCTACGGCCTCACCGAGGTCGTCGACGGACGGATCGTCGGCACCGGAATGACCAACGCCGCCATGCCGCTGGTGCGCTACGACACCGAGGACGCCGGCACCCTGCTGCCCCCGGGGTCGCGCGGCGCCCGCTGCGTCTGCGGCTCGTCGTTCCCGGTGCTCACCGACGTCCGCGGGCGTTGGGACCAGTCCCTGGTCTACGGGGCGGACGACGAGCCCATCTCCACCGCGGCCCTGAACTTCCACGACGGCGCCTTCGCCGTCTTCGACCGGTTCCAGTTCCACCAGGAGCGTCGCGGCGAGGTGGAGTTGCGGGTGGCCGCCGCCCGGCCGCCGGCGGCCAGCGACCTGGCCCGGGCCCGCCACCTCCTGCAGGAGCGGGTGGGCGACCGCCTGCGGGTGTCGGTGGCCGTCGTCCCCCCGGAAACGCTGCTGAGCGTCCGCGGAAAGGGCGTGACGGTGGACCAGCGCTATCGACCCGGCCCGGCCACGGAAATGTCCCGAAATGTCTGACCAACAGGTCCCGGGCCACCGACAACATTTTTCGAACCGACCAGGGAGAGAAGTGAGACGAACGTGGACGTTATGAACGAATCCGCGGTCACGGGGGCGATGACGCCGGTGGCGGACCGCCCGGTCCTCGTCGACTGTGCCGGTGCCCGCATGGGTGGCGCACTGCGTTTTCTTCTTGAACTCGACGGGCATCTGGCCAGAAGCGGTCACCCCAACATCCGGGTTATCGGCCGGGATCAGGCGATAACCCCGGCCTGGCTCGCCCGCCGTGAACGACCAGGGCGGTTCGCCCGGGCGATCGCACTCAACAACGTCGGGTTCACGCTGACGTCCGGAACGCGTTACGTGCTGCTCCGCAACGCGCTGCACTTTCTCCGGCCGGCTGAACTGGAGCGCATCGGCTCGTGGCTGGGCCCCCGGATGTCGCGGCAGACACGGATCGTCCGGCAGACCGCTCGCCGCGCCGACATCGTGATCGTACCGGCCGCCAGCATGGCCGAACGGGTCCTCGACGCGGTTCCGGAACTGCTGTCCCGGCTGGTCATCCGCCCACACCCGCTGTCAAAGCCCGACCACGTATCCACGCGGCCGTGTGAACCGCACCTGCTGCTCTGCCCTGTGCTGTTCTCGCCGTGGAAGAGCATGGCGACGGTACTACACCTGGTGGACCAGGCGGTCTCGGCACTTGCCACCGAAACCGGCGTCGACCTGCAGGTCATCGTCACCGCGACCCGTGAGGAAGCCGCGGCCGAGGGACTTGACGGCCATACCCGCCACCTGCAGTTCGTCGGCCGCCTGGCACCGCAGGAACTGGCACGCTACCAGAACCGTTGCCGAGCGCTGATCTACCCGACGCGCATCGAGTCGTTCGGGTACCCGCTGGCAGAGGCACGGCTCGCCTCGGTGCCGGTGGTGGCGCTGGACATCGCTCACAACCGTGATATCGCGGGGCCTGTCCTGGTCCCGTACCAGCGGGAGGAAGCAGCGGAGATCGCTGCGGCCATCCACCGCGCTTTGAACTCCACTTTCGCGCCGGAACCGGTCAACCCGTTCGATCCGGACCACTACTTCAGCTGGCTACTCGGAACACCGGAAAAGGCAGCATAGCTAATCAGGCGCCGCATGGGCCGCGCTGACCGGCAGACGCACTGTCCTTATCCATTCTCCGGGTGCACGGACGGCTGGCGCACGGCGTCTGCTCCTCGAGCTCGAGGGCTTCCTGACGGACAACCATCGCCTGGATAAATGAAGCAGAGGCGACACCATGATTTTTCGATCCGTGTCGGCGCGGCCATCACAGCCGTCGCTCCCGTACACAGCCCCTTCCAGAGCCGGTGTCGAGGTGTCGCCACCACCGGGGTCCGTACCGGTCACCGCAATCATTCTGGCGCGTGACGAATGTCGGGACATCGCCCGGGCGGTCCGGTCGGTCGGGTGGTGCAGGCAGGTAGTGGTCGTCGACTCCGGCTCCACCGACGGGACCCCCGACATCGCCCGGACGCTGGGCGCCACCGTGTGGGAGGAACCATGGCGCGGCTTTGCCGGCCAACGCGAGTGGGCAATGCGCCATCCCGGCGTCCAGCACGACTGGGTGTACTTCCTCGACGCCGACGAGTGGGTTCCCGTCGAACTTGCGACGGAGATCGCTGAACGGCTCGGGCGGGAGGACTGCGCCGCCTACACCCACCGCCGCCGGTTCTTCTTCCTCGGACGCTGGATAGCCCACTGCGGGTGGTACACCAACAGCTGGCAGGCCCGGCTGCTCGACCGACGATTCGCCTCGTTCGCCACCGCAGAGGAATTCAGCGAACGCGCGTCGGTCAACGGCGCAACACTGGCTCTCGAACATGACGTCATCGACCAGGACAGCAAGGGACTGGCCTCCTGGCTGCACAAACACATCACCTACGCGGAGCTGGAGGCACGCCGCCGGGGCACCCCTACCAGACCGTTCCAGCGGCTTCGGCAGGTGCTCGTCGACAACCAGACGACGAGCACCAGACCACTGTCCCGGGCCATCGCCCGGGATGTCATCTTCCCCCTGGTGCCCCTCAAGACACCGGCAATATTCTTCTATATGTACGTGTTCAGAAGTGGCTGGCGGGACGGCTGGCAGGGATTGGTATTCTGCCTGCATCGGGCCTGGCACGAAAAAATGATCTACATCCTGAGCAAGCCCGCAGCAGCACCGCAAGAAGCTGTCTATCCCTTCGAGACAGTACTTGCCGGCCCGGCACCGCTCTCTCCAGAGCCGCACCGGGTCAGATAACCCGCCAGGTGAACCAGCTACGGTGCCAGTGAAGATCCCACATCCGCGTCACGGCTCATACCGGCGGGTTCCTTTTGTCCCACATCAAGATCACGGCTCAGAAATCTTGACCTGAAAGTTGGCCATTCTCGATCATGGTTGGGGGTTTGAGGACGGGATTGGTATGGACATCGACCGGCCGTGCAAACCGAGGGCCTCATGCGGCCGGACGTGCTTGAAGATCTGCCGGTAGGCCTCGGCCTCACGGACGAGATCATTCAATGTTTCGATCTCGTGCCGGTAGAGGTGTTCGTACTTCAAGGACCCGAACGCCCGTTCCCGCACACCGTTCTGACCGGGGCTCTTGCGTCTGGTACGGATGTGCAGCAGCTCGGGACGGGACCCGAGGAAGCGCGCGAACGCCGCGCCCTTGAACGCCGCACCGTTGTCGGTGACCAGCTTGATCCTCGTGATCTCGTCGGTGGCCGGGTCAACGAGCTGGTCGGCCAGCGGACGTCCGCCGGCGAGCCGTTCGGCCTCGGCGATCGCGATCTGCACGGCGGCGATCACGTCCGCGCCGGTGCAGCTCGGTCCGATGTGCCAGCCGTACTCGTACTTCGAGTAGTAGTCACACACGCCGGCCAGCCGCCAGGTCCCGCCGGTCGTGGTCTCATATTCGCTGAAGTCCAGCTGCCAGACCTGGTTCGGCCCGGTGGGCGGGTCGGCGAACGCGGCCCGCCGCGCCTTGGCCAGCTGTCGGCGTTCCCTCTGATAGTCGACGGGTTGGAGCAGGTCCCGACGGCGTAACGTCCGCTCCACCGACGAGCACGAGGCGGTGTGCCCGTCCGCGCGCATCAACCCGTAGATCTTGCGATGCCCCCAGGTGGGCCAGTCCGCGGCGTACTTGGCCGCGATCGGCTCGATCGCGTCGACGACCGGCGCCGGCCACGGCCCCTTCACCCGGCCGCTGGTTCGGGCCTGGGTCTGCCAGCGGGTGTAGGCGCGGCGCGGGATGCCGAGCAGAGCGCAGAACCTCGTGGTCGGCATCGCCGCGTCTTGGCGGATCACCCAGGGGTCCTCGAAGGGGCCAGGCGGCCCTCGGCCGACTTCTTCCACACCCGCAGCTCGACGTGGGCCTCACCGAGCGCGGTCTTGAGCTCCTCGACCTCGGCGGCCAAGGCCTCTTCCCGGCTCGACGGCCGGGGGGGGACCCGCCCGTGAGCAGCCCGGCCTTGCCGGCCTCGAGGAACTGCTGCTTCCACTTGCCCCTCATCTCCAGCGCAGCATCACCTTCCGAGTATCCGTCTTCTACATTCGACGCTGGGCTCTGACCCGGCCAGTTACCCGACCGAGCCGTCAGCCTGCTACCGGGTCTCCTCGCAGCTACCCGGATCGGGCTTCCACCGGCAAGCGACGACGACCTTACGACAGACAGATCAGCCGCTCACACGGCATCATCTCCTGTCTATTGGGCGCACGAAAAGCCAAGGCTAACCTCACCCCTCGGCTTCAGAATACTGATTCCTAAGGCTCGCACCACGGCAATGACGACGCCAGAGCATCTCCCCGGCTGCGAGCGCCACGAGTGTGGACAGCGCATTGGCCCACGCAAGACCGATCATGGTCGGCTCTACGGCTACGCCGAGGGCGAAGACGACCGCCCCGAGTCCCTGCGACGCAGCTGCAGCCCGCTGAGCCGTCGCTCCGACCAGTCTCCAGGTGCAGCCCTGGAGGCAGAAGGCAGCGATACCGCCCAGCAGAAGCACCTGCGCCACTGGGACAGCCGGCGCAAAGCCAGCACCGAAGACCAACGGCACGGCATGCGAGGCAAAGGCAGCTCCGACACATGCAATGGTCGCTACAACCAGTGTTCCCCGTACATCGATTCCGGCCGACCGACCAACCAGCCCCCGCAGGGCGTTCGCCGTCCCCAAAAATCCAAGAAGCTGGCCAACAGAAGCGCCTACGGCATACCAACCGACATCGTCACGGGCTAGTATGAGCGGAGCGACCAGGAGGTCAAGCCGGTTGTTCAGATACTGCATCGTCGTGGCCAGCTGTATTTCCCGCGCAAGCCGCGTCAGGCGTTTGCCGATCACAGCCCGTTGCAACCTCACCCATGGGCGAGGAACGGACGGACCGAAGAGCACGACGGTCAGGAATGAGAAGACGATACAACACACCACCACTACCACCCCGTGGGGGTGGATAATACCGGGAACGGCTGCTACAACGGCGATCAGGACAGCGTAGATCAAAGGCTGCAGGCAACGTAGAACCAGATAGCGCTGATAGTTTCCGGCCAGTAGCATCAGACCGCTTTGAAATTCCTGCAATATGGTTAGCACCACCAGAACCAGAAATAGCGGTAGCAGGACCGGAAAGAGGACGCCGCCCAGGCCTAGGGCCCCAACCAACGAGGCTGCGGTCACTGGCCGTATTGTTGTCACCGCCACTGATGCCAGCTGCCGAAGCCGTGCTGGTTCACGATCGGCACCCAGATCCCTGCCGACAACTATCAATGCCTTGTCAACGGAAAAAATACCGATCCAGCCAAGGAACTGCGCCCAGGTGGCGAGAGTGGTGACGGTACCGCGTCCAGCCGGGCCGAGGATCCGGGCGACGACCACACCGGTCATCATCGCGAAAAGCTGTGCAACGAATAGCGTGGCGTCCGCATTTCTGCTTTCCAGGACTGACGGGCCGGCGCTCATTTCCTGCCGTACGGCCCGCCTGGCAACCTTCATAGAGCACTACCAACCTTCACAGAACAGTATCACGCGCCAGTCATGGATCATGCAGTACCTGGAGCTAACTGGGTAGGCTAGCGGGCTGTCGGGCTAGCAAGGCGAGTCGATTCGACGGACGCCGTGCCATAGTGGTGAGGAGCTGGCTTCGCCGGACGTTGGGCGCGTCCGGCGAAGATCCGTGTGTACACACCGCTGCCACGGCTGCCCGTCTCGGCGACGTTCCACACGGACAGACCTGCATGGATCACTTTCCATATCGCGGTGCGAGCCATACTTGCAGCGCCATGGATATACGGACCGCATTCGCGCGCCTCGAATCCCTCGAGACCGACGACCCGAAACAGGTGATCAAGGCTGGCCGGGTCGTACCCGGTCTCATGGGTGAAATCGTGGTAACGGTGCATCCCGCCCCAAGGCGACTCCGCGTTCGCGGTCTGGAGTATGACTGAACCACCCGGACGCAGCGCCTTCGAAATGAGGTCGAGAAAGGTGAGGACCTCGCTCTTGTGAAGGTGCTCAATAATATCGAAACCGGTGATAAGATCGAATTCACCGGCATGACCGGGCAAGTAGTCCAGTACGTTCGCGCATTCGACGTCGGGCCACACCCGTCGAGCGACGGCTGCCTGTTCGGGACTGACATCGATGCCGACGATGTTATGGTAACCGGCTTCCTTGAGAAGGTAGAGGAAGTTCCCATGACCGCAGGCCACATCAAGGCAGCGTGCCTCTCGGTCGCTCGGCAACCATCCCCGAAGGCGATGTTGACAGGCAGCCGCCCACCGCCGGTATTCGGCATCGGTCAGCTCGAGCAGGTACGGAAGCTTTTCAGTAGTGTACCGGTCATAGATGCGGGTTCGATAGTCCGGGATGATGCCCACCGTAGCAACGACTCCGTTCTTTTCTTCACTATCTGGTCAACGCATGCAACATTGCAACACGGTGTCATTATGACGGTTTGAGGCTCACAAGTGGGGGATCTGCGATGCAACACGCCGACTGTCGGTCGAAGCTGAGATATCCCATCTACGGACCTTCTGAGCGCCTTCGTCGGGTTGGTTCTATCTCGGAGCGTGTTTGAGAGTCCAGCCCGTCATGCTCGGGCGGACCCCTGGCCGCATCGCTCCCCGCACACGCGGTGCCCCTCGTCGGACGTCGTGGTCGGGTTGCGGTGCACGGGGACCCCGCTTGGCCGATACAACTCATCTGGTATCGGTTCGGCCCGGGGTTCCTTGTCAATCTTCGATCGGCAAGGTTCGGGTCTTCCCAGGAGCCACCCGGACGCGGCTCACCGAACGAACGACGATTCTCAAACACGTTCTTAGCTTGTCGTTTGAGTGCGCCACGAGCGCAGAGGGGATGGATGGCTGGTAGGTGATCCGATCCTTCTGTGGTGCTGTGTGGGAGATGAGGGTTTTGTGGCCCCTTGGAGCCGCCCGGCGGGTGGGAGGCTTCAAGCCGCCCCGAGCTGCATTAGCTGAAGACTGTTGTGGTGAGCGTCGGGGAAAAGGCGCGCTGTGAGCGCGTCAGGCAGGGAACGGGAAGACGAGCGCGAGCGAATCGCCGTACGTGTCGTAACAAGCAGACGGCATCGGAACTGGGGTTTGTTAAATGATCGCAGGACAGAGCCTGGCGGGTGTCCCGTCTTCTGGCCAGGTGGTGCCCGGCATAGAGGTGACGTGAGCCCGTTCTGCCGCTCTCGCACGGAACGTGGGAAGGCGTGTGTCGATAGTTCCGTTCGCGCAGGGTGGCGGGCGGGGAGAGGGAGTGCGCCGCACAGCGGAAACTGGAGGCGCCGAGTACCGACGGGGCACACGCCGGCGGACCGGCTCGTAGTAGCGACGAAACCCCGTAATGGGGGTGGAGCGAAGGGGCCGGCTTGTCCATGGTGGATTCGTTCGGGCAACCAGCGATGCTGGGAGGGATCGAGTGGAGACATCGACGTCTACAGAGAAGCCGTTTAAGATATCGAAGGACCTGGTCTGGGTAGCGTACCAGAAGGTCAAGGCCAATAAAGGCGCACCGGGAGTGGACGGGCAGTCCATCGACGCGTTTGAGAAGGATCTGAAGAATAATCTGTATCGGATCTGGAACAGGATGTCGTCGGGCAGCTACTTCCCGCCTCCGGTGAGGGCGGTGGAAATACCGAAGGCGCATGGCGGTGGGGTTCGTGTGCTCGGTGTGCCCACCGTGGCCGACCGGGTTGCTCAGACCGTGGTGGCGATGACGTTGGAGCCGCGTATGGAACAGGTCTTCCATGACGGGTCCTACGGCTACCGGGTAGGGCGGTCCGCGTTGGATGCGGTGGGGGCATGTCGGCAGCGGTGCTGGCAGAGGGACTGGGTCGTCGACCTGGACATCCAGGACTTCTTCGGAAGCTGCCCGCACGACCTGATCGTCAGGGCGGTGGAGGTCAATACCGACCAGCCGTGGGTGGTGCTCTACGTCCGGCGCTGGCTCACAGCACCGGTCTGCTACCCCGACGGTTCGCTGGTGACGCCGGATCGTGGAACCCCGCAGGGATCCGCGGTGTCGCCTGTTCTCGCCAACGTGTTCCTCCACTACGCGCTCGATCTGTGGCTGGCACGGGAGTTCCCGGGCCTGCCCTTCGAGCGTTACGTGGACGACGCGGTGGTCCACTGTGCGACCCGGCGGCAGGCCGAACAGGTACGCACGGCAATAGGCCGGCGGCTGGAGGAGGTCGGGCTGCGTTGTCACCCGGCCAAGACCAAAGTGGTGTACTGCAAGGACAGTGGTCGACGTGGCTCGCATGAGCACACCTCGTTCACGTTCCTGGGATACACTTTCCGCCCGCGCAGGTCGCGGAACAGCAGAACGGGACGGAACTTCACCTCGTTCAGCCCCGCGATCAGCCGGGACGCGCTGACGGCCAAGGGCACGGAGGTCCGCTCCTGGCGGATCCACCGGCGTACTCGGGCGACCCTGGAAGACCTCGCGCACACGATAAACCCGATCGTGCGGGGTTGGATGAACTACTGGGGCCGGTTCAACCGGGCCGAGCTGTATCCGCTGCTCAGACGCATCAACGCCTACCTGATGAAATGGGTCCGAAAGAAGTACAGACGGCTGCGTGCCTACAAACATGCCAGGGCATGGTGGAAAACGGTCACAGAACGAGGCCGTGGACTGTTCGCGCACTGGTCGTGGATAAGGGACGCCTGGATGGCTGGATGAGAAGAGCCCGGTGACGGGAGACTGTGCGCCGTCTAACTCGGCGCCAGATCGCCCCCGCAGGGGGCAGAGGTTCGGGAGGAGGTGACCTCTGGGCCACCCGTCTTACCTGAACGGGAAACCGGGAGGGGACAAGAGCATGACGGGAAAGCGCGGGGTGCCGTGAAGGCGCCGAAGGCACGGCCGTGCAAGGCCCGCGTGATACGGCGAAGGCCAGACTGCTTGAAGCCCAGTCTCCAGCGGTGCAAACGTTCACACCTCCCGACACGGCGTCTGTTGTCGGGGCCGTCGGCATAGGAGCGATTCCGACTTTCGTCGCTCTGAACCCTTCCGGCCGGCGGGCGACGGGCAGCGAGCTCGTTCAAGGGGACGGACCGGGACGCCTACGTCACGCTCGCTACGTCTGGCGCAAGAGGAATTCGGGATGGCCTACGGGGCGCGAGCCCTATGGTCACGGAGGGTCCGTAGTAGTCGCAGGAGTCACGCCCCGCCGAGGAGGACGGGAGAGCCGTCTACATGGGCGAAGGGACCCAGGTGCTTAGATCGACAAGAACGGTGAGGTACGCGAGATACGAGACGCCGCAACCGTACTGGAGATCATTCGTGAACGCGGCAGGAGAGGACTGCCGTTGGAACGGGTCTACCGGTGCTTGTTCAACCCGGACCTGTTCCTGCTTGCCTATGGGAAGCTCTACCGTAACAAGGGGGCGTTGACCGCCGGAGCCACCAGCGAGACCGTGGATGGCATGAACCTCGGCAAGATCGAGGCCATCATCGAGACGCTCCGGCAGGAGCGTTACCGATGGGCCCCGGTACGGCGCACTTACATCGAGAAGAAGAATTCGGTGAAAAAGCGACCGCTGGGGCTGCCGACCTGGTCGGACAAGCTGCTGCAAGAGGTACTGCGCCTGATCTTGGAGGCGTACTACGAGCCGCAGTTCTCCGACCGCTCCCACGGGTTCCGCCCGGGCCGCGGCTGTCACACCGCCTTGCAGGAGATCTATCACCAATGGCACGGGACGGTGTGGTTCATCGAGGGCGACGTCACCGACTGTTTCGGGTCCTTGGACCATTCGATCATGAGATCGATTCTGGCCGAGAAGATCCACGACGGTCGGTTCCTGCGTCTGATCGACGGGCTGCTCCAGGCCGGATACCTGGAGGACTGGCGCTACCACGCGACGTTGAGCGGCTGCCCGCAAGGCGGCGTGGTTTCACCCGTTCTGTCCAATATCTACCTGGATCGGCTGGACAGGTTTATCGAACAGACTCTCTTGCCTGCCCATAACCGGGGAGCGCGACGCACGCCCTATCGGCCTTATATGCGGTTGTGGCAACGCGCCTTCAGGCTGGAAGAGGCGGAAGACCGGGAGGCGGGTCTGGCGCTGCGCAAGCAGATGAAGACCATGCCCTCCCGCGACCCCGACGATCCCACCTACCGGCGGCTGCGCTACTGCCGTTACGCCGATGACTGGCTGCTGGGCTTCACCGGCCCCCGGCAGGAAGCTGAGGAGATCAAGACCGAGATCGGTCGGTTCCTGCGTGAGGAACTCGCGTTGGAGCTGTCCCCGACCAAGACCTTGATCACATATGGGCGGACGCAGGCCGCCCGGTTCCTCGGCTATGAGATTGTGGTGTTACACGCCGACCACAAGCGCGATCAGCGCGGTCACCGCAGCATCAACGCGGCGATCGGGCTGAAAGTGCCGGTCGACGTCATCCATGCCAAGTGCGCGCCCTACCTGCACCACGGCAGGCCGATCCAGCGAACCGAACGCACCGTCAATACTGACTTCAGTATCGTCGCGCAGTTCCAAGCCGAGTTTCGGGGTGTCGCGGAGTACTACCGGCTGGCGTTCAACCGCCATCGGCTCGGCTACCTGAAGTTCGTCATGGAACGGTCGCTGACCAAGACCCTGGCCCGCAAGTACCGGATCACGGTCCCGAAGGTCTACCGCCGTTACCGAGCCGTACTTGATACCGAGCACGGTCCACGTCGTGGCCTTCAGGTCACCGTGCACCGTGATGGCGGACGACCGCCGCTGGTCGCACAATGGGGCGGCATCAGTCTGGCACGGGACACCACGCCACGGCCTCTCAACGACAATCCGCCACGCATGTGGAATGGACGTCGGTCAGAGCTTGTCCAACGGCTCTTGGCCGAGGTCTGTGAACTATGCGGCTCCACGGAACAGGTCGAAGTGCATCACGTCAAGGCGCTCAAGGACCTCAATCCCAAGGGGCGGAAACAGCAACCCGAATGGGTCACGCGTATGGCCTCTCGCCGCCGCAAGACCCTCGTCGTTTGTCGCGCCTGCCACGAGGACATCCACGCTGGACGTCCTACACGCAGACCACGATAAGCACTGGAGAGCCAGCTGCTACGGAAAGCGGGCACGGCTGGTTCGGAGGGGGGCCGTCGGAAAAGGGCCAGGTCGACTGGCACCTCGTCGGCGGCCTACCCTACGTCACGCCGGGTTCTGAGAGCAGCGGCGGGTGAAATTCCCGCCGCTGACTCACCTCGTACGAGTCGCCGACGCTCCCGACGGACGGTGTCGCTCCGGCCTCGACAAGCCGGTCGGTGTAGCGGATAGACGTGTACTGCGAACCCCTGTCGGAATGGTGCACAAGACCGTTCAGCGGCTCGTCTTTGCGGCCCCAGATCGCCATCTCCAGCGCGTCGAGAGGAAGGTCGGTGCGCATGGTGGTGTCGAGCCGCCACCCGACAATCTTCCGGGAGCAGACGTCAACCACGAACGCCACATACACCATGCCCGCCCACGTCGGGACATAGGTGAAGTCGGCAACCCACAAGGCGTTCGGCCGGTCCGCGGTGAACTGCCGGTCCACCAGGTCCGCCGGCCTGGCCGCGGCAGGATCGGCGCGGGTCGTGCGGGGCCTGGCCCCGCCGCGTAGCGCCCCGGTCAGCCCGGCAGCCCGCATCAGACGCTCCACCGTGCACCGGGCCACCGTGATCCCCTCCCGGTTCAACACCCGCCACACCTTGCGCGCGCCGTACACCTCGTAGTTCTCCTTCCACACCCGCTCGATCTCGGCGAGGAGTTCGGCGTCGCGCAGTGAACGCGCCGACGGCAGCCGCTTCTTCGCGGCGTAGTACGTCGACGGGGCAACCTGCAACACGTCGCAGATCGGCTCGACCCCGCCGAGGTCTTCCTTGTGCTTGTCGATGAAGGCGACTACCGAGGCAGCCGCGGGTCGGTGAAGTCGGCCCGGGACGCGGTTCCAACCTTTCAGCCGGTCCGTTTCCCCGGGCCGCTTCCCGCACCCGGCGTGCCCCTTTCAAGGCACCGGGCGCTCCACAAGTCCCGCTGTGGCTCGGATGTGCTCGTCAGGCAGCGGCAGGCCAGGGAGAAGGGATGACTGATCCCCGGTATCGGTAGCGTGTGGTGCTCACCTTCTCCGGATCGAACAGTTCCCGGCTCTGGCCTGTAGGCCACCATCCGCCGCCGCAGTAGCGGTGGCGCAGTTCCTTCCACGTGGACCGGCGATGCTTCCGGCGTATCCATCGCCACACCGTCTCGAACACGTAATGCTTCAGGTAGGCGAAGGTCACCGACGACACTCCGGGCCGGAAATAGGCGCACCAGCCCCTCAGCACAGGATTGAGCCTGCGGATCAGATCATCGAGAGGCTGGTTCACCTCGACATCGCGGCATACCGTCTTCACCTTGGCCATGACCGCCTTGACGGACTTCTTGGCCGGATAAGAGTAGACGTAGTACTCGCGCATGCCTTTCTTCCGGTGGCGCTGGATACGCCACCCGAGAAAGTCAAGGCCGTCATCGATGTGGGTGATCAGAGTCTTCTCCCGCGACAGGCGCAGACCCATCGTGGACAAGACTCCCGCGATCTCCTCTCGCAAGGCTTCGGCGTCGGCTTTGGTGCCTTTAATCACCAGGCACCAGTCGTCGGCATACCGGACCAATTTGAAGTTCGGCAGGCCATGCCGCAGACGCTTGGCCTTCTCTGTCTTGCCAGTCCCCGGGCCACCTGGTGACCGGGCGACATGCTCGTCCAACACGGACAAGGCGACATTACTGAGCAACGGCGAGAGAATCGACCCTTGCGGGGTGCCGGCGGTGGTAGGTCTCACCAAGCGATCCTCAACGAGGATACCTGATTTGAGAAACGCCTTCACCAGGGCCAGGACACGCCTGTCTCCGATCCGCGCCCGCACTCTGCCCGTTAAGGACGTGTGCGAGATTTCATCGAAGCAGGCTTTGATGTCTCCTTCCACAATCCACTCGTAACACCGTGGTTTCGAGGTCAGATACCGAATCTCAGCCACCGCGTCGTGAGCCCGGCGCATCGGGCGGAACCCATAGGAGCATGGGAGGAAATCCGCCTCGAAGATCGGCTCCAGCGCCAGCTTCAGCGATGCCTGGACCACCCGGTCGGTGATGGTCGCGATCCCCAGGCGACGCAGCTTACCGCCCGCCTTGGGGATCATCCGCTCCCGCACCGGCAACGGCCGGAAACTGCGATCCTTCAACGCCGAACGCAGCCCGTCGAGGTATTCGGGTATCCCGATCCGCGCCACTATCGACGCGGCGGTACGCCCGTCCACCCCGGCGGTCCTGGCACCTCTGTTGCCCCGCACCCGATCCCACGCCACCAACAAGAACGCGGGATCGGCCACCAAATTGAACAGATCGTCGAACTGACGACGGGCATCTTCACGCGCCCACCGGTGCAGCTTGGTTTGGATCTCCAGTACCCGGCGTTCGGCCCTGAACAAGGCGGATTCCGGTTCGTCGGTATTCACCGGCGAAAACCTCCTGGCCTTCCAGCATCCATCACTGCAGACTTGCTGGCTGTCTTTGCCCTGCGTCCGGCTTTCCCGGACTCCGAGACGGGTCGCTACGCCCGCGACTACTACACAGCCTCCGCCCCATCCGCCAGCCCACAGCCGGAACGGGCCTACCCGCTGCCGTCCTGGCTGGACAGCCCGCGGGCGACTGCCGGATGGTTCCCACGTTCACCAAGCAATCGATCGGTCAGTGAGGCGCCCAGCTCTACTCCGGCAGCATCGCCACGGTTACGCCGCAGACCTTCGCCCTGGCCTCCTCACCGCCGGAACTACGCGGCTTCGGAGTTGACGCCCGAACACAACATCGTCCGACCGTCACGCGCTGCTCACCGGCCCATATCCACCAGATTTGAGCACGGCTTCGCGGTTACGGAGCTTCAACCACTGGTTCACTTCCGTTACACCTTCTGACCTGGCCGAACAGGCCCGCGCCGTCTGGCAGTCCCGGCACGGCCTGTCTTCGTCGGGGCCGCTTGCCACCCTCCCCGGCGTTCCTCCGGATCAGGCTGCCCCCTGGCTTCACCGGGCTGCTGCGACAGCCCAGCGGGAAAGGTCTCTCACCCCTCCTCGATTGTCTCGGCGCCTCGTGGCGCACAGCTCCCGCGCAAAGAAAGCCGACGCCGCTTTCAGGATCTCGTTCGCGCGCTTCAGCTCACGAACTTCACGTTCCAGCTCGGCGATACGCGCGGCATCCGGTGTGGTGGTTCCCGGACGAGTACCCTGGTCGACCTCAGCCTGATTCACCCACAGCCGCAGCGTCGCCGGATGCACATCCAGCGGCTTCGCGACCGTCGAGATCGCACGCGACGCCTCCGCCGGCTGCTCACGACGCATCTGCAGCACGAGCCGGACGGAACGTTCACGGAGCTCATCGGGATACTTCCTGGGAGCGGGCACGACTCGATCCTCTCAAACGGACCGGTCTCCACCGAACCCGGGGCGGTTCAGTCTGCCGACCAGTCGGGGTTCGCGAGGCCAAGTCCAGAGATTTTGATTGCGACGTTCGAAGCCTCGGCGATGCGGGCCAGGCTTGAGCTCCACGCGATGATCGCCTGTGGATCGCGGTGGATCGGCATTCCGGTGTGATTGATGATGATCTGTACCGACGGGTACTTAGGGCCTGGAAATAAATAATCTTATCAATCAATCTGATTTTGATGGTCGGATCGTATAGTTCCACTCCCCGTGAAACAGATGCTCCGTTCTGTCGATGATCGCCATTTCGTCGTCGGAGATCTTGATGCCTTTCTCGTCAGTCTTCTCATCGAGTTCGGCGTGGACCTGCAGGCCGGTCCGTGTCGTGGTGGAGCCGATGAGATTGACCACGACTTCGTGGCTTTCCAGGGGGCGGCCACGCCAGTTCATGGAGATGTGGCTGAATAGCCTGTGCTCGATTTTGTTCCATTTCGATGTGCCAGGCGGGAAGTGGCATACGGTGACTTCGATTCCGGTCCTTGCGGCGAATGCGGCGAGTTCGGTCTTCCGCAACCGGCTGCGGCAGCTGTTCGAGCCGCCGGCGTCGGCGGTGATCAGCAATTGTCGGGCGTGCGGGTATGCCTGTGAACCGACCTTGTCCCACCAGCGGCTGATGGTCGCCAATGCGAACTCGGCGGTGTCCGCACTGGTTCCCACTGTCACCCAGCCGGAGTCCTGTGTCAGGTCGTAGATCCCGTATGGAACGGCTTTCGGGATGTCGGGATCCGGAAAATCATGGTCCTTCACATGTACCAGCCGGCCTGTAGGTTGCCATTCTCTTCCGCCGTTGTCGTAGTTCCCGACGAGTTCTTTTTTCTTCGTGTCCACCGAGATCACAGGCTGTCCTGCCGTCTGGAACTCGGCGACCTGGCCGGCGATGTACCGGAACTGGTCATCCCGGTCGGGATGACTCGCGCCTTCCACTGTCTTCGCGGGAGCCTGCACGCTGTAGCCCATCTCCGGCAGGAGGTGGCGAAGGACCGTGTGACTCGCCTGGAATCCCTGCCGCGCCAGTTCCTCGGAAAGCTTCCGGGTCGATTTAGTCGTCCACCGAAGTGGACACATCGGATCACCGCGGCTTTCTGGCTCCACGAGAGCGTCTAATGCCTCTAGCAGACCTGGCTGCGCCACGGAAGCCGGTTTCCTTCCGCCGCCATCCCGTCGGACGCGGTGGGACGGAGCCATCCCGCTCCGTATGTCGAGCGCGCCTCGTTGAACGGTCGTTCGAGAGATCCCCGAAGCCTTCGCGATGGCCGTGATTCCCCCGTTCCCCAGCATCTCAGCCACGGCTCCCGCCAGCAGCCGCTGCTGCCCCTCATCCAAATGAGGGAGAATTTTTTCGAACATCGAAGAAAATTCCTCTGCGGGAACCAGGAAATCTGTAATGGGTAGATTATTTCATACCCGCTTCGGGTGGCGGTGGAGATGGGATGGGCCTGCGCGGAGGCAGTCTATTCTCCGTGATCGTAAAACACTTATCCCACATACAGATCTTGATTGTTTTATTTATTTCCAATCTCTTGATGGTGCCGTGGTGGACATAGTCATGGGTGCGCTTCTCCATGGTGCCGAAGCTGATCGGGAGCAGTGGCTGGGTTCGGTCCAGCGCCTGGACCTGGGTCTTCTCGTCCACGCACAGCACGACCGCGCCCGCGGGCGGGTTGAGGTACAGGCAGACGATGTCGGCGACCTTGTCCGCGAACGCCGGGTCCTTGCTAATCTTGAATGTGCCCTGCCGGTGCGGTTTCAACCCGTTTTCGCGCCACAGCTTCGCCACATAATGCCAAGACACGGACACCCCCGTGGTGCGGGTGATGTACCTGGCCATTTCCCGACTCGACCAGTGCGAGAGGCCGGTTTCCGTCGGTGGAGTGGTACGAGTCAGAGCAAGGACACGACTGCGAATACGTGCCGGCACCTGCTCCCGCGGCGCCCCGCGAGGTCGGTCGATAAACCCGCAGACACCCTCAGTCTCGTAACGGGAAATCCACAGGTCTACCGTCGGTCGCGAAACCCCGACCCGCGACGCGATCTCCTTCTTCGGGAGACCCCCGGCGCACCAGAGCACGATCCGCGCCCGAGTCGCCACGGTCGCCGGAACATCCCGGCCATTCACTAAAGACAGCAGATCTGCCCGCTCATCTTCCGTCAACTCCACTCCATCATTCTAACCGATACGACCGAGTAAAGAAATCAGAATCACGAGACACTAGACGGCTCGATTCTTCGGACATGTTGGCGGGCGGCGCCGACCGAACCCGGATGAGAGCATGGATCAGCAGGGACGGCACTTTATCTGCAGGCCACCTGGGCGTAACTGGTCAGGTAGTTTTTGATCTTGAGTTACGTGTAGCTGGTTGCGGGCATCCAGGGACGGCCCTCGGCGAGTTGGACGAGGGCGTCGAACAGGGGGATGCCGTGTTTGGTGGCGGTGGACAGGTAGCTTCGGATCGCGCAGAACTGGCGGGCGCCGGTGAGGGTGCGGAGGCAGCCGGATACCTTCTGCCGTAGTTTGATCATACGGATGTCGCGTTCGGAGCCGTTGTTGTCCGCCGGTATCCGCGTGTTACGGGTGAAACGCAGGTAGTCGGTTTCGCGGTCGACGAGCCGGCAGGCCAGGGCGTGGCGGGCGGCCATGAGCGTCGTGCTCCGGGGGGAGGTCTGGCTGATCCCGATGTGGGCGGCGTGGCGGAGCAGCCGAGTCTGGGTGGCCAGGTCCTGCTTGTCGACCGGGGTGCCGGTCGCGGCGGCGTCGCCTGCCAGCCGGTGTAGGGCGACGAGAGCGTCGGCGGCCTGGGCGGCCCAGCACCAGGTCCCGGCCGGAGCGGTGTCGACCACAGCCTGGAGTTCGCGTAGCACGTGGGCGAGGCAGAGCTGGTGGGTGGCGGCGGTATAGCTGTCGTAGGGTGCCCAGGCGTCGTGGACGATCACCCCGTCGAAGCCGGGTAGCACCCCGAGCGCGTCGATGCCTGCGGTCCCCCGGTGGGGGTGGCAGTCGATCAGCGTGTACTTGTCGGTGCGGGCGCAGTGCACCCAGTGCAGCTTCCCGGCGACCCGCAGCCCGGTCTCATCGGCCCCGATCACGTCGGCGGCGGCCAGCAGATCACGGACGGTGTCACGGAAGCCGTCCAGTCCGGCGGCGGCGCGGGCGGTCATCGCGCCGACGGTGCCCGCCGACAGGGGTATCCCGACCAGTTCGGCCAACGCGGTCGCGGTCCGGTCCTTCGACAGGAACTGGCCGGAATAGAGGTAGACCGCCGCAGCGGTGACCCGCGGCCCGTACTGGACCGGGGCGTCCACCCCCGCCGGCGCCGCCGCCCTTGTCCGTGCCCCGCAGCCGCACTCCCGCTCGACCAGCTCGTGTTCGACCACGTGCGGGCGTAGCTCGGGCAGGTCGAACACCTGCCGGCGTTCGCTCCGGGTCACCGGCCGGCCCGCAAGCGACGTCCCGCACCCCGCACACGGCCCGGCTCGTGCCGCAGGCGCACGTCAGGCTCGGCGACCATCCGTAGCGTCGATCCCGGATGCCCGTCCTGCCCACCGGGCCGCCGGCCGGTCTTCGTCCGCAGCGACTTCGGCGGTGGTTTCGCCAGCCCGTCCGAGCTCGGCGGCTTCGCCGAGCTCCGCGACGTCTTCTGAAGCTGCGTCTCCAGCTCGGCGATCCGCTCCAGCGCCCGCGCGAGATCCGCCTGCAAGCTCACCACCAGCGCCGCGAGCTCGTCATACGACGGCACCGGCGGCGACGAGGGCGGATCATCGGACACACCCGGACCCTACGACCTGGTCAACCACAGCCCGCCAATAGCCCGGCTCGCCGTGTCACCGGCAACACCCGGCCAGCCGAGGAACCAAAACAAACGATCTACGGGACCTGACCAGTTACACCTGGGCTTCATCTGCTTGTCCGCCGCACGAATTTCCAAACGGTCAGCGGCACGGTGGCCAGCATTATCGCCAGTGACCACGAAACCGATGCCAGGATCGGATGATCAGCCGGCCAGATATTCTCGGCACCGGACGCCGTCGGATTTCCGAACAACTGACGACAGGCAGTCGTGACAGCGGACAACGGGTTCCACCCGGCGACGGGCTGGAGCCAGCCTGGCATGGCGCTCATCGGGGTGAGCGCATTGGACAGATACATGACCGGAAAAAGCCAGACGGTACCCGCTCCGGCGGCCACTTCGGGATTGCTGACCGACACTCCGATCAGCGCTCCCACCCAGCTCATTGCCAGACCGAACAGCAGCAGAATAAGAAATGCGAGGAGCGCGTTGCCCAGCCCGGCCTGCACACGCCACCCGGCCACCAGCCCACACACTGTCGTCACGAACACCGTGATGAAGGCCCTTATGACGCCGGCATTGGTGCAACCCGCGAGGATGGCTAGCCGGGACAGGGGGAGCGTACGGAGCCGGTCGATCGTCTTCTGGGATAGTTCGAAGGCGATTCCGCCGGACGTGGCCGAGGCGGCGCCCATGACGACCGTTTGGGCCAGCAGCCCAGCGATGACGAAATCCGTGTAGTCGGCCTCGCCGGGAAGTGTGATGGCCTTGCCGAAGAGATATATCATCGCTAAGGTGAAGATGGCTGGTTGGACGATGCTGTAGACGATGAGGTCGGGCTGGTGCGGCATGCGCATCAGCAGACGCCTGGTCAACAGGTAGACATCGATGAGGAACGTGACAGGGATGATCCCCTCCGGTTTCCCTGGCCCGGCCCAGCCGCGGGTGACGTGATGTGACCGCGTGCTCCGATGACGACCGGCGACGACCTGCTTCTCACCGTTCGATGCGGCGGCGCCGTCGATGATTGTATTCGGCTTCATTCCACCGTAGCCATCTCGTGCTGAGCCTTGACGTCCATGGGGCGCCCCGTCAAGGTAAAGAAGACGTCGTCGAGGGTCGGCCGGCGCAACTCGACGTCCTCGAGCTCGATCGCCGCGACGTCCATCTCGCGCAGCACCTGCGTCAGCAGGCCTGGTTTGTGCGGTGCCATGACGGCAATCCGCCGTTCCGATCGCGTGACGACAGCCTCCGACGTTGCGAAACGGTCGAGGATGGTCGCGGCCAGAGGCAGCAGCTCATGGTCGCGCAGGACGATCTCGATGCGGTCGTCGCTGGTTCGGGTCTTCAGTTCTTCCACGGTGCCTTCGGCGATGAGGCAGCCCTGGTCCACCACGGCGATCAGGTCGGCGAGCTGGTCCGCTTCCTCCAGGTACTGGGTGGTGAGCAGGAGCGTCACGCCGGAGCCGACAAGCTCCCTGATGAGATCCCAGGTGGCAGTGCGACTGCGCGGGTCGAGTCCGGTGGTGGGTTCGTCCAGGAACAGAATCGAGGGTCGCTTGATCAAACTGATGGCGAGGTCGAGGCGGCGTCTCATGCCACCCGAGTAGGTTCGTGCGAGTCGCCCGGCCGCCGCGGTGAGATCGAACATTTCCAGCAGCTCCTGGGCCCGCCCGCGGGCATGCCGCCGGCTGAGGCGATGCAGCCGGCCGAACAGCTCCAGGTTTTCCGCGCCGGTAAGCAGGGGCTCCACAGCGGTTTCCTGGCCGGAGACGCCGATCCGGCGCCGTACCTGCAGTGGGTGGCGGGCCACGTTGAACGCCCCCACCCAGGCACTGCCACCGTCCGGTTTCAAAAGCGTCGTCAGTATGTTCACAGTCGTGGTCTTGCCGGCCCCGTTCGGGCCCAGCAGCCCGAGTACGCTCCCGGCCGAAACCTGCAGGTTCAGGCCGTGCAGGCCGTACACCGCCCCGTACTTCTTGGTCAGATTCTCGGTGTGGATCCCATTATCCATCAGCCCATGCCCTTCTGACTTGTCCCCGCGCCTGCCTGCGATCTCACCTGTTACCAGTCTTCGAGTATCCAGATGAGGTGGTCCCCGTTCTTCGGACAGTGATCCCTATGTGGGATAATTGATCCGTGAGCGGAGGAGATTGATGACTGAGTCCCGGAGGCGGTTCACGCCCGAGTACAAGGACGAGGCAGTGAAACTCGTCATCGATTCGGGTCGGCCGGTATCGGCGATCGCGAAGGACCTCGGTATCAACGAGGGAACCCTGGGGAGCTGGGTGGCCACCTGGCGTCGGGCCCACCAAGGCGAAGAAGAACCGCTGTCGATGTCCGAGCGTGCCCGGCTACGGGAGCTGGAGAAGGAGAACCGGGAACTCCGGATGGAGCGCGAGTTCCTCTCAAAAGCGGCAGCCTTCTTCGCGCAACGCCATCAGTGATCGATAAGTTCGAGCTGATCGCCGCGGAGAAGGACAACTACCCGATACGCAAAATGTGCCAGTGGCTCGTGGTGTCGACGTCCGGTTTCTACGACTGGTACCAGCGACCGGTGTCGTCCCGGACCCGCCGGCACACCACCCTGGACACCCAGGTGCGGGCGTTGTTCGCCGCCTCGCGCCAGACCTACGGCGCGCGGCGGATCGCCGCCGCTCTGACCGCGTCGGGCCAGCCCACCTCGGTCCGCCTCGCCCGACGGATCATGCGCCGAGCAGGGCTGAAGGCCTGCCAGCCCAGGGCCTACCGCCGCACCACGATCCCCGGCCAGGCGCCGGTGCCCACCGACCACGTCCGCCGCGACTTCACCGCCACCCGCCCCGGGGCCAAGCTCGTCGGTGACATCACCTATGTCCGTACCGGCGAAGGCTGGCTGTATCTCGCCACGGTCATCGACTGCTATTCACGGAAGGTTCTCGGCTGGTCGATGGCCAGTCACATGCGGACCGAACTCGTCGTCGACGCATTCACCATGGCCGCGTCCCGCACCACCCTTGCACCGAACGCGGTTTTTCACTCGGATCGCGGTACGCAATACACGTCCGACGCCTACCATCGCACGCTGGCACGACACGGCGTGCGACCTTCCGTAGGCGCCACCGGAGTGTGCTGGGACAACTCCGCCGCCGAATCCTTCTTTGGCACCCTGAAAAACGAACTCGTCTATCGGGAAATTTACCTAACCCGTCGTGCCGCCCGCAGTGCGATCGCCGAGTACATCGAAGTCTTCTACAACCGGCAGCGACTCCACTCCACCCTCGGCTACCACACCCCGGAACACGTCGAACGTCTCTACCTGACGAGTCGGACATCAATACCAGAGGCGGCGTAAAGCTGATATAGTCCAGTTATCGCGTGTCCGTAGAATGGGCAGCACCTCATTCGATGCTCTCGTCCAACTTGCCGAGGGCCGTCCCTGGATGCCCGCGATCAGCTAACTCAAGGTCAAAAACTACCTGACTAGTTACTATCCGACGTCGTAGTGGGGTGCTGGGCTGCGGTTGGTCGAGCCGGGAGGACGGCCGGGACCGGCTTTGGTGGGTTTCGGTGCGCTGGCGGGAAGGGGCATGATCGTGCGAAGGTTCCGGAACCCTCGGCGGACCCGGGCGGGCGTGAGGCGTCCCGGTGGGGCGGGTTTCTCCCAGGGTCGGCGCAGGTCGGCGGCCAGGTGTCGGGCGAGGCGGAGCTGGGTGTGGGCGGAGATGATCAGCCAGGTCCAGCGGTCGGCGGCCTGCGGGGTGCGGATCTTCGGGCGGGTCCAGCCCAGGGTCTGTTTGAACAGCCGGAAGGTGTGTTCCAGGTCGAACCGGCGCAGGAACGACTGCCAGGCGCGGTCGATGTCGGCGGCGGTGGCCGCGACTGCGGAGAACCACGGCCACACGGGCTTGGGGTCGCGGTCGCCGGGCAGGTGGTCAACCTCCAGCCGGATGAGGGTCCCTTCGATGATCGGCAGGTCGCCGGGGTGGTCGATCCAGCAGGTGCGGGGGGCCAGTCGGGGGTGTAGCCGGTCCCAACTGGTCGCGGTGGCCCTTCCGTAGCGGCTGGTGTCGGTGATCGTGGTGTGCCGCGGTGCGGGCCAGGTCGCGGGCGTGTCAAGGGCGAACTCGGGGCCGTGCTTCGGTGGACGGCCGCTGGCGCCGGGCTGTCGGGGTAGTGGGGGCAGCCGCAGCACCCGGTCGGAACGGATCCGGCCGAGGACCTCGACAGGCAGGTCAGCCAGGACGAACGCCAGCCGGGTGACGTCGTAACCGGCGTCCATCACGATCAGGATGTTCGGGTCGCCGTCGCGCCAGTGCCCGGCGGCGACCAGACGGCCCACGACCGCCCGGAGCTGGTCGGCCGTCACCGCCGTGGCGTCGTCGGCAGGACCCAAGCGGACCGCGTCCAAGACCGCGGTCCACGACGTCCGGCCGGGTTCGAGGGCCGCGACGAAGGAGTACGGCCAGCCCGGAATCAGCTGGGACTGGTTCTTCGCACGGCCGTGCACGTGGCAGAACAGCCGCTGTGCGCTGGTCAACGCGTCCGAGCGCAGCCACGGGCTGACATCAACGGCCAGCACGAGTCGTCCGCCGGCGGCCGCGGGCAGCGGAAGGTCCGCGAGTGCACGTCGCAGCCGGGCGATCTCTAACCGGCCGCTGTTCAGCCCGTCGTACAACGCCCCGTGGCCGCGACGGTGCTCCGGGGCCAGTGTCAGGGCTGGAGTCCATGGACGTGGTGTACGAAGAGTAACGATCTAACGACTCGCCGGAGTGGCGGTCTGTGACGTAGAGCGACCACCGCGTGATCCTTCCGAGGACCTGTGAAGAACTCGAGTAAGGAGCAACGCGATGGCCGTACGCCCGACTGTGACCGACACCGAGGGGTTCGGCAAGGAACTCGCCGCGGCGAGTCCGGATCTTCTGGGCTCGATGGTGAAGATGTTCACTGAAGCGCTGATGAGCGCCGAGGCGGACGGTATCTGCAATGCCGAATATGGGGAGGTATCTCCGGAACGGGTCAACCGTCGGAACGGCTACCGGATGCGCGAGTGGGACACTCGGGCGGGCACGATCGAGCTCGCTGTTCCCAAGCTGCGGTCCGGTTCCTATTTCCCGGAATGGCTCCTGACCCGGCGACGCCGTGCCGAGCAGGCACTGATCTCGGTGATCGCCACCTCCTACCTGCTCGGGGTCTCCACGAGAAGAGTCGACAAGCTTGTCGAGCAGCTCGGCGTCGCGCACATCTCGAAATCCCAGGTCTCGGCACTGGCGAAACAGCTCGACGCCCAGGTCGAGGCGTTCCGCTCCCGGCCGCTCGATGCCGGCCCCTACCGGTTCGTGCAGGCCGACGCGTTGACGATGAAGGTCCGCGAGGGTGGCCGTGTGATCAACGTCCACTGCCTGCTGGCGGTCGGGGTCAACGGCGACGGGCACCGGGAGATCCTCGGCCTCGACGTCGTCTCCTCCGAGGACGGGGCCGGCTGGCTGGCGTTCTTCCCCTGTCTTGGTCGCCCGCGGGCTGTCCGGGGTCCGGCTGGTCACCTCCGACGCCCACGCCGGCCTGGTGGCCGCGATCGGAGCGACCCTGCCGGGCGCGTCGTGGCAGCGTTGCCGAACGCATTGGACCTGTGCAGGAACAACCTGGTGGTTCGACCGGTCTGGTTCGATGACGTGCTATGGCGATCACGGAGAACGTTCTGGATCAGATGTCTCGTCGGTTCGCGGTGGTGCTGCCGCACCTGGACGAGCGGCAGCGGCGGCTGGTGCTGGCGACCGAGGCCCGGCTGCTGGGGCACGGCGGTGTCCGCGCGGTGGCCCGGGTCGCCGGCGTCAGCGAGACCACGGTCCGCACCGGCGTGTTCGAGCTGGAAGCAGGCGAACAGCCGCTGTCCGGTCGACGGGTCCGCAGGCCGGGCGGGGGCCGCAAACGCATCGAGGACACGGATCCGGCCGTGGTGGCAGCGCTCCTCGCGCTCGTCGAGCCGGACGAGCGCGGTGACCCGATGTCACCGCTGCGGTGGACCACGAAGTCACTGCGGCACCTCGCCGAGAAACTCACTCGCCAGGGGCATCCGGTGTCGCCGTCCACGGTCCGCCGGTTGTTACGAGCGGCCGGTTTCAGCCTGCAGGCGAACTCCAAGACTCTGGAAGGGAAACAGCACCCTGACCGGGATACCCAGTTCCGCTACCTCAACGAGCAGGTCATCGAGCATCGGAAGGCCGGCGAGCCCGTCATCAGCGTGGATACGAAGAAGGAGATGCTCGGCCAGCTCCCGAACCCGGGCCGTGAATGGCGACCGAAAGGCGACCCCGTCCAGGTGGAGGATCACAGTTTCTTCACCGGCCCGCAAGGTGAGACCGCGATCCCCTACGGCGTCTACGACCTGACCGCTGATGCCGGGTGGGTCAATGTCGGGGTCGACCACGACACCTCGGCGTTCGCGGTGGCCTCGATCCGCCGCTGGTGGCAGGCCCGTGGCCAGGCCGACTACCCCCGTGCCACCCGGCTGCTGGTCACCGCGGACGCGGGCGGGTCCAACAGCTACCGCTACCGGTCCTGGAAAGCCGAACTCGCCACACTCGCCGCTGACACCGGCCTGGCAATCACGGTGTGTCATTTCCCGCCGGGCACCTCGAAATGGAACAAGATCGAGCACCGGTTGTTCTCCCAGATCACTATGAACTGGCGCGGCCGGCCGCTAACCAGCCATGAAGTGGTCGTGAACACGATCACCGCGACCCGGACCCGCAGCGGGCTACGTGTCGAAGCGCACCTGGACACCCAGAACTACCCGGTCGGCGTCGCGGTCAGCAAAGCGCGCATCGATACCCTCCCGATCACGTCCCATCCGGTGCGCGGAAAGTGGAACTACACCGTCCATCCGGCGCGCTCCGACGGCGCCGTGGACTCATCCGGTGCCGTTGACACCGCGGTCGTTCCGGACCGAGCCGCGACCCTGGTACTGCTGGCCCACCCGCGTCTGACCGGCATGAGCACCGCCGAGATGGACACGCTCGCGGCACAGCTGGCCCCAGCCCAGGCCGCCCGCCGCGAGCAGCGCCGCTACCAGCAGCGCGGCGGACCACGCCGCCACGCCCCCGGCGCCCACGGCAGAACCCTGCTCTCACCCCGCGACCGGGTCCTGGTCACCGTCGTCCACCTGCGCCAGATCTGCTCGCAGCGCGTCCTGGCGGACATGCTGGAGGTCAACCCACGCACCATCGGCGAGGCAGTCACCGACGTCCGCCAGCTCCTGCACGAACAGAACATCACCATCGAGCCGACGACGCTACGGTTCACCCAGGCCGAGCAGATCACGGCCTACGCACACAGCGGACAGTACGACGACGGCCGACCGTCACTGCCCTGGGCGTTGTCCGACCCCGCGCTGACTGGCATGAGCCGCGCCGACCTCGCCGCGCTTGTCGAACAGGTGTCTGTCCGGCAAGCGGCAGCGGTGGAACGGCGCCGGCATCAGCAGCGTGGCCGCCAGCGCCTACCCGGAACCCGCGCAGGCGTATTCCCACAGAAGATCACCAGCGGCGAACGTGTCCTCGCCGCCGTTCTCCATCACCGCAAAGTCGCCACCGGCCGGGTACTGGCCGACCTGTTCGGCGTCAGCCACCGCACCATCGGCACCGCCTTCCTCGACGTCCGCCCGATCCTCGACGAAGACGGCATCCACCTGCCACCAGCACCGGTGAAGTTCCGCACCACTGAACAGCTCCTCGCCTCCCTCACACCAGCAGACGAGACCGCCACGCCGACGGGTTAATTCCGCACAGGTCCATTATCTCCGGGATTTGCTGACCGCCACTCCGAAATCTTCCCAGCCGTGGGTCGCCACCTTGGTGCGCACTGTTTTCGACCAGGCGGACGCGAACGAAGTCAGCGTGCAGTTCGACCGGGTCGTCAAGGCGCTTTCAGAGAAACTCCCCAAGATCGCCGATCATTTGTCCGACGCGAAATCCGATCTGCTCGCGTTCACCGTCTACCCGCGGGAGATCTGGCGGCAGATCTGGCCGTCGAACCCGCAGGAACGACTGAACCGGGAAATCCGCCGGCGTACCGATGTCGTAGGTATCTTCCCCGACCGTGGGGCTATCATCAGGCTCGTCGGTGCCGTGCTGGCCGAGCAGCACGACGAGTGGATCGAAACCCATCGCTACATCGGCCTGGAAATCCTCGCCAAATGCGACCCGGCGCAGGAATCCCGCGACACACCCGAGATCAGCGTGACACCGGAGGCGTTGACCGCATAACCTGAACCAGGATCACGCGGAGTCACTCTCCGTACACCACACTCCCGGACGCGACCGTGATGTGGTCGGCCGCCGTGTTCGACCCGGCGTTCCCCGGGCGCCTCCGGGTAGGTCTCGACCACGTCCTGGAGGTCGCGCAGGAGATGCGACACGCACAACTGGTGGAGAAACCCGGTGCACTCGTCGCAGTCGTAGAGGGCGTAGCGGTCGTGGACGACGACCCCGAGCATCCGGCCGAGCAGGAACACCCGGAAACTGGCCTTGTCGCGCCGCCCCAGCATGAACAGGGTGAACAGCAGCGTCGACGCCGAGAGCACGTAGCGCTTCTCGCCCTTCGGGCCGACCTTCAGCGGCGTCTCGTCGAACCCGGCGACCTTCTCAGCGGCGATCCGCTCCCCGATCTCGGTGACCGACTCCTCGACCGCGTCCGCGCCCAGGGCCAGCAGCGAATGCAGCCAGCCCGCCGAGACCGCCACCCCGCACAGCTCGACGACCGCCTCCCGGGCCCGCTCGACCGGCAGGTGCTGGCGGACCAGGAAGTACGTCGCGAGCGCGCGCAACTCCGGCCCGTAGGACACCGGCGCCCCGGACACCCCCTCCGGCCGGGCGGCCACGTGGCAGCGTCCGCAGCCGCACACGACCCGGTAGAGATCATGCTGGGTCACCCCGACCCGGACCGGCTCGAGATCGTGGGACTGGTGCGAGCGGGCGACCCCGACCGCCGCCATCTCCGCCAGCGACGCCCCGCAGCCACACGCCCCGACCGGGAAATGCGCCTCGACCCGGTCCGGCTCCTCCCGCCAGGCCAGCGTCCGCCCGTCCTGCCCCGGCTGCTTCCCGCGCTTCCTCTTCCCGCCCCCGGCGGCGCGGCGCTCCGCCCGGTTCGGCCCGGCCCGACCCGGCAGCACCCCCTCCGACGACGGCGGCAACGACGAGTTCCCCGAGTTCCGCGAGCCCGCCCGCCTCAACCGGTCGACCTCCGCCGCCAACTCCTCGACCCGGCGCTCCTGCCCGGCCAGCCGCTCATCGCGCTCGGCGATCCCGGCCCGCAGCTGTTCGATCAGCCCCGCCTGCGCCACCACGAGAGCAACCAGCTCCTCGCGCGACATCCCATCCGGCGACACCACCACGCCCCGACCATGCCGTCACGGGCAACACACCCGAACACCGAACAACATCCACACCCGGCTCCAACGCCAGCCACCCACAGCAAGATCACGAATCCACGTGAATGTTTACGGATGGAAAGTTGCGCTCAACTCGCTCGCCAACCTTTTCCCCGGACGTCTACCCTTCTGATAACGTGAACGCGTAAGCTATTCACCTTTGGCTTACACGGAAATCGTGACAGGCTCGCGGCCGCGGCGTGCCCCGGGTAGCGCCGCCCATGGCGCTGCCACTGCGGGATAACGGGCTCGGGGAAACCGTCGGCGGTACCTTCCTGGAAGCCACGGTTCCCGAACCTCCCGGCCCGGCCGGAACCTGAGCGCGGGCGGTCGGCGACGCCTACCGGCCCGGAGCGGAAATCTACCCGGAGGCTTCGCCGCCGAGCTGTCACAAAGCCTTCTCCAGCGGTTTTCCGGCGGCTTTCCGCGTCCTGTCGGGAGGGCTGTCACCGACGAGCAGGAGAAGCGCCAGGAAAATCCAGATGAAAAGCGCCACCCGGTTGGCGGTGAAAGCGGGCAGGCCCGCGGTCGCCGCCAGGCTCATGACGAGCACGGAGGTGGCGAACGGCCGTTGCGGCCCGGACCGCGCCGGTCGCCCACCAAGCCACGTCCCGACCAGGACGGCCAGCACGAGCGTGAACAGCACCACCCCGAGCACGCCGCCGACGATGATCACCTCGACCCAGGAGCTGTCATACGGCACGGCGAGCCCACTGGCGCCGTAGCCGAACCAGGGCCGGGTGGCGAGGACATAGTCGAACGCCATACCGGACGCGCCGTTCGACCCCAGCCGGCCCGCCGTGTACTTCTCCATGACGCTGCCGCCGTCACCGCCGCTGAAGAGCGCGGACAGCATCCACGCGCCGCGCCACTGCGGAATGTCGACCTGGTTGAGGGCGATCCTGAACAGCCCCGCCATGGCGGCGATGACGAGCACCCGCCGAAGCCGCCAGCCCTGGCGTACCGCCTGCCACAACGCCAGCGGCACACCGATCAGCAGGAACGTCTTCGACACGCTCAGGACACCGCCGACGAGCACCGGAGTGGCAACGATGCCGAGCAGCACCGGCCTGTCCCGGCTGGGCCGGCCGAAAAGGTAGAGCGCCGCGAACAGCGCGAGAGAGTATGCGATACCGGCCTCGGCCGGCTGCGTGAAGATCCCGGTCAGCCGGCCGTTGCTGAAGGCGCGTACGGCAACCGTCGTCTCCAGGGTGGCCGGCCCGTAGCCCCAGAACTTCTGCAACCATCCGGTCGGATTGATGAAGAGACCGCTGAACGCGATTATCCCGTTGCCGGCGACCAGCACGACAAAAGCCGTGCACACGACGTCCAGCAGGACCAGCCGGGTATATCCGGCCGCCAGCCAGCAGCTCACCAGGAGCAATGCGGCCAACGGGTACAGATAGTTGTCGACGCCGGACAGCATACTGCCCGGAAGAAAACGGCCGGATACGACGGAGCTGTCCGGGTTGATCATAGTCGAAAATGCCAGGAACGCCCACAGGCCCAGGACGCACGCGTACCGTCCGTCGAATCTCAGCCGCGACGCGAGGAACGGCAGGCTGGCCAGCAGCGACCCGTAGACCACCACCTGCTCGGTGCGCACACCGTTCATGAGATACGGCCCGAACGCCGCCACGACGACAGTCACGGGCCAGGCGCGGACCAGCGGATGGCGGACGACCAGCGGATGCTGGTGGCCGGTGCGGGGAGGACTCAGGTTCAGCATCGGCTCCATGTTCAGCACGGCTCCAGGTTCAGCATCGGCCGTGGTGGCCTCCGTCCTGTTCGGTGCGGCGTGCCGGGTTCGGCACCGCGGTGCAGGGCGCTGTTCTCGCCGCCGGACGGTCGCGGCCCAACTGGGCCCAACCGGTGGGGAACACCCCGCCGTGGTTCATTCGTCAACAGTCACCCGAGTGAGCGGAAGGTGGGGTTCGACAGCCGGGAAGACGCCGAAAAGCAGGCCGGCGGCCACTGCCACGACAAGCACGGCCAGCAGCGCGAGTCTTACGGCGAACCCGCCGGGAAGACGCCGGAAAATCCATCCGTACACCCGTCACCCCCTGGCCGGGCCAAGTGACTGCCCGGGTGTCTTCGGCCGGGTGCCGGTGAGCTCACCGAAGACGATCAGGCGGGTGCTGGCCGAGTATTTCGGATTGCAGGTGGTGAACGTCAGCAGGCTTTTCGTGGGCCGTGCGCCGGGCTGTCCGGGTACCGGCAGGATCACGTCCGTCCGGGCGGGGTCGACCACTTCCGAGCCCGTCACCCGATAGACGAAATAATGGTCCCGCACCTCGACGACAACCTGGTCACCGATCCGCAGTTCGTCCAGCCGGCTGAACGGATGGCCGTAGGTGGTGCGATGCCCGGACACGACGAAGTTGCCGGGCTCGCCGGGCCAGGCGGTCCCCGGATAATGTCCGGGGCCGCGCCGTAGCGCGCCGTCCGACACCCCCTCGACGACAACCGGGGCGTAACCGTCGCCGAAACGAGGGATGCGCAGCACGGCCACCCCGTCGCCGACGGCCGTGGGTGCCAGCCGCGGCTGCGGCAGGCCCGCCGGGGCCGCGGCCGCCCACTGCTGGGACAGTTCGGAGCGCAGCCGGCTCTGGGTGCGCTCCTGCACCATGTCGGTGACCCACAGTTCGTAGACCACGAACAGCGCCACCACGAAACCAACAGTGATCAATAACTCGCCGACGCCTCGTACAAGGCGTCCGACCGACCCTCCCCCGCCACGGGGCGCGGGCTGCCGGCCGGGTAGCCGCCGCGGCAGCTGTTCCGGTAGCTGTCGGCCGGGCGGTTGCCGGCTGGATGATCCTGACGGTGCGCCGTCCGCACCGATCTGCCCGCCGAGCGGACGCGTCGGCCGCGTCCCCACCACGGCAGGTGATGCTCCTGCCCGTGTCTGTGGCCCGTTCCAGGGTCCAGGAACGCCCTGGGCATCGGGATGAGGCAGCACAGTACCCATGATGGGTACTTTAAGTCATCGAGTGACTACTAGTGCGCTCCGACCCGCAGAGACGACTCCGGCCGGTTTACCGGCATCGGGACACAACAAGGACACAGAGCGACATAGAGTACACAACGAGGCACGACAAATCGGCGCACGGCAGCCGGAACACCGTCTGCTGCCGACAGCCACCGAGCGGCCCGTGCCTCGCCCGGCCGCGCGGGACCCCCTACCTGTAGGGGTGTCTACTCCAAGTAGTCGCGCAGCTTCTGGGACCGGGACGGGTGGCGCAGCTTCGACAGCGTCTTCGACTCGATCTGCCTGATGCGTTCGCGGGTGACCCCGAACTCCCGGCCAACCTCCTCCAACGTGCGCGGGTGGCCGTCGGTGAGCCCGAAGCGCAACTGGATGACCTTCTTCTCCCGGTCGGAGAGCGTGTGCAGGACGGAATCCAACTGCTCCTGCAGCAGGATGAAGCTGGCCGCGTCGACCGGCACGACCGCGTCGCAGTCCTCGATGAAGTCGCCGAGGTGGGAGTCCTCCTCCTCACCGATCGGCGTCTCCAGGGAGACCGGCTCCTGGGACACCTTGAGGATCTCACGCACCTTGTCAGGTGTGAGATCCATTTCCTTGGCGATCTCCTCCGGGCTCGGCTCACGACCGAGGTCCTGCAGGAGCTGCCGCTGGATGCGGATCAGCTTGTTGATCGTCTCGACCATGTGCACCGGGATGCGGATGGTGCGTGCCTGGTCGGCGATGGCCCGGGTGACCGCCTGCCGGATCCACCAGGTGGCGTAGGTGGAGAACTTGTAGCCCTTGGTGTAGTCGAACTTCTCCACCGCGCGGATCAGACCGAGGTTGCCCTCCTGGATGAGGTCCAGGAACAGCATGCCGCGGCCCACGTAGCGCTTGGCGATCGACACCACCAGCCGCAGGTTCGCCTCGACGAGCTTGCGCTTGGCGATCTGCCCGTCACGTTCGATCGCCTCCAGGTCGCGGCGCATCTGCGGGGAGGTCTTGCGGGTGGCCGCCGCGAGCTTCTCGGAGGCGAACAGGCCGGCCTCGATCCGCTTGGCGAGGTCGACCTCCTCCTCCGCGGTCAGCAGCGGGACCTTCCCGATCTCCTTGAGGTACATGCGCACCGGGTCGGAGGTCGGCGCCTTGAGCGCCAGCTCCTCCTCCTCACGACGACGCCGGGCGAGCAGGTCGTTCTCCTCGGCGTCCTCCCCACCCGCCTCGAGAATCTCGATGCCCTCGTCGTTGAGGACCTGCAGGACGGCGTCGGTCTGCTCCGGTGGCAGCTCGGCCGCCTGGAGGGCGACCGTGACGTCCTCGGTAGTGAGGAAACCGATCTCCTTGCCTCGGGTGATGAGGTCCTTGACCTCGTCCACCTGGGCTTCGCGCGGTAGGACGGCTGGACTCATGGTCGGAATCTCGTCACTTCCTTCTCGGGATCGACCCAGGTTACGCGGCACCCAGGCCCCGCTCCCGGAGTTGGCGCTTGTGCTGTTCCAAGGCGATCAGCTCACCATATGCGCGTCTGAACGTCTCGGCGTCGGTTACGGGATTGAGCCGCTGCACACGCGACTTCAGATCCGCAATGCGACGGGTCACCTGCAACTCCTGTACGCGTGACATCTGCTCATCGACATACCGGTCGTCCACATCGTGGTCACAGAACACCGCCTCCACGGCAAGCTCGATGACGAACCGCCGAAGCTCGTCCTGCCCGGCCGCCTCCACCACCGTCTTGACCCAGGTCTGGACGTCACCGGCGGCGGGCAGACCGGCGCACACACCGCCCACGGCAGCGATCACCTCACGGACGGCGCGGTGTTCCTGGACCGTGAACAGCTCCGGGGAGAGCGTGTCGAACACCGGGCCGGCAAGTCCCGGATACTGGAGGGCGACCTTGAGTACCTCCCGTTCCACCGCCACGACAGTGTCGTCCGCGACGGCGTCATGCCGACGCGGCAGCTCGGCCCGGCCGCCGGTGCGACCGCCGCGCGCCGCGTGGTCGCCCTGGCCGTGGGCAGGGCCGTCGAGGGACGCCGTACCACCGGCGGCCCCTCGTGGCCGATGCTCAGCGACCCGCCGCACCACGAACTCCTCGTCCAGAAAACCAAGCCAGTTATCCAGATTAACCGCGTAACGGTGTCGTAGCCCTCGATCCTTCAATTTGTTGATCAGAGGGGCGGCCGCGTCGATCGCCGCCAGACGTCCCTCGGTGGTGTCGAGGTCGAAGCCGGCCAGCTTCCCGCGGATGGCGAACTCCACCAACGGGAGGCGGGAGGCGACCAGGTCGCGCACGGCCACGTCCCCGCGCTGGACGCGCAGATCGCACGGATCCAGCCCGGACGGCTCGATCGCCACGAAGGTCTGGGTGACGAAACGCTCCTCGAACTCGAACGCCCGGATGGCGGCCTTGCGGCCCGCCTCGTCGCCGTCGAAGGTGAACACGACCTCGCCGCGGTGCTCGCTCTGGTCCATCAGCAGCCGCCGCAGCACCGTCACGTGCTCGCTGCCGAACGCGGTGCCGCAGGAGGCGACCGCGGTCGGCACCCCGGCGAGGTGGCAGGCCATCACGTCGGTGTAACCCTCGACGACGACGACCTGGTATCGCCGGGCGATCTCCCGCCGGGCCAGGTCGGCCCCGTAGAGCAGGTTGGCCTTCTTGAACAGCGGGGTCTCGGGCGTGTTGAGGTACTTCGGCCCGGGGTCGTCGGCGGCGAGACGGCGGGCGCCGAACCCGACCACGTCCCCGGCGAGGTCGCAGATCGGCCAGACCAGCCGGCGGTGGAACCGGTCGATGAGGCTGCCGCGGCTGCTCTGCTTGGCCAGGCCACCGAGGACGAGCTCCGCGGCGGTGAAGTGCCGGCCCATCAGGTGACGGGTGAGGGTGTCCCAGCCGGCGGGCGCGTAACCGACGCCGAACCGCGCCGCCGCCTCCTGGTCGAAGCCGCGGGCGGCGAGGAAGGCCCGGCCGTCGCCGGCCTCGGCGCCGGCCAGCCGCTCGGCGTAGAACTCCGCGGCCGCCCGGTGGGCGTCGAGCAGCCGCTGGCGCTGGCTGGTGACCGCGCGGCTGGTCACTCCCCCACCCTCGTAGGTGAGGGCGATCCCGGCACGGCGGGCCAGCCGTTCGACCGCCTCCGGGAAGGACAGCCCGTCGATGGCCCGCACGAAGGCGATCACGTCGCCGCCGACGCCACAGCCGAAGCAGTGGTAGGCGCCGACCTGCGGCCGGACGTTGAACGATGGCGTCTTCTCGTCGTGGAACGGGCACAGGCCCCGCAACTGGCCGCTGCCGACCGGGCGGAGCTGCACATAGTCGCCGATGATGTCAGCGATCGGCGAGCGGTCACGCACGGCAGCGACATCGGCGTCACGGATGCGTCCGGCCACACGTCCCTCCCTGCGTCCCGGGTGGAGCGCCAGCGGGCTGGTGTCACGGAGGCCGTCCGGCGCGCACCTCGTGTCACCACCGGGTGTCACCACCGGCTGTCAGCCCTCCGGAAGGCAGCCCTCCGGAAGACTGTCCGGGCCCCCGCAGACCCGCATTCTTCCCCGATGTTACTTGTCATCTGGACCGCAGTGCCGATCTTACGACCGCAGCATGTGACACGCCGTGTCCCGGACGCTCCCAACGGGTCGGCGACGCGCCGGTCGGCGCCCGGTGCCGCCGGGCACCGCGGCACCGTCACGCGGCCGGCGGCAGGGGGTCACAGCCGGTCCCGGAGCCGTCCGCGCGGAGCGTGACCGGCCACGCGATCCACGGGCCGGGCGGCCACCGCCGGGGCGGGGCCGTCCACACGGGCCGTCCACACGAAACAGTCCGCGGGAGACAGTCCGTGAGAGCACTGCTTCCAGGGCGGGGACGCCGTCACAGAACCGCCGGCCAGCGCCGGCCGGTCAGTTGTGCGTGGCGACGGCCCGCGCTGGCGTCGGTGAGCCGGGCGATCTGGTCGACGACCACCCGTAGCCTCGCCGCGTCGTCACGGGCGGCGGCCCAGGCCGGCCGCAGCAGCGGGTCGAGCGCCTCCGGCGCGCGCGCGAGCAGCAGCGCGACAAGCTCCGCGATGACCTCCCGCTGGCGCCGTTGGCGCTCGTGCGCGTCCCGGCGGTCCATGACGAAGGAGGCGGTCACCCCCTTGAGCAGCGCGCACTCGGCGACGGTCGGGGCGGGCACGACCAGGTCGGCGTGGTAACGGCACAGCGGCAGGTCGCCGTGCGCCTCCCGGGTGGCGCGGACCGCAGCCACGCACAGGCGCGCGATCAGCTCGCTGGTCATCGTCCGGACCGCGCGCAACGCGTCCGGCGTGGTGGCCGGCCCGGTCACCCACCACGGCTGTCGGCGCAGCCGGTCCAGCGCCTCGCCCACCGCCGCCGCCGGCGCCACCGGGTAGCGCGTCGCGGTCGAGGCGACCGGTTCGGCCCGCCGTCCCGGATCCTCCAGCCGGCCCAGGTCGATCAGGCCGGCGACCACCCCGTCCTCCAGATCGTGGACGCTGTAGGCCACGTCGTCGGCCCAGTCCATGATCTGGGCCTCCATGCAGCGCCGGCCGGCCGGCGCGCCGTCGCGGACCCAGTCGAAGATCGGCAGATCGTCGGCGTACACACCGAACTTCGGCGTGTCGGGCCGCCGTGCCCACGGATACTTCAGGGACGCGTCCAGCGTCGCCCGGGTGAGGTTCAGGCCGGCGTCCCGCCCGCGGACGTCGACGACCTTGACCTCCAACCGGGTCAGCTCCCGCAGGCTCTGCGCGTTGCCCTCGAACCCCCCGCACTCCCCGGCGGCCGCGTCCAGCGCGGCCTCGCCGTTGTGGCCGAAGGGGGGGTGGCCGATGTCGTGGGCGAGACAGGCCGCGTCGACCAGGTCCGGGTCGGCGCCCAGCGAGCGGGCCAGGCCCCGGCCGACCTGAGCGGTCTCCAGGGAATGGGTCAGGCGGGTGCGCGGGAAGTCGTCGTCGAGCGGGCCCACCACCTGGGTCTTGCCGGCCAGCCTGCGTAAGGCGCTGGAATGTAGGACACGCGCGCGGTCCCGCTCGAACCAGGTCCGATCGTCCGGTGTACTCTTCTGTCGCTCCTCGCCCCAACGGACCACGTCGGACGCGGCGTACCACCTCTTGGCCACAAGCCCGAGCGTATAGGCGCGATTTCCGTACGTCCGAGGTGCGAAGCGGCGATACTTTGTGGTCAGCCCGCCCAACTTCGGCCCGGAGGCCCGCCGTGGACAAGATCGTCAGATACGGTCTCATCGCGTTCGTCATTTTCTTCGTCGTGAGCTTTCCCGCGAGCGCCGCCAGCATTATCGAGCGGGCCATCGACGGACTGGAGTCTGTTGGTAACAGTTTGTCAGACTTCGTCACCGACGCCGTTCTGTGAAGCTAAGGTGAGCCAGCAACCCGATCCGGGAGACGATGGCCATGGTGAGAATCCGGATCCCTGACCCCACCGCCAGGGACGACAAGTACCTCGCCACCCGGGAACGGCTGGTCGTGAAGGTCCGGATGCACTGGGCGATCCTGCTCACCATCTTTCTACAGACCCTGGCGTCCGTCATCGGCGTGATCCTGCTCGTGATTCTGCTGAACGGCCTGGACGCCAGCGGGTACGTTTTGGCGCTGCCCTGGTGGTTCGCGCTCTTCATGATCCTCAGGATGCTGTGGAAAGTCGCCGACTGGCACTTCGAGCACCTGATGGTCACGGACAAGCGTCTGCTGAAGGTGTCCGGGATCTTTTTCCGCAAGGTACAGACCATGCCATTGGAAAAAGTGACAGACCTCACCTACAACCGGGACCCGATGGGCCGACTTCTCGGATACGGCGAGTTCATCGTCGAATCCGCCGGGCAGGACCAGGCCCTGTCGAAGATCCAGTTCTTGCCCCGCCCGGACCGGCTCTACCTGACGATGTGCGACATGATGTTCGGAGGTGCGCCGGCGCCCAGCGGTTCGGACGACTGACCTCACCTGGACGCCCCGTCCGTACGACGGCGGCTCCTGACCTGTCCCGACGCCGCCATGCCAGGACGGCTGCCCGTGCCGCGTTCCTCGGGCGGGAATCTTTTCCACGCCCGACCATGACGAGCGAGAAGATCTGCCCGTCCGGGCCCTGTCGCACCGCTGGTGGGCCCGTCAGCGCAGCAGGGTCCGGGCCGCCGCCGCGATGTGGTCCGCGTCGATGCCCGCCGCGGCGAGCAGCTCGGCCGGGGTGCCCGAGCCGGGCAGTTCGCGCACGGCGAGATGGGCGAGGCGCACCGGTACGCCGGCCGCGGCCGTCGCCTCCAGAACGGCGCTGCCCAGGCCGCCCTCGGGGTAGTGGTCCTCGGCCACGACGAGACGGCCGCCGGTCGCCCGCGCCGCCTCCGTCAGGGTGGCGACGTCCACCGGCTTGACCGAGTAGAGATCGATCACCCGGGCCGGGACGCCCTCGGCCGCGAGCGCGTCCGCCGCCGCCAGGCAGTGGTGCAGGGTGACACCGGCGCCGATCAGGGTGATCACGTCGGCGTCCGACCGACGCGGCACCTTGGAGCCACCGGCGGTGAAGGACTCCCCCGGCCCGTAGATCACCGGGTAGGCGCCCCGGGTCGTGCGCAGGTAGCTGACCCCGTCCAGCTCGGCCATGAGTTCGACGAGCCTGGCCGCGCTGGCCGCGTCGCTGGGGTAGAGGACGCGCGAGCCGTGCACCGCCCGCATCATCGCCAGATCCTCCAGCCCCATCTGGGACGGGCCGTCCGGGCCGATCTCGACGCCGGCGTGCGATCCCGACAGGCGGATGTTCGCCGCCGAGATCCCGGCCATCCGGATGAAGTCGTAGGCCCGTGAGAAGAACGTGGCGAAGGTGGACGCGAACGGGACATACCCGCGCGCCGACAGCCCGACCGCTGCGGCGACGAGCTGCTGCTCCGCGATGAAGATTTCGAAGAAACGGTCCGGGTGGGCCGACGCGAAGTCCTCGGTGTAGGTGGAGTTGCCGACCTCGGCGTCCAGGGCCACCACTTCCGGGCGGGCGCCGAGGGCGGTGAGCGCCTGCCCGTACGCCCTGCGGGTGGCGACCCGGGTGCCGAGAGGGTAGGTCGGCAGGCGCACCTCGGCCGGCGGCACGGATGCCGGCCGGCGGCCGGCATCCGGCGGCGGCAGCGGGCCGCGCACGCGCAGGTGACGCTCGCCCCCGAGCTCGGCGATCGCGCGTTCGGCCAGGTCGGCCGGCAACGGCCTGCCGTGCCATCCCTCGGCGTCGGCCGTCCCGGAGAAGCCCTCGCCCTTGCGGGTGCGGGCGAGCACGACCACCGGCCGGTCGGAGCCGGACGCCTCGGTCAGGACCTCGTCGAGCGCGGCGACGTCATGCCCGTCGACCGCGAGCGCCCGGCAGCCGAACGCCTCGACCCGGCGGGCGTAGGTGTCAAGGTCCCAGCCGAGCTCGGTCGGGCCGCGCTGGCCGAGCCGGTTGACGTCCACGATCGCCGTCAGGTTCGACAGCTGGTAGTAGGACGCCTTGTCCAGCGCCTCCCAGACGGAGCCCTCGGTCATCTCGCTGTCCCCGCACAGCACCCACACCCGGTAGGGAAGCCGGTCGAGGAAACGGCCGGCGAGCGCCACCCCGACCGCGTCGGGCAGCCCCTGCCCGAGCGAGCCGGTGGCCACGTCGACCCAGGGCAGGACCGGCGTCGGATGCCCCTGCAGGCGCTGGCCGTAACGGCGGTAACCGGTCATCAGCTCGTGGTCGGACACCACACCGACGGCCTTGAACACCGCGTACAGCAGCGGGGACGCATGCCCCTTGGAAAAGATCAGATGATCGTTGGCCGGGTCGTCCGGCCTGTCCCAGTCGTAGCGCAGGTGCCGCCCGACCAGCACCGCCAGTACGTCCGCGGCCGACATCGACGATGTCGGATGGCCCGACCCGGCGGACGTCGTCGCCCGGATCGAGTCCACCCGCAACTGCCGCGCCAGCTCGCGGATCTGGTCGAGGTCGGTCGGGTCGATCGCGATCTCGGACACGGGAGTTGCCACACCAGCCTCCTGTACGCCTGCGTATCCGTGCCTGGGCGGTGCCGGAAGGCAGCCGGTGGCGTTACCGGAGACGATCCAGCGGATACGCACAGGCACCGCCCACGCGAGCGGCCATGTGGGCTCTACCCCGGGTTCCACCGTCCCGAACGGTACCGGTGGGCGTGTTTCCCTGCCGCGGCCCGCGGTGCCCGCTCCCGCGCGGCCGGGCCGCGGAAGTCAGTCGGCGGGTCAGAGCGCGCCGGGGGCGGCGCCGACCGGGGTCGCCCGGTGAAAGAGCTGGTAGAAGCGGTACGCGGCACCTTCCCGAAGGATGTAACGCAGTGTGGTGGCAATACCGCGGGTAGTCGGGCCGGTGGTAGCCGGCGAGGTGACCGCGTCGATATCAAGATCACGAGCGATGGTCCGCGAGCGCAGCGAATGCCACGGATCGGTCACGACCACCGCGGACCGCCAGCGGTTCACCGCCATGATCCTTGCCACCGCCCGCAACGACCCCAGCGTGTCCCTGCCCTCGCCCACCACAACCACGGCACTGGCCGGGACGCCACGGGAGACCAGGTAGTTCGCCGCGGCCCGCGCCTCGGTGTAGACGTCACCGACCTGGGAGCCGCCGACCGTCACGATCCGGGGTGCTACACCGGCGCGGTAGAGGGCCAGCGCATGGTCGAGCCGGGCCGCGAACACCGCGGACGGGCGGCCGTTGAACTGGGAGGCGCCGAGCACGATCAGGACGTCCGACCGGCGCTGGTCGTCCGAACGCCCCACCACCCATATCTGGATCATCGCGAAAACGCTGATCATCACGCCGGCCAGGACGAGGATCGCAACCACCCTCAGTAGCCACACCCACCAGCGCGCGTGCAGCCACCGCGCTGTCCACGGCCGCGGGATAGTAACCACAGGCAGTCACGGTATGCCCAAATCGGCGCGGGATGGCAGGTGCTCCACCGCACAGTGGGCACACCGGCCGGCCAACCGGCCACCCGGGCGCCCGCCGGGCTCGGTCAGGCCGTGTCCGATGGTTGGTCAGCCGCGAGGACTGCGGCCCGGCCGGCCTCCAGCCGGGCGACCGGCAGGCGAAACGGCGAGCACGACACATAGTCGAGCCCGATCCGGTGGAAGAAGTGCACGGAGTCCGGGTCGCCGCCGTGCTCCCCGCAGACACTGAGCTTGAGCTCCGGCCGGGCCGCCCGCCCCTCCTCGGCCGCGAGCCGCACCAGCCGGCCGACCCCGTCCCGGTCCAGCGACTCGAACGGGGACACGCCGAAGATGCCCAGCTCGAGGTAGCGGGAGAAGAACGACGACTCCACGTCGTCACGGGAGAAACCCCAGCTCATCTGGGTCAGGTCGTTCGTCCCGAACGAGAAGAACTGTGCCGCTCCGGCGATCTGGCCGGCGGTCAGCGCCGCCCTCGGCACCTCGATCATCGTACCGATCAGCGCGGGCACATCGATCCCGCTCTCGGCGGCGACCTCGGCCAGCACCCGCTCGGCCTGCTCGCGGACGACCTCCAGCTCCTGGACCGCGCCCACCAGCGGAACCATGATCTCCGGACGCGGGTCCCCGCCCCGCCGGCGGCGGATGACCGCGGCCTCGGCGATCGCCCGCACCTGCAGGGCGACCAGCCCCGGGATGAGCAGCCCGAGACGCACCCCGCGCAGCCCGAGCATCGGGTTCTCCTCGTGCAGCCGGCGGACCGCCTCCAGCAGCACGACCTCACCGTCCACGCCGGCCTCGCCGGTCGCGGCGGCAACGCCCACCCGCACCGACAACTCGGTGAGGTCGGGCAGGAACTCGTGCAGCGGCGGGTCGAGCAGCCGGATCGTCACGGGCAGGCCGTCCATCGCCGCGAGGATCTCGACGAAGTCGTCGCGCTGCAACGGCAGCAGCGCGGCCAGCGCGGCATCGGCCTCCTCGTCACCGTCGGCGAGGATGAGCCGTTCGACCAGCTTCCGGCGCTCGCCGAGGAACATGTGCTCGGTCCGGCACAGCCCGATACCGACGGCCCCGAACTGGCGGGCACGCTCGGCATCCTGCGCGGTGTCGGCATTGGCGCGCACTCCGAGCCGGGCGGCGGCGTCCGCGTGGGTCATGATCCGGTGGACGGCGTCGACCAGCGGGTCGGAGCCGTCCGCGCGCAGCTTCCCCTCGAAGTACTCGACGACCGGCGAGGGCACCACCGGCACCTCGCCGAGGTAGACCACGCCGGACGAGCCGTCGATCGAGAGCACGTCCCCCTCGTGGACGACGAGGCCGCCCGGCACGGCCGCCTGCCGCCGGTGGGTGTCGACGTCGATCTCCTCGGCGCCGCACACGCAGGTCCGGCCCATGCCGCGGGCGACCACCGCGGCATGGGAGGTCTTCCCGCCGCGGGAGGTCAGAATACCCTGTGCGGCGATCATGCCGTCGATGTCGTCGGGGTTGGTCTCCCGGCGGACCAGGATGACCGGGACACCGGCGGCGGCGAGCTGAACCGCCCGCCGCGAGTCGAAGACGGCCTGCCCGACGGCGGCGCCGGGGGACGCGTTCATCCCCCGGGCGATCTGCCGGGCCTGCCCGTCCGCGGCGAACCGGGGGAACATCAGCTGGGCGAGCTGGGCGCCGGTGACCCGGGCCAGCGCCTCGTCCATGGTGATCAGGCCCTCGTCGACGAGCTGGACGGCGATCCGGAAGGCCGCGGCGGCGGTGCGTTTCCCGACCCGCGTCTGCAGCATCCACAGTTTGTTGCGCTCGATGGTGAACTCGATGTCGCACAGGTCGCGGTAATGCCGTTCAAGGGTCGCCATGACGGACAACAACTGGTCGTAGGCGGGCCGGTCGATGGACGCCAGCGCCGTGAGCGGCAGGGTGTTCCGGATGCCCGCGACAACGTCCTCCCCCTGGGCGTTCTGCAGATAGTCGCCGTAAACGCCCTGGTCGCCGTTGCCCGGATCGCGGGTGAACGCCACGCCGGTGCCCGAGTCCATACCCAGGTTGCCGAACACCATCGCGACCACGTTGACCGCGGTACCGAGATCCGCGGGAATGCGTTCCTGCCGGCGGTAGAGGCGGGCGCGTTCACCGTTCCAGGAGTCGAACACCGCCCGGATCGCCAGGTCCAACTGCTCCCGGGGGTCCTGCGGGAAGTCCCGGCCGGTCCGGTCGCGGACGATCGTCCTGAACGTCTCCGCCAGCCCGCGCAGGTCGGTCTCGTCGAGTTCCAGGTCGCTGTTTGCTCCGCGGGCCTTCTTCACCGCCTCCAGAGCGTCGTCGAACAGCTCGTCGGGCACCTCGAGCACAGTCCTGCCGAACATGGCCAGCAGGCGCCGGTAGGAGTCCCAGGCGAAGCGCGGCGAGCCGGACTGCCTGGCCAGGCCGGGTACCGACGCGTCCGACAGGCCGATGTTCAGGACGGTGTCCATCATGCCCGGCATGGAGAACTTCGCGCCCGAACGCACCGAAACGAGCAACGGGTCGTCCGGGTCACCCAGCCGCCGGCCCATTGCCTGTTCGAGCGCGCGCAGATGCTCGTCGACCTCGTCGCGCAGCGCCGCCGGCACCCGGCCGTGCGCAAGATACTCACGACAGGCGACGGTGGTGATCGTGAAACCGGGCGGGACGGGAAGTCCCATGTTCGTCATCTCGGCGAGATTGGCGCCCTTACCGCCGAGAAGGTCCCTGAGATCCTTGTTCCCCTGATGGAAGTCGTACACATAGGTGGTCATGGCCGCCCCCTCGTGTCCCGCCTCCCGCGAACCACCGCCGATTCGACCATGCCACGTCACCCCGGCTCGCGCAGGTCATACGGACAGATCCGCGGCTCCTCCTCCCGAGAAGTCGCCCGGCAGTCCGTCGGATTGGCCCCTGATGGCCAGCAGCCTACCGTCACAGATCGTCCTGAAACATGTTTTGGGAACCAGCTGTCCCACGCGCCACGCGCAGGTGGCTCCCGGCCGCGCCGGGAAATATCCGGAGCGTTCACTGGTCGTCCGTCACGATTCCCCGCAGCCCTGCCGGAAAACTACCCGATCATTATTCGTTCACGACGGACGCGTCCCAACCGGATAAACAGGAGAAATTCTGTCCATGTCCGAAAGGTGAACAAAATTCGTACATATTCCAAACCCTGCCGGCCAGGAGCCTGCCGGTCACGGCGGACAGACCATGATGCGTACCAGCCATGATGCGTACCAACACTGCCCGGACCAACAGCGTCGAAGGAGGGGGAGGACGCCGTGCGAGGCCACCGCGTTCTCGGACTCGCGCTTGCCGGACTGCTCACCATCGGCGTCCTCGCTGTGATCATCATCCCGCGAACCCGGCCCGCTCCGCACGGGAACAGGACCACGGTCCGGGCGCTGGTCTCGTCGGAGAAACAGCCCTTCTTCTCCGATCCGGACGTGGTCGCCGCCCTCGACCGTGCCGGCTACCGGCTTGAGATCACCTCTGCCGGATCGCGTGAGATCGCCACCACCCGCGACCTGACCGGCTTCGACCTGGCCTTCCCGGCCGACGCTCCACAGGCCGACCACATCAGGCGCGATCGCGGGATCAGCGCCTCCTACATGCCCTTCTTCACGCCCATGGCGATAGCCACCTTCGCACCGATCGCGGAACTGCTGACCGCGGCGGGCGTCAGCAGCCGAGAAGGTGACCACTACCTGTTCGACATGCGCAGGTATCTCGACCTGGTGGCGGCGGACACCCGATGGTCGCAGCTACCCGGGAACAACGTCTACCGGACCGACAAGTCCCTCCTCATCAGCTCGACCGACGTGCGGACGTCGAACTCGGCCGCCCTCTATCTGGCGATCGCCTCCTACGTGAGCAATGGCGGAAACGTGGTCACCGATCCCGGAGCGGCCGAACGGATCACGGACCGGCTCGCGCCCCTCTTCCTCAAACAGGGCTATCTGGACGCGTCGTCCCAGGAGCCGTTCGACGACTTCCTGACCATCGGCATCGGGAAAACGCCGATGGTCATGGTCTACGAGGCCCAGTTCCGGGCCCACGCGCTCGCCCGGGACGGTTCGCTGACCAACGACATGGTGCTGATGTATCCGAGTCCGACCATCTACGCCAAACACACCGTTGTGCCGCTCACCTCCGCCGGAGACACGGTCGGGCGCCTGCTCACGACCGACCCGGAACTGCAGCGGCTCGCCGTGCGACACGGATTCCGCACCGCGGACGCCGGTTACGGCCGGCAGTACGCCGCCGAACGCGGAAGCGGCCCCGTACCGCAACTGGTCAACGTCATCGAACCACCGAGCGCGGAGATATCCGAACAGATGATCCGTCGGATCGAGGCGCAGTACACGAAGGGGCCGGGTTGATGAGCCTGCCACCGACGACACCGGCGCACAGCTGGTCCTGGTGCCGCCCGCGGCCGTCGCGCCGGTAGCCCCCGAGCAGGCCGGGCCCGCCGTCCCGATCAGTCCTCAGGCAGCCGCGCGCCTGGCCGACCAGGCGGTGGCCTTCGCCGACGCCCTGATCGGCATCGACCCGGCCTCCCCTGCCTTCACCACCAAGGTCGCCGCGGTGCACCGGATGGGCGAGAAGGAGATCCGCGCGTCCGCCTCGGTCTCCAACCGGCTGCTGGACAAGCCGGCACGGGCGATGAACTCCGGCGCGCTCGACGCGACCTCGTCGGTGTCGACCTCCCTGGTGGAGCTGCGCAGAGTGGTCGGCGACCTCGATCCGTCCAAGGCGAACCTGCTGGGCCCGAAAAAGCTGCTCGGCGTGATCCCGTTCGGGAACCGGCTGCGGGACTACTTCGCCTCCTACCGGTCGTCACAGGCACATCTGGACGCGATTCTGCAGGCGCTGCAGAACGGGCAGGAGGAGCTGCGGCGGGACAACGCCGCGATCGAGCAGGAAAAACACAATCTGTGGACCACTATGGGCAAGCTGCGTGAGTACATCCAACTGGCCGCGAACCTCGACGCCGAACTTGTCACCCGGATCGACCGGATCGGCGTCAGCGACCCGGAGCGGGCTCGGGCGCTGCGCGAGGACGTCCTGTTCTACGTGCGGCAGAAGCACCAGGACCTGCTCACCCAGCTCGCGGTCAGCGCGCAGGGCTACCTCGCGCTGGAGATGGTCCGGCGCAACAACCTCGAACTGATCAAGGGTGTGGACCGGGCGAGCACGACGACCGTCGCGGCGCTGCGCACCGCGGTGATCGTCGCGCAGGCGCTGGCCAACCAGAAGCTGGTACTCGACCAGATCTCCGCGTTGAACGAGACGACCGAGCGCATCATCGTCGGCACCTCGGAGCTGCTGCGGCGGCAGACCGGCCAGATCCATGAGCAGGCGGCGTCCTCGACCGTGTCGGTGCAGGCCCTCCAGCAGGCGTTCGCCAACATCTACGCCACGATCGACACGATCGACGGATACCGCAGCGCCGCCCTGGAGAGCATGCGGACCACGGTGGAGACGCTGTCCGAGGAGGTGGGGAAGGCAACCGCGTACCTGGACCGGGCCGCCGCGACCGCTCCCACCGAGGCCGCTTCGGCCACGGCCGGGGAGCTGGAGATCTCCGGCGGCGGGCGGTGACCCGGCACCCCCGTTCCCCGCACGTGAGCGCGTCGTCGCGGCTTGGCGCACCCTCCGGTTCGGCCACTCGAACCGTCGCCTTCAGCCGTGGTCTCGCGTGCGGCAGACGCGGGCACTCTCTGCGCACGGTCGCGTTCGGGCTTCTCGCCGTGTGCGCAGTCGTGTTCGCCGTGGCCTCCTGCGGCTCCGACTCCGACCCGCCGCCGGGGCCCGGCCCGGGCAGACCGGGCGTGCTGCGGATACTCGCCGGCTCGGAAGTCGCCGACATCGAACCGCTGCTGGACGACCTGCGTGCGGCCACCGGGGTCACGGTGCGGCTGACCTACACCGGAACGCTCGACGGCGCCGAGAAAATCATCGGGCGTTCCTCGGGAGCGGACGCCGCCTGGTTCTCCTCCGACCGTTACCTGCGGCTGCTGCCCGGTGGTGCGACAGCGGCCGCCGCCCGTACCCCGATCATGGGATCGCCGGTGGTCCTCGGCGTCCGGGCCTCACTCGCCACGAAGTTCGGCTGGACGAACAACACGAACGTCACCTGGTCGGACATCGCCGCGAAGGTCACTTCAGGTGAGCTGACGTACGCCATGACGAACCCGGCGGCATCCAACTCCGGGTTCAGCGCCCTGGTGGGTGTCGCGGCCGCGCTCGCCGGAACATCGGACGCGCTGCGGACCTCCGACATCCGCGGCGACGCGCTGACATCGTTCTTCTCGGGGCAGACGCTCACCGCGGGCAGCTCGGGCTGGCTCGCCGACACCTTCGTCAACCGCCCGCAGAACGTCGACGGAATGATCAACTACGAATCGGTGCTGTTGTCCCTGCAACGCTCCGGCCGGCTGCGCGAGCCGCTGACCATCGTCTATCCCAGGGACGGCATCATCACCGCCGACTACCCCGTGCTTCTGCTCGACCCGGCCCGGCGGGACGAGTACACCCGGGTGGTGAACTGGCTGCGCAGCCCGGCGGTTCAACAGCGGCTGCAGACCGACACGAACCGCCGCCCAGCCGTCCCGGGTGTGGCGCTCGACCCGAGGTTTCCCGCGACCCGCCTGATCGAACTGCCCTTTCCCGCCACCCAGGCGGTCGCCGACGAGCTGCTGAGCTCCTACTTCGACCGTTTCCGCCGGCCGTCACATGCGATCTTCGTGCTGGACGGGTCCGGCTCCATGGCCGGCCAGCGCATGGCCGACCTGAAATCAGCGCTGGCGGGACTCACCGGCACCGACACCTCGCTCTCCGGCCGCTTCACCCGGTTCCGTGGCCGGGAGAAGATCACTCTGCTGCTCTTCAACAGCTCGGTCGGCAGACCCCGCGAGTTCACCGTGACCGACACGCAGGCATCCTCACCGGATCTGGCCGCGATCCGCTCGTACATCGACGGCCTACAGGTACAGGGGGGGAACAGCCATCTACTCCGCGCTCACGGACGCGTACCATCTCGCCTCCGACACGATCGCCCGCGAGCCCGGCTACCTGACATCGATCGTCCTGATGACGGACGGCGAGAACAACACCGGGCTGTCAGCCGCGCAGTTCCACGCCGACTACCAGGGGCTTCCTCAACAGGCTCGGGACGTCCGCACGTTCTGCGTCATTTTCGGCGAGGCACGCCCGGACGACCTGCGCTCGATCGCCACCGACACCGGCGGCGCCACGTTCGACGCGCGGACATCCTCGTTGACGGACGTGTTCAAGGACATCCGTGGCTATCAGTGACCACCGCGGCTCCGGTGTACGCGACCAGGGCGTACGCGGCACTGTGGGGAGCCGGACCGCTGGTCGGCGGCGGTGGCGGTGACGGCGATCCGGCTGCCGCGGCCTGATCCACCGCCGCCACCGCCACCGCCGGCCGGCGGGCCCCGCGAGAAGGTGCTGGCCTGGCTCGGATCGCTGAAGAACATCGCCGGCTGTACCGCCGCGATCGGCGGACTGGGACTGACCGTCACCGGCGTGGTCGGCCTGCCGGAGTGGCCGTTCGTCGTCGCCGCTCTGTACGCGGTGGGCGCCCTGGTGGCACCGGCTTCCCGTCCGGCGGCGCCGGCAGGAGCCCGGCTGCGCGTCGCCGAGCTTCGCAGGGCCGTCGACGCGCAGCTACTGGCTCTGGCCGCCCATGCGCCGGCCGAGGTCACCGCGGCCGCGGCGCGGGTTGTCGACGCGCTGCGGGAGGTGCTCGACCGCCCCCACCTGCTGCGTGCGGGCTCGCCCGAGACGTTCGTGATCGTGCGGACCATCGACGACTACCTGCCGACCGCGCTGGAGGTGTATCTCGGCCTGCCACCCCGGTACGCCGAGACGCACCGACTGGACGACGGACGTACCCCGCGCCAGGTCGTCGTCGACCAGATGAAGCTGCTGGAGAGGGGCGTACGGGACGTCACCGAGGCGGCGGCGGCCGGGGACGCCGCCAGGCTGCTGTCCCACGGCCGCTTCCTCGCGGACCGGTTCGGCTCCACCGACCTCGCCCTGCCGGACCCGCCGAATCCGTCGGACCTGCCGGATCCGCCGGGCCCGACGGCATGAGCATCCCGCCGGCACGACCACGTCCGACCTGACTCCCCCGGAAGGTCCCGGGCGGGTGACCGGCCGGAGGAGTCAGCAGGGGCCGAGCTTGGCGTTGAGGTAGGAGACCGCCTGGTCCATGGCGACGCGTTCCTGCGCCATGGTGTCGCGCTCGCGGATGGTGACCGCCTGGTCCTGCAACGAGTCGAAGTCGACCGTGAGGCAGAACGGCGTGCCGATCTCGTCCTGCCGGCGGTAGCGACGCCCGATCGCGCCGGCGTCGTCGAAGTCGACGTTCCAGTGCCGGCGCAGCGCCGCGGCCAGGTCACGGGCGACCGGTGACAGGTCGGCGTTGCGCGACAGCGGCAGCACCGCGGCCTTCACCGGCGCGAGCCGCCGGTCCAGCCGGAGCACCACCCGGCGGTCCACCCCGCCCTTGGTGTTGGGCGCGGTGTCCTCCGCGTAGGCGTCCAGCAGGAACACCAGGGTGGCACGGTCCACCCCGGCCGCCGGTTCGATGACATAGGGGGTGTACCGGGTACCGGTGGCCTGCTCGAAATAGGTCAGGTCCGCGCCGGACGCCTTCGCGTGCACGGACAGGTCGTAGTCCGTCCGGTTCGCGATGCCTTCCAGCTCGCCCCATTCCAGCCCGACGAAGTCGAAACGGTACTCGATGTCGACGGTCCGTTTCGAGTAGTGGGAGAGCTTCTCCTTCGGATGCTCGAAATGACGCAGGTTCTCCGGGCGGACGCCGAGGTCGTGATACCACTTCGTCCGTTCGTCGATCCAGTACTGGTGCCAGGTCTCGTCCTCGCCCGGCGGGACGAAGAACTCCATCTCCATCTGCTCGAACTCACGGGTCCGGAAGATGAAGTTACCCGGGGTGATCTCGTTGCGGAACGACTTGCCGATCTGGCCGATTCCGAACGGCGGCTTGCGCCGGGCCGTCGCCTGGACGTTCGCGTAGTTGATGAAAATGCCCTGGGCCGTCTCCGGACGCAGGTAGGCCAGGCCGGAGGCGTCCTCGACCGGGCCCAGGTAGGTCTTGAGCAGGCCGTTGAACATCCGCGGCTCGGTGAACGTGCCACGCGACCCGCAGTTCGGGCAGGCGACCTCGGTGAGCGCCGTCGGCGGCCGGCCGCGCCTGGCCTCGAACGCCTCCTCCAGATGGTCGGCGCGGAACCGCTTGTGGCAGGACAGGCACTCGGTCAGCGGGTCGACGAAGACCTGCACGTGGCCGCTGGTCTCCCAGACCTCGCGGGCGAGGATCACGCACGAGTCGAGGCCGACGACGTCCTCCCGGCCCTGGACCATGGCCTTCCACCAGGCGCGCTTGACGTTGTTCTTCAGCTCGACCCCGAGCGGACCGTAGTCCCACGAGGCCCGCAGGCCACCGTAGATCTCGCTCGAGGGGAAGACCAACCCCCGGCGCTTGCACAGACTGACGATGGTGTCCATGCGGTCGGATGCACTGGCCACGCGGGCGCTCCCTTCCTTTCTGCCCGGTGTCGTCGGTGACATGGGCGGCGGGGTCCTCGACCTGCCCCCTGGCACAACCTGGCGGACCGGCCGGCCGCGGGGCGGCTGGGCCCGCTGACGTTCCAGCGGACCGCCGGCGACGCGATCGTGTTCCCCCGCGCGCCGCCAGCGACGCGCAGGGCCGCCGGCCCGCTGAAGAGGATCAGGTGCCGTTGAGGAAGTCGAGCACCCAGCGTACGGGCCAAACGGTGATCATGATCGGGCAGGTACGGCCTCGCCCGCGGCGGGCTGGTCATCCCGACGGCCTGTCACCGGGCCCGGCGGTGGCGGCGTCCGCCGCCAGGTCGGAGCCACCACGGCGAACCGGGCCGCCGGCGGCGTCATGCGCCAGCAGCACCTCGAACGCACCCGGCTCGTCGACGGCATAGGCCATCAGCGGCGTCAGCTCCACCCGGACGTCGAAGGCCGCCAGGGCCCGGCGCCAGGCACCCACCCCGTCCCACTCGGATGCGATCACCCAGAGTTCCGGGTCGTCCACGGCTCGCCCCAGCCGAGCCGAACGGTAGCCTCGCGCGGCGGCGAGAACCGCCAGCGTCCGTTCTGCCCGTTCACGGAAGGTGACAGCCTCCTCCGCTGGGACCCGTAGCCGGGTGACGACAACCACTGGACGGTTCTATCAGTCCGGCCGGCCCTGCCGGGCTCCTGCCGGGCCGCGGCGGCGACCGGTCACAGCCGGCCGGGCAGGCCCGGATCAGACTCCGGAGGGATGGGCGACGACACCACCGTAGCGGCGGTCCCGCTTGGCGAAGTCGAGGCACGCCGCCCACAGGTCACGCCGGTCGAAGTCCGGCCACAGCCGTTCGACGAACACGAACTCCGCGTAGGCCGCCTGCCAGAGCAGGAAGTTGCTCAGCCGCTGTTCCCCGGAAGTACGGATCAGCAGATCGACGTCGGGCATCTCCGGCTCGTCGAGATACCGAGCGAGGGTGTTCTCGTCGATGCGCTCCGGCCGCAGCCGGCCGTCGCGGACGTCCCGGGCGATGGCGGCGGCGGCGTCGGCGAGCTCGGCCCGCCCGCCGTAGTTGACGCACATCACCAGGGTGAGACGATCGTTCCCGCGGGTGCGTTCCTCGGCCGTTTCCAGCCGCCGGATGACGTTGCTCCACAGCCGTGGACGCCGACCGGCCCACCGGACCCGGACCCCGAGCGTGTCCATGTCGTCGATGCGCCGGCCGAACACCCCGTCGGTGAAACGCATCAGGAACGCGACCTCGTCCGGTGACCGTTTCCAGTTCTCGGTGGAGAAGGCGTACACCGACAGCCAGCGGACGCCGAGTTCGATGGCCCCCTCCACGCAGTCGAAGAGAGCGTCCTCACCGGCTTCGTGGCCCTTCGTCCGCGGCAGGCCGCGCATTTTTGCCCACCGACCGTTACCATCCATGACGATGGCGACATGTTGTGGGATCAACGCGGAAGGAATCTCCGGCGGGCATGCGCCGGAAGGATGTGGGTGAGGCGCCCGGAACTGCCCAGCCCCCCCGTTACGCGGATTCACCGGCTTGACCCCCCTCCTGCTTGTTGACGGCCTTGGAAGGCCTTGGACGACCTTGGACGGCCTTTGGCGACCCTGTCAGGCCCGTCAGTCCTGTCAGCCCCGTCAGGGCCCCTGTGAGCGGCCCTGAGAATGAGCCTGTTGACGGCCCTGTCAGTGGTCCTGTCGACGGTGGCTGTGTCGAGAATGCCCGCGGCCCGCTGCCCGGTCCTGTTCACACCCGCTCCAGATGGGGCAATGTGCGCAATCCGTATTCGAGATGCCACTGAAGGTAGGCGGCAATGCATCCGCCGGCCTCGCGCCGGGTACGGGCCTCGCTTATCCCGGCGCGGTCCCAGTCCCCGGTGAGCAGATCGGACAGCAGCTTCACAGCGGCCGGGGACATCGACACCGCTCCATGCGGTCGGCATTCCGGGCACACTACGCCTCCCGCCGGGACGGAGAACGCGTGGTGGGGTCCAGGGTCACCGCAGTGGGCACAGTCCGCCAGAGCCATCCCGTAACCGGCGATGGTCAACGCCCGGAGCAGGAACGCGTCCAGGACGAGGGACGGTGCCCGCTCACCCTGGGCAAGCGTGCGCAGGCCACCGACGAGGAGCAGGAACAGCCGCATCGCCGGCTGGCGTTCCTCGCTGGTCAGCCGCTCGGCGGTCTCCAACATGACCGCCGCCGCGGTGTGCCGGGGATAGTCCGACGCGATCACCGCGCCATACGGGCTGAGTATGTCGGCCTGGGTGACGGTGTCGAGAGAGCGCCCCTCGTAGAGCTGGAGATCGACATAGGTACCCGGCTCCAGCCGCGCGCCGAAGCGGGACGACGTGCGACGCACCCCCTTGGCCACCGCGCGTATCCGCCCGGTCCGCCGAGTCAGAACGGTGATGATGCGGTCGGCTTCGGCCAGCGGCGTCGTCCGCAGGACGACACCTTCATCTCGATAGACCGGCACCTGCCCATGGTTGCACGCATTCCGGTAAGGGGGCAGAGCACGGTCGAGATGATCGCGACACGTGCCGGCCGCGGCCAGGTCAGAAGATCGATGCGGGACCGAACCGCGACAGCCCCGGCCCCGGGCGGAGCTGGACACGCCGTCGTCGTCACTGTCCGCATTCGCCGTGTTTTCTCCCTCCACCGTGTGCCCGGAACGGCCGGGAAGCGTCCGGATATCGGCGGCACCGGTGCGGAGGCGATGATGGACCGGTGCGAATCGTACGGCGGGCAGCCCGCGCGATCCTGATCGACAACGACGGGCATCTGATCGTGTTCCGCCGGACACCGCCCGGTGTGGCGCCCTACTGGTCCACGGTCGGTGGCGGGGTCGACGCCGAGGACGCCTCGGTCGAGGCGGCCCTGCACCGCGAACTGGCAGAGGAACTCGGCGCCACCGTCGACCGCGTCCAGCAGGTGTTCCTCACCAGCGCGCCGAGGGCGCCGAAGGTGGGCAGCGACCGTGATGGCCGCCGGCCCGGCATCGTCGTCCAGCACTTCTTCGTCTGCCGGCTGGTCACCATGGATCTCGCCGCCCGTACCGGCTCGGAGTTCACCAACCCGGCCAAGGGCGGCTACGAGATCGAACGCATCGACCTGCGCGGCGAGGACCTCGCCGGTTTCACGCTGCTGCCACCGGAACTCGGGGAGTTCATCCTGACCAACCGGGACGCCCTCCTGAACGCCGCCCTGAACGCTGCCGGCAGCCCCACCGCGGATCCCTGACCGGACCAGCTGTCAGTCCAACGCGCCGTCAGTCCAACGCGATCAACGTGATCAGCGCAGCGTCGGTGGAACAGCGCCGTCAGGCCGGTTGACGAGGGGGTCGCGGGCGGTCGGCACGGAGAGTTCGGCGGTCAGCGCAGGCCAGGCGACAGGGTCGTGGCCGGGCACCAGGCGCAGGCCGCGTTCGGACGCGATCGCCTTCAGCCGCCGGATCGGCTCAACGGTCGCTGCCGGCGGAACGCCGATCGTGCCCCCGACAGGCCGTTCACGGTCGATGTTCTCCTGCGGGTCCGCGGCATCGAACGCGAAGACGTACCCACCACCGCCCACCGCGGGGTCCAGCTCGACGACAAAACTCTGATGACCGGGGGTGTGCCCGGCGGTGAGGACCGCGGTCACCCCTGACACGATCTCGATGTCGCCGTCCGCCACCTGCCAGGTGATCGCGGGGTGGTCGAAGTCCATGCGGATGATGCCGGCTGCCTCCAGAGCCGCCGGATGGGTGCTGAGGCCGTGGTCGAGCTCGCGGCGCTGGATGTGCACTGGCGTGGTCCGCCCGGCGAAGTGACGCAGTCCCCCAGCATGGTCGTTGTGGAGGTGGGACACCGCAACCACGTCGACTCGCTCGAGAACGAGCCCGACCCGTTCGAGCTCGGCCTCCAGCGGATCGCCCGCCGTCCCCGGCCGGGAGCCACACGGCCACGCCGGTGTCGTGGTGGAAACGGCGGCACAGTGCCTTGTCACGCACGAACGCGGGGTTGAAGCCGGTGTCGATCAGCAACCAGACGCCGTCCGCCTCGACCAGTAGCGCCGGTACGGGTTCACGCAACCGGACGTCGTCCGGAGCGCCGTGCACGGACATCGAATACGGCACCTCGGCCCAGCCCAGAGTCAGCGGAATCACCCACCGCGCTCCCCTGCCCACCACCGCCTCCCGCCGGGCCGGTGTGCGCAGCCCTCCCGCCGTAGCCGCCCTCGCATCAGCTGCCCTCGCATCCCCGAGCACGACAGCCGTCCACCCGACCTTAACCCACGACCCGAGCGGCATAGTCAACCCGGACGGCACGATCCATGGCACACAGTGGCATTCTCGACCTGTGAGCAACGGGGATGATGCGGCCGGTGGCGGCGATGTCGGGTTCGACTTCTTCATCAGCTACACCGGTGTGGACGGGAGATGGGCGGAGTGGATCGCCTGGCATCTGGAGAAAAAAATCCAGATCAACAACCGTCCTACCCGGGTGTTCGTACAGGCGTGGGACCTCGTACCCGGATCGGACTGGACGACCCGCATGCATCGCGCGCTGCCCGCGTCCACGCGGGTGGTGCCAGTACTGTCGGAGACGTACCTGCGCGATTCCCGGTACGGCAACGCCGAATGGCTGGCGGTCTGGCCGGACGATCCGGACGGGTTTACGCGCAGAATCATTCCGATACGGGTCGGCGAATGCCAGCCGGACGGCCTTCTGCGTTCACGCACCTATATCGACCTGGTCGGCAGGGACGAGAACACCGCGACCGATGAACTGATCCGGGGAATCACCGCGTCCATCACCGGACGAGGAAAACCCACGACCGCTCCCACCTTTCCCGGCACCGGCGGCGGCAGCACCGCACCGACCTTTCCAGGAAACTCCCCGAAAGGATTTTCGGGGGATACCGACGAACATTCCGTCACCGTGCTGCACCTGTCAGGAATGCGACTACCCGCACCACCCACGGACGGTCGGACGCCTGCGGAGCTGGTCACCTGGCTGTCCGACGACCTGCGCAGGCTCGCCGGCACCGGCACCGGCACCAAGGAGCTACGTCCGGACCTCGTCATCATCACCGGCGACATCACCGAAACGGGCGCGAAACGCGAATTCGAGCAGGCGTACGATGTCCTGGCCGGGCTCGCCGACGGGCTACGCCTCAACCACAACCGGTTCGCGGTCATCCCGGGCAGTCATGACGTCAACGAGAAACTCTGCGAAGCTTACTTCCTCCAGCAGGAGGGCATGGACGAGGAGCCGGTCGCGCCGTACTGGCCGAAATGGACATTCTTCAACGGGCTGCTGCGCCGTTTCTACGGCCCGGACGCGGACGTCGGTTTCCAGGTCGGCGAAGAATGGTCGCTTTTCGCCATGCCCGACCTGAAGGTCGTGGTGGCGGGGCTGAACTCGACGATGGCCCAGTCGCATCTGGTGCGCCATGGCTGGCTGGGCACCGGGCAGCTCGACAGCGTCGCCGACGCCCTGCTTGAGCCCGCGTGGGAGGGCTGGTTGCGGATCGGCGCCGTACACCACGACCCGGTCGCCGCGGCGGCACCGCACAACAGCGAACTGCGGGACACCGAGGAGCTCGACCGGGCTCTCGCCCCGCGCCTGAACCTGCTTCTGCACGGGCGGGGCGGGGACGAACGGGGCGGGCAGGCGCGCACGCTCCCCTCAGGCCTGCCCGCGCTCCCGCTGGAACAGGGTGGCGGTCGGCTGCCCTACCAGGTGATCCGGATCGACCGGACGGGGTTCACCCGGTTCGCTCCTGGCCAGGACCCCGCGGGTGGCCGGAGCCCCGCCGGCAGGCAGCAGCCGGTCCGTACGCCCCACGATCTCGCCTCGGCATACGTCGTGTTTCCCCAGCCGCCGGCCCGAAACGGCACCGGTCACGACGGCAGCGATAACAGTGACGGCCATGACGACGGTGACAACGGGCAGTGGCCACACCGACCGACCGGCCTCGGCGGGGCGCCCCTGCCACCCGCACGGGTCCGTGACCGCCCCCGGGACCTGTTGGACGACGCCGCCGAGGTGGCCCGCCTGCGCCACCCGACCGCCAGGGTCGAGCGGGTGGAGGCCGCCGGGGAGATCGCCGCCCACCTGCGGGTCTGGCGCGCCGAAGGGCAGGTGGTGGAACAGCGCGTGATCGGCCTGATCGACGGCAACGCCAACGCGGGCACGGTGGAGGAGTTCGTCCGGACGATCCGTCGACGCTATCTTGCCGCGAGCCCGACGCTGTTCTGCGACCTGGTCTACTGCGGGGACGACCAGGCCGACCCCGAGCTGGTCGCGCAGGCCGAACGGACGGGTGTGCGGCTGCTGAGCATGCCCGAGTACCAGGGTGTGCTGGACCTGCGCGGCTACCTCGACCGGCAGACCGGGAGGCTGGAGTCCGATCAGATCTACCCGCCGGCCCTGTACGTGCCGCAGCGCGGCACCCGCCTGGACGTGGCGGACCGGCCGCTGTCGCAGGACGCGCTCGCGGACGTGGCGGGCTGGCTGACCACCGACCAGTCCCGGTTCGTACTGATCCTCGGTGACTTCGGCCGGGGCAAGACCTTCCTGCTGCGCGAACTGGCCCGGCGGCTGCCCGCCGAACTGCCGCACGTGACCCCGATGCTGATCGAGTTACGCGGGCTGGAGAAGTCGCACGACCTGGACACGCTGGTGGCGGCCCATCTGGCGAACAGCGGGCAGACCCGCATCGAGCTGGAGGGGTTTCGCTACATGCTGCGCGCGGGCCGGGTCGTCCTGCTATTCGACGGGTTCGACGAGCTGGCCCTGCGGGTGACCTACGACCGTGCGGCCGAACATCTCGGCACGTTGCTGGCTGCCGTGCACGACAAGGCGAAGATCGTGCTGACCAGCCGCACGCAGTACTTCCTCACCGACGACCAGGTGTTCAAAGCCCTCGCCCAACGGGTCGACCTGATCCCGGGCCGGCGCATCGTCCGGATCGAGGACTTCACCGACACCCAGATCGCAAGCTTCCTGCTTCAGCGGTACACCTGGGATCCGGCGGTGCGCACGACCGACCCGGCACACCGCCAGACCCAGGCCGAACGGCGAGCCCAGGCCGAGCGGCGGGCCACGGAGCGGATGGCGCTGATCCGCGGCATCCGCGACCTGCTGGGGCTCTCGCGCAATCCCCGGATGCTGTCCTTCATCACGGCTCTGGACGACGAGCGCCTGCGGCAGGCCCGCGGCGGCGACGGAACGATCCGCCCCGCCGACCTGTACCGGGAGCTGGTCGACGCCTGGCTCGACCACGAGGAACAACGCGCCCGCCAACGCGGAGCGTCACCCTCGCTGTCCAGGAAGGACCGGCTGGACGCGGCCACCCGCCTGGCGCTGACCCTCTGGGGCACCACCGAACATCACATCGGTGTGGAAGAACTGACGGCCACCGCCGCCGCGGTGCTGGCGAGCATGAGCAACCCGGCGAGACTCACCGGTGACGAGCTGACCCAGATGATCGGTTCGGGCACCCTGCTCGTGCGGGACGCCGACGGCCGGTTCTCGTTCATCCACTCCTCGGTGATGGAGTACCTGGTCGCCGCCGAGACCGCCAGCCAGTTCGCCGCGGGCAGCGCGCAGGAGCTGCTGGGAGCCCGGGAGATGTCGGAGCTGATGGCCGACTTCTTCGCGGACCTCACCGGCCGTGACCGGGCCGGCAGCTGGGCCCAGGATGTGGTCGACGACCCGGACGCCGCCGCCAAGGCGAAGGCGAACGCGGTACGCGTGGCCCGCCAGCTGGGCATCCAACTACGCACCAGAGCAAAGCTCGCCAACGCCGACCTGGCCGGTCAGGACCTCTCCCACCGGACGGACCTGCGGGAAGCCGACCTGCACGGGGCGAACCTGACCGACGCCCGGATCGCCCACACCGACCTGACCGGCGCCGACCTGCGCGGGGCGAACCTGACCGACGCCCGGATCGCCCACACCGACCTGACCGGCGCCGACCTGCGCGGGGCGAACCTGACCGGCACCACCATCGAGGACGCCACCCTCGCCCACGCGGACCTCTCCGGAGCGCGGCTGACCCGAGCGGAAGTCCGCGGCTCCCGTCTCGATGGGGCCGCGTTCCGTGGAACGCGGTTCGACCACGTTCGAATCGATCGTTCAGACCTACGCGGCGCGGACCTCACCGACGCGGACCTGTCCGACGGGCGGCTGACCGCGGTGGATCTCACCGCCGCGGTCATAACGGGCAGCCGCTGGCACCGCACGGCCGTCCTCGGAGGACAGCCCGAACACCTCGGTAGCAGGCCCGAGCTGGCTGATGCCGCGGTAGCCGGTCGTGACCGCGCACACCTGGCCCCGCTTCCCACGACCTCGCCCAGAAACACTGTGGACGCAACAGCGGTGGCCTTCTCCCCGGACGGCACGCTCCTGGCTACCGGAACACAGGATGGGCCGGTCAGCCTGTGGGATGTCCGTACCGGCCGCCGACAGCGCATCCTCGCCGACCACACCCAGTGGGTGTCGTCGGTGGCGTTCTCCCCGGACGGATCCACCATTGCCACCGCGGCCGGCGACCACACGGTGCGGCTGTGGGACACCACCACCGGCGACCCCCTGCCGCCACTCACCGGCCATACTGGCCCGGTACGGTCGGTGGAGTTCTCCCCCGACAGAACCACCATCGCCTCTGGATCGAACGACTGCACGGTACGCCTGTGGGACATCGCCACCGGCCGACGTCTGCGTACCCTCACCGGCAACCGCACAAGCTGGATGTCGTCGGTGGCGTTCTCCCCGGACGGATCCACCATCGCCGCCGCGGCCGGCGACCGCACGGTGCGGCTGTGGGACACCACCACCGGCGAGCCCCTGCACACCCTCCAGGGGCACATCAGCACGGTATGGTCCGTGCGGTTCTCCCCGGACGGATCCGTCATCGCCTCCGGATCGAACGACGGCACCGTACGGCTCTGGCGGGCCGACACGGGCACTCTGATCGCCACGTTGCTCGGGCCCACCAAAGACGCATGGGCCGTGTTCGTGCGCGACGGTTCCTACAAGTTCGGTGGCACAGCGAGTGAGTCGCTTCAGTGGAAAATCGGAAATGCTCGCTTCGACCTGGACGAGCTTGATTCGTATGATCCGACTATCCGCCGGCTGCCTGACGACGCGTCATTGCCGCTGCCCGCGGGCTGGCATCCCGTCGCTCTGCCGGATCCCCTTCCCTCACAACCATCATCCGGCTCATCATCGCGCGGCTGGTTCCGCCGCCGCTGACCGACCGGGGAATGCGCCAGAGCCTCACCGCCTGGCGCGGGAGTGGATGTCCGTTTTCCTGGGATGGCCGGCGCCCGCCTCGGTAATCCACAGGGTACGGCTGTCGTCGTCGACGGCGGACAACGCGGATGGTTCGTACCCGCCGCCTTGTAGGTGAAAACCGCTGTCACGACGACGTTTTCCACCTACAGCTTCCGCGGCCGTAGGTGGAAAACGTTGCTCTGGCCACAGTTTTCACCTACGGCTCAGGAGGTTCCGTCGAGCGGTGGACGGTTCGTCGGGTGGTCCCCCATGGTGCTGGGCGTCAGGAAACGCCTTCGGGCTGGGTGTCGCGGAAGCAGGCCACGTAGTCGTGCCAGACGAGTTTTGCCGCGAGGACGTCCTCGAAGGTGTACTCCTCGGTCGGGGTGTGCCAGTCCAGGTCGGTGGCGACGAACTGCAGCAACGCGCCGAAAGTGAGCTTCGGGCGAATGTAGGTCTGGCTCCATGCCGAGGAGGAGGTGTCGAGGCCCGCCGTGGCGTACCCACGAGCGCGCAGGCGGGTGTCGGTGTCGGTGACGTCGTCGACGATGAACGTCACGTGGTGCAGCCCCGGCCCCTTGCGCCGCAGGCTCTCGGAGAGGATCGAGTCCGCTCTGAGCGGCTGCATGAGTTCGATCTTAAAACTGGGGAAGCCGATGTGCGCCAGACGGATTCCCGTCTCGTCGTTGTCACCGCCCTTGATAAACACGCCACCGAGCGTGTCCAACAGCAGGGGCGCCGCCTCGGCCATGTCCGGCAGGGCGATCGCCACGTGGTCGATCCTCCTGACCTTCACCCCGTCACCGGGGGCTGCGTCCGTGCTCATTTCCGAACAGACAAAACAACCATTTGTTGAATGTCTCGCGACACCGCTCCGGGGTCAAGTTCTTCGTCTCCTCGGACGCGCGGCCGCGGCCGGCCGGCTGTCAGAAGCCGAGCCGGCGCAGCTGGCGGGGGTCGCGCTGCCAGTCCTTGGCCACCTTGACGTGCAGGTCCAGGTAGACGGGGGTGCCGAGCAGCGCCTCGATCTGGCCGCGGGCCCGCGTCCCGACGTCCTTGAGCCGAGCACCCTTCGCGCCGATGACGATCGCCTTCTGGCTCTGCCGTTCGACGTAGACGTTCACGTGGACATCGAGCAGCGGCCGGTCCGCCGGCCGGTCCTCACGGGGGATCATCTCCTCGACGACGACGGCGAGCGAGTGCGGCAGCTCGTCGCGCACCCCTTCCAGGGCAGCCTCGCGGACGAGCTCGGCGACCATCACCTGCTCGGGTTCGTCGGTCAGCTCACCGTCGGGGTACAGCGGCGGGCCGGGCGGCAGCCGACTGACCAGCACGTCCGCGAGCAGCCCCACCTGGAACGACGACACCGCACTGACCGGCACCACGTCGACGAAGTCCGCCAGCGAGCAGACCGCGAGCAGCTGCGCGCCGAGCGCGTCCCGATCGGACACCAGGTCACTCTTGGTGACGACCGCGACCAGCGGTGTCCGCTTGGGCAGCCGGGCGAGCTCTCCGGCGATGAACCGGTCGCCCGGGCCCACCGCCTCGTTCGCGGGGACGCAGAAGGCGACCACGTCCACCTCTGACAGGGTCGCGCGGACCACGTCGTTGAGTCGCTGGCCGAGCAGGGTCCGCGGCCGGTGCAGGCCGGGGGTGTCGACCAGGACGAGCTGGGCGTCGTCGCGGTGCACGATGCCGCGGACGGCGTGCCGGGTCGTCTGCGGGCGCCCGCTGGTGATGGCGACCTTCGAGCCGACGAGCGCGTTGGTCAACGTCGACTTGCCCGCGTTGGGACGTCCGACAAAGCAGGCGAACCCGGACCGGAACGGCGCTCCGGCCTCCGCCGAGGCGGCCACTAGGTGGTCACCCGGCCCCGGGCCACCCCGTCGGAGCCGGCGAGGAACACCGGCACGCCGGTACCGAACTCGCCCAGCACCAGCAGATCGTCGGCCCCCGGCACACCCGGCACACCCGGGGCGGCCGACGTCCCGGCCGCGCCCGCCGCAGCCGGGACGTCGGGCGCGCTCGCGGTGTCCGCGGTGTCCGCGGTGTCCAGCCCGGAGCCCGCCAACGGTCCGGCGAGACGGTCAGAGACGATCGCCGCCGCCTCGAAGCGGCGCGCTCCGCTGGACGCCGCCGCGACGACGGCGGCGGCGAGCGCGGACACGGTGAGCCGCTCCCGCGCGTTCTCCACGGTCGCCGCCACGTAGGTCCGCCCGTCGGTGTCCCGGACAGCCGCGCCTTCGGCGGTCGCGGTACCGCCCCGGGGGACATAGGCGCGCAGCCTCGCCGACCGGGCGAGGATCACGAGTTTGGCGTCCTCGGCCGACAGCGAGTCGTGAGCGACCCGGACGACGGCCGGGCGGCCGCCGGGGATGGCGTCCCCGGCGGCGGGCGCGTCGGGCCCGCTGTCGACCCGGCGGCTGTCCGCGCTGTCGTCGGCCCCCGCGGCGTCGACCCGTGCGGCGTCGACTCGCGTGTTGTCGGCCTGTGCGTCCAGGTCCAGCTCTGACACGCCGCCTGCCCCTGCCTCATCGAAGATCATGTGCGCGCCCCGGAAGCGGCACGGCGCGTGACAGTGCCGGTGGCACCCGCGTCACTGCCCTGCCTACGCCCGCCACCGCCACCGGCAGCACCCACAACGTCATTATCTGTACTAAAAGTACTGCCTGTACCACCCGTCCCGCCCGTACCGTCCGTACGATTCTTACCGGTCCGGTCACCGCCACCCTGCTCCCCGTCGGCCCGGTGGCTGCCCGCGTACGCGGCCTCGCTCCCGGAACCCCCGGCGGCCCTGGAGCCCCCGGGCCCGTTGCCCCGGGGTGGGCCGCCACCGGCCGTGTCGCCCGTGGGTGTGGACGCGGACCCACCAGCGGCGACGTCCCCGGCCTGCCCGGACAACCGGCGCACCACCACGGTACCGATCTGGTTGCGCCGGCCGGCGGCGCTCTCAGCGGTGAGCGTGACCACGCCGACGGTCGCCGTCGCCCCCGGCAGCGGTACCCGGCCCAACGCGTTCGCCAGCAGCCCGCCGACAGTCTCCACGTCCTCGGAGCCGGGCAGCTCGTCCGTGCCGAAGAGTTCGCGCAGATCGTCCACGCCGAGCCGGGCGGTCACCCGGGCGGTGTCGCCGTCGATCCACTCCACCGGGACGATCTCGGCGTCGTACTCGTCTGTGATCTCGCCGACGATCTCCTCGAGGATGTCCTCGATGGTGACCAGCCCGGCGGTCCCGCCGTACTCGTCGATGACGATCGCCATGTGGGTCCGGGACGCCTGCATCTCGCGCAGCAGGACGTCGGCGTGCTTGCTCTCGGGCACCAGCGCGGGTGGCCGCATGACGTCGGAGACGGGCCGGGTGTCCCAGCCCTCGCGCTCCCGGCCGACCATGTCCTTGAGGAAGGCGATCCCGACGACGTCGTCCACGCTCTCCCCGATCACCGGGATGCGGGAGAAGCCGCTGCGCAGCGCCAGCGAGATCGCCTGGGCGACGGTCTTCACCGACTCGATGTAGACCATGTCCGGCCGGGGGACCATCACCTCGCGCACCAGCGTGTCCCCGAGCTCGAAGACGGAGGCGATCATGTCACGCTCGCCGCGCTCGATGACGGAGTTCTCCTCGGCGAGGTCGACGAGGTCGCGCAGCTCCGCCTCGGTGGCGAACGGGCCGTCGCGGTAGCCGGGGCCGGGGGTGACGGCGTTACCGAAGGCGATCAGCAGCCGTGGCAGCGGCCCGAACATCCGGCCGAGCCAGCTGGTCAGCCCGGCGGTCGCGAGCGCGATCACCGGGGCGTGCTGGCGGCCCAGCGTCCGGAACACGACCCCGACGAAGATGTAGGCGAACAGGGTCCCGACCAGCGCGCCGAAACCGACCGCGATGAACCCGGCACCATAGGTGTGGACCGCGATGACGGTCACGCACGCGGCGGCGACCATCTCCCCGACGATCCGCAGCAACAGCAGCAGCGCCAGGTAGCGCCCGGGGTCGGCGACGATCGTGGCCAGGCTCGCGGCTCTGGGGCGCCCCGCGCGCACGAATCCCTCGACCGCGACCCGGGAGACCCGGGTCAGCGCGGCGTCGATGCATCCGATCCCGGCCGCGAACAGCGTGGCCAGCACCGCGAGCAGCAGAAGTGGAACATCACCGTAGCCCATTGGTCCGCCCTGTCAGCTCCCCCGGCAGGCTCAGTGCGCGGCGCTCCTCCGGCACGCTCAGTGCGTGGCGCTCTCCAGGCACGCTCAGTGCGTGCCGGCGGCACGGGCGGAGGCCCAGGAGGTCAGCAGCCGGGACTGCACCGCCCACATCTCCCGCTCCTCGTCCGGCTCGGCATGATCGTAACCGAGCAGGTGCAGGATGCCGTGCGTGCACAGCAGGTGCATCTCGTGCTCGGTCGAGTGCCCCGCCTTGGCCGCCTGCCGACGGGCGACCTCCGGGCACAGGACGATGTCGCCGAGCAGCAGGGTCGGGTCGTCCTCGCCCGAGTCCGGCGCGGACGGGTCGAACGCGTCGTCCTGGGGGAAGGCCAGCACGTCGGTCGGGCCCTCCTCACCCATGTAGCGGACGTGGAGCTCCTCCATCGCGGCCTGCTCCACCAGCATGACCGACAGCTCCGCCAGCGGGTTGACCTTCATGGTGTCCAGCACGAACCGGGCGAGCGCGGTAAGGGTGACCTCATCGGCCTCGACACCCGACTCGTTCGCCACGAACACGGCCATCAGTGATCCATCCTCATCCGGCGCCGCGCCGTACGCGGCCCATCGTCGTCGGCATGCGCTCCGGTCCGCGAGCCGGTGCGCGCCGTGGCCCGCTGGTCGGCGTGCCCGTCACCGCCGGTCCCGGCGGGCGGCCTGGGCCGGTCGGGGTCGCGGCGCGCTTGCCGCGTCCCACCGGGCATAGGCGTCGACGATCTCGCTGACCAGCCGGTGGCGCACCACGTCCGTGCTGGTCAGGACCGCGAAGTGGACGTCGTCGAGGCCGTCGAGGATCTCCCGGACCACCCGTAGGCCGCTGCGGGTGCCGCTGGGGAGGTCCACCTGGGTGACGTCCCCGGTCACAACGATCCTGGAGCCGAAGCCGAGGCGGGTGAGGAACATCTTCATCTGCTCGACGGAGGTGTTCTGCGCCTCGTCCAGGATGATGAACGCGTCGTTGAGGGTCCGCCCGCGCATGTACGCCAGCGGCGCGACCTCGATGGTGCCGCTCTGGATCAGCCGCGGGATCGAGTCCGGGTCGACCATGTCGTGCAGGGCGTCGTACAGCGGGCGCAGGTATGGGTCGATCTTGTCGTAGAGGGTGCCGGGCAGGAAACCGAGCCGCTCCCCCGCCTCGACCGCCGGCCGGGTCAGGATGATCCGATTCACCTGCTTGGACTGCAGCGCCTGCACGGCCTTGGCCATGGCCAGGTACGTCTTGCCGGTACCGGCCGGGCCGATGCCGAACACGATGGTGTGGGCGTCGATCGCGTCCACGTAACGCTTCTGGTTGAGCGTCTTCGGCCGGATCGTCCGGCCCCGGCTGGAGAGGATGTTGAGGGTGAGCACCTCGGCCGGGCGTTCCTCGCTGCCGCTGCGCAGCATCGACAGCGAATGGTCCACGTGGGCCGGGGTGAGCTCGGCCCCGGACTCCAGCACAGCGATCAGCTCGGCGAAGAGCCTGGCCGCCAGCGCGTTCTCCTTCGGAGGACCGGTGATGGTGATCTCATTGCCCCGGACGTGGACATCGGACGATAACGCCTGTTCGACAACGCGCAACAGTTCGTCCTGGTGGCCGAGCAGGCTCACCATGCTGTGCGCACCGGGAACGACGATGCGCGTAACGGTCCGCTGGTCGGACTGGGAGGTGGAATCGGTCATGGGTTGCGGCCGGCGCCGGCCACGGGACCTCTCGAACGACATGAGTTCAGTACGGTCCTTCAGTGTAGCGATCCTCGGGCCTGTTGGACCTCCCGGGCCGGCCGCCGAGCCGGTCGTCGCACTGGCCGTACCAGCACAACAGCCGGCACGACAGGCACAACGAAGGCCGGCGGGACGCCGGCCGCGGGCACACCGGGTACACGATCTAACGCTCCCATCGGGACGTGCGGGAGAGAACGACCGCGGCGGCGACCACGCCGGCGGTCGACGTCCGCAGCACGGTGGGACCGAGCCTGGACGGCCGCCCCCCGGCCGCGGTGAACACTTCCAGTTCGGCGTCGGTGATCCCGCCTTCCGGGCCCACCACGACGACGATCTCCGCTGCCGGGACGGCGTCCGGCAGAGCAGGCGCCCGGGTCGCGGTCAACCCGGCGGTGGCCGACCCGGCCACGGACGCCGTGGTGGCAGGCGGCCCAGCGGCAGCCGTCGCGGTGGCGAAGGACCCGGTAGCGGCCGTCGTCGCCGCGGCGAGCACCCGGGTCAACGGTTCGGCGGCATCCTCGTGCAGGACCACGGCGAGCTCGGCCGCGGTGAGCCGGGCGGCGGCGGCGTCGGTGTCGGTGGGAGCGGTGACCCGTGGCCAGAACACCCGCCGCGACTGCTTCGCCGCCTCCCGGGCCGTCGCCGACCAGCGGTCATGGGCACGGGCGCCCCGCTCCCCCGCCCAGCGCACGACCGAGCGGGAGGCCGCCCAGGGGACGATCTCGTCGACCCCCACCTCGGTCATGAGCTCGACGGCGAGCTCGCCGCGGTCGCCCTTGGCCAGCGCCTGGACCACCACGAGCCGGGGCAGCCGCGCCGGGTGCACGACCCGGCGCTCCACCGCGCAGTCGATCTCGTCCCGCCGGCAGCGCACAACCGTGCACTCGGCAACCACGCCACGCCCGTCGGTGACATCCAGCCGTTCACCGGGGCGTAGCCGCCGTACCGTAGCCGCATGCCTACCCTCGGCACCGACCAGCGTCAGCTCGACGGCGTCCGGCACCGGCACCTGGTGGAACAGGGGTGCGGTCAGCTCTCAGGCCCTTCGAGGGTCACCGACGGTCACGCTTACCGGGTGCCACGGGAGCCGCGCAGCCGGGAGAAGAAGCCCTGGCCGTCAGCGGAGCCGCTGCCGCCGGAGATGACCGCCGGCTGCTCCTCGTCCCGCAGCTTCGCCAGTTCGCGCAGCAGCCGCTCCTGCTCGGCGTCGATCTTGGTCGGTGTCTCGACCACGACGTGGATGTGCAGGTGGCCGCGTCCGACCGAACGCAGGTGCGGGACGCCCCGACCGCTCATGGTGATCACATGGCCGGGCTGGGTGCCGGGCTTGACCGTGATGGTCTCACTGCCGTCGAGCGTGTCCAGCGTGCAGGTAGTGCCGAGCGCGGCGGCGGTCATCGGGACGCGCAGCTCGCAGTGCAGGTCGTCGCCCTCCCGGGTGAACACCGGATGGGGGCGCTCCTGGACTTCGACGTAGAGGTCGCCGTTGGGGCCGCCGCCCGGGCCGACCTCACCCTCGCCGGACAACCGGATGCGCATCCCGTCCTCGACCCCGGAAGGGATCTTGACGGTGAGGTTGCGCCGCTTGCGGACCCGGCCGTCGCCGCCGCACTCCCGGCACGGGTGCTCGATCACCGTCCCGGTGGCGCCGCAGCGGGTGCACGGCCTGGAGGTGACCATCTGCCCGAGGAAGGAGCGGGCGACCTGCTGGATCTCCCCGCGCCCGTGGCAGACCGGGCAGGTCACCGGATGGCTGCCCGGCGCCGCGCCGTCCCCGGAGCAGGTACCGCACACCACGGCGGTGTCCACGGTGATGTCCCGGGTCGTCCCGAAGGCGGTCTCGGAGAGGTCGAGCTCAAGACGGAGCAGCGCGTCGTTGCCCCGGCGCACCCGCGAACGCGGCCCACGGCTGGCGCCGCCGCCGAAGAAGGCGTCCATGATGTCGCCGAGGCCGCCGAAGCCGGCTCCGAACGACGACCCGCCGGCTCCCCCACCGGGCGCCAGCGGATCCCCGCCGAGATCGACGATCTGGCGCTTCTCCGGGTCGGAGAGGACCTCGTAGGCCGCGGTCACGGCCTTGAAGCGAGCCTGCGCCTCAGGGTCGGGGTTGACGTCGGGATGCAGCTCGCGGGCAAGCTTGCGGTAGGCCCTTTTGAGCTCATCGTTCGAGGCGTCCCGGCGTACGCCGAGCACCTCGTAGTAGTCGGTGGCCATCAGTCGGCACCCAAGAGATCACCCACATACTTGGCGACGGCCTGGACGGCCGCCATGGTTCCCGGATAGTCCATCCGCCTTGGACCGACCACCCCCAGGCCACCCAACGCGGACGCCCCGCGACCGTACCCCGTCGCTACCACCGATGTGGAACGCAACGCATCCACGCTGTTTTCGTGGCCAATACGGACCGTGACGGTATCGAGGTCCCGTACCTCGCCGATCAGTTTCAACAGAACGACCTGCTCCTCCAGAGCCTCCAGAAGCGGACGCAGCGTATCGGCAAAGTCGATGGCGGAACGCGTCAGGTTGGCGGTACCCGCCAGAGCGATCCGTTCCTCCGGCTTGTCGACCAGCGCCTCCATCACAACCGTGATCAGCATGTTCAGGTGCGGACGCAGCCCCGGCCGGGCCTCGTCCGGCAGGTTGGCGACCGCCTCGGGCGCGTCCGCCAGCCGACGCCCGTTCAGCGCCGCGTTGAGCACGGTGCGCAGCTCGCTGACGGTCGGGTCGTCCACCGGCTCGGGTACTTCGACGACCCGCTGCTCGACCCGTCCGGTGTCGGTGATCAGTACGAGCAGCAGGCGCACCGGTGTGATCGTCACGATCTCGATGTGCCGGACGCCGCTGCACGACAGCGACGGGTACTGCACGACCGCGACCTGGCGGGTCAGCTGCGCGAGCAGCCGGACCGACCGCCGGACCACGTCGTCGAGATCGATCGCGCCCTCCAGGAAGCTCTGGATGGCCCGCCGCTCGGCCCGGGACAACGGTTTGACCCCCGACAGCCGGTCGACGAAGAGGCGGTAGCCTTTGTCCGTGGGAATCCGGCCGGCGCTGGTGTGCGGCTGGGTGATGTAGCCTTCTTCCTCAAGTGTGGACATGTCATTACGGACAGTAGCAGGAGACACCCCGAGCTGGTGGCGCTCGGCCAACAGCTTGGAGCCCACGGGTTCGTTGCTGAGCACGAACTCCTCAACGATGGCTCGAAGTACGTCCAGCCGCCGTTCCTCCAGCACGCCGTATCACCCCTTTGCCACGCTGAAGCCGCCGGGTGAGGTCAGCGACGACCACACGAAGCCACCGAGGCCGCCGAGGCCGCCGAGGCCAGAAACCCGCCGGCGGGACGCTCTGGCACTCGATTGCCGCGAGTGCCAATTGTAGCTGTCCTGGCGACCAGGCGAGACGGACAAATGTGTCACCGCCACCGGGAGCTTGAGGAGTGTTTCCCGGTGACGGCCGCGGCTAGTCCGATAGAAGAGCGTGTATGACGGTGTCGGCGAGCAGCCTGCCGCGCAGGGTCAGCAGGACGCGTCCCGCCGCCAGCGCAGGGGGATCCACCAGCCCGTCGGCGGCGAGCCGGGCGGCCTGGGACCGCCCCGCGGGCGTGAGCTCCTCGGCCGCGAGGCCCTCGGCCAGGCGCACCTCGAGCATGATCCGTTCCATGCGCGCGGCGGCGGCGTCCAGCTCCTCGTGGGCCGCCGCGGGGCTTGCGCCCGCGGCGAGCCGTGCGCTGTAGGAGGCTGGATGGCGCACGTTCCACCAGCGGACACCCCCGATGTGGCTGTGCGCCCCCGGCCCGAAACCCCACCAGTCGGCGCCCCGCCAGTAGCCGAGGTTGTGCCGGCTGTGAGCGGCGGGCCCACGCGCCCAGTTGCTGATCTCGTACCAGCTCAGGCCGGCCGCGGTCAGGGTCTCCTCGGCCTGCTGGTAGCGGTCCGCCATAAGATCGTCATCGGGCGGGAGCAGCTCGCCGCGCCGGATCCGCCGGGCCAGCCGGGTACCGTCCTCGACGGTCAGCGCGTATGCGCTGACATGGTCGGGATCGAGCGCGACCACCGCGTCCAGGCTCGCCTGCCAGTCCCGGGCGGACTCGCCGGGAGTGCCATAGATCAGGTCGAGGTTGATGTGGGCGAAGCCGGCCTTGCGCGCCCAGCTGACCACGTCCGGGACGCGTCCGGGGGTGTGCCGGCGGTCGAGCGCGGCAAGCACGTGCGGACGGGCGCTCTGCATCCCGAACGAGATCCGCGTGTACCCGGCGGCGGCCAGCCGCTCCAGGGCACCGGCGTCCACGGACTCGGGGTTCGCCTCCGTGGTCACCTCAGCGCCGGCGGCGAGGCCGAACTCCGCGTCGATCATCCGGAGCAGCCGCTCGAGGTCCTCGGCGGGCAGCAGGGTCGGCGTCCCGCCGCCGACGAAGACCGTCGAGACCGCGACGTCGGCCGGGCCGAGAACGGACCGGGCCAGGCGGAACTCGGCCGCCAGCGTCTCCACGAACGTGCCGATCGCAACCCCCGGCCCGAGTTCGGTCGCGGTGTAGGTGTTGAAGTCGCAGTAGCCGCAGTGGGTCGCGCAGTACGGGACGTGCACGTAGACCCCGAACGGGCGGCTGCCAAGGGTGTCCGTGGCCCGCGTCGGGAGCACGCCGTCCCACACCTGGAGGCTGCCGTCAGCGGCTGGGGAGCCCCTGCCCCGCGGGCCCGCCGGGCCTCCCGAGTGAACCGGGCCTGCCGGCCTGTCCGGCCTGTCCGGCTCACCGGGACCGGCTGCGCTGGGCTGGCCGAGGGCTGACACGGCCGTCGAGATGTGCGGCATGGCCATAGTGTGCCCGACTCGCAACGCTGTGCCTGCCTTCAGGCCCGCTTCCAAGCCCGCCTTCAGGCCTGCCCTCATCACCCACCTACCGTTCCGGCGATCGCGCGTCCCACCCACCGGACGCTCGGACGACAGCCGCCTCATGATCTTTGTATTCAGTTATCGGATTTGTCGGATTCAACCGTCCAATACGCCCGTCGAATGGGCCTGGAACCCCACCGGAGCACCGGCCGGCAGCGACGTTGACCTGACATTGATAATCGACTGGTCAATATAGGTGAAGCGTCGTGAGTTCGTGGTCCCGCGTCCGGAAAACTCAATCACATGAATGACGACGCCGTGCGCGGTGTCCTCGACAACATCGAGGATCTTCTCCCCCCTCACGCGACGGAGTACCGATCCGGCACCCTGGCCGGATCGGTCGGTCCCGCCGGCCATGACGAACCCGCCACTGAACCCATCCGACTATCCCCCTCGTCCGCACGAACCCCCTGAGCTGCCCGAACAGGCAACCCGAACCGCCCAGGGGCCCGGGCCTCCCGGACCGGCTCGCACAGCCGCCGGCTCCGGGAGGAACCCCGCGGAGACGAGAGGGTCACGGCCACGCTGGCGACCGAAGGACGGCCGGCCGGAGTCACCGCCCGGCCACGGACGGCAGGACTATTTCCCGCTCTTGGACGCGTCCGTGGACAGGGCCGCGATGAATGCCTCCTGCGGGACTTCGACGCGGCCGATGGTCTTCATCTTCTTCTTTCCTTCCTTCTGCCGTTCCAGCAGCTTGCGCTTGCGGGTGATGTCACCGCCGTAGCACTTGGCCAGCACGTCCTTGCGGATGGCACGGATGTTCTCCCGGGCGATGATTCGGCTACCGATCGCGGCCTGGATCGGCACCTCGAACTGCTGGCGCGGGATCAGCTCCCGCAGCCGGGAGGTCATCGCGACCCCGTAGCCGTACGCCTTGTCCTTGTGGACGATCGCGGAGAACGCGTCGACGGTCTCCCCCTGCAGCAGGATGTCGACCTTGACCAGGTCGGACACCTGCTCGCCGGCCGGCTCGTAGTCGAGGCTGGCATACCCCCGGGTCTTCGACTTCAGGGCGTCGAAGAAGTCAAAAATGATCTCTCCGAGCGGGAGCCGGTACTTGAGCTCGACCCGGTCGGTCGACAGGTAGTCCATCCCGTCCAGCGTGCCGCGCCGACCCTGGCAGAGCTCCATGACCTGACCGACGAAGTCGGACGGCAGCAGCACCATGGCATCCACGACCGGCTCGTGGACCTCGGAGATCTTTCCCGCCGGCCAGTCGCTCGGGTTGGTGACGATCGTCTCACTGCCGTCCTCCATGAGCACCCGGTAGACCACGTTCGGCGCGGTGGAGATGAGCGTGAGGTTGAACTCCCGTTCCAGACGCTCCCGGACGATCTCCAGATGGAGCAGCCCGAGGAAGCCGCAGCGGAAACCGAAGCCCAACGCCGCGGACGTCTCGGGCTCGTAGGTCAGCGCGGCGTCGTTGAGCTGCAGCTTGTCCAGGGCCTCCCGCAGGGCGGGATACTCGCTGCCGTCGATCGGGTACAGGCCGCTGTAGACCATCGGGCGCGGGTCACGGTAACCGGCCAGTGGCGCCTCGGCCGGGTGGGCCGCCGAGGTCACGGTGTCCCCGACCCGGGCCTGCCGGACGTCCTTGACCCCCGGGATGAGGTAGCCGACCTCCCCGGCGGACAGTCCCTCCCGCGGGATCGCCTCCGGCGAGATCACCCCGACCTCGAGGGTCTCGTGGCTCGCCCGCGTCGACATCATCAGGCAGCGGTCCCGGGCGGTCAGCCGGCCGTCGACCACCCGCACATACGTGATCACACCCCGGTAGGTGTCGTAGACGCTGTCGAAGATCATGGCGCGCGCGGGGGCGTCCGGGTCGCCCATCGGCGCGGGGACCCGCCGGACGATCTCGTTGAGCAGCTCGGGCACGCCCTGGCCGGTCTTGCCCGACACCAGCAGCACGTCGGCAGGGTCGCAGCCGATGATCTGCCCCAGCTCGGCGGCGTACTTCTCCGGCTGCGCGGCCGGCAGGTCGATCTTGTTGAGGACCGGGATGATCTGCAGGTCGTTCTCCAGCGCCAGGTACAGGTTTGCCAACGTCTGCGCCTCGATACCCTGAGCCGCGTCGACGAGCAGCACCGCGCCCTCACAGGCCGCAAGCGACCGACTGACCTCATAGGTAAAGTCAACATGGCCAGGAGTGTCGATCAGATGCAGGACGTAGTCGCGGCCGTCGTCGGCCTGCCACGGCAGCCGGACACTCTGCGCCTTGATCGTGATGCCGCGCTCGCGCTCGATGTCCATCTTGTCCAGATACTGGGCACGCATGTTACGAGCCTCGACGACACCGGTAACACCGAGCATCCGGTCGGCGAGCGTCGACTTGCCGTGGTCGATGTGAGCGATGATGCAGAAGTTGCGGATCGACGCCTGGTCGACCGATGCCTGGTTGATACGACGGGGGTCGGAGGCTGGGGGCACGCGGAGTCTTCTCGTTTCGTCGGGATGGACTGTGTCATCGTGCCAGGCCCTGACACGCAAGGCTCGGCATACCAGGAGGCTCGGCGCAGCAAGCACCGACGTACCAGAGCGCTGGCGCGCAAAGCCCGGCGCAGCAAGCACCGACGCGCCAGAGCGCTGGCCGCGCAAGGCCCGGCGCACCATGGCCCGGCACAGGCCCGGCGCGGCCCTGGTGTGCTGGGCTCACCCGTCGGACGCCGATGGTCACATCGGTACCCACCCGCCGCAACAGCCCCCGGACACCGCGGTCAGTCCCGGCCGGCGGACGCCACTGGCACGCCCTCCGGCACCGTTCGTGGGTAAGTTGGTAAGGTTACCGATGTTTCCCGGGGCCACCCGGCTTCCCCGGTGCCATCCGTGCACCGGCCAGACGCCGGCAGGCCAGTCGCGAGCAGGCCGGTCCTGGGCCGACGCCGGGGCTCAACCGACCTTCATACCGATTCAACTTCGACGACCAGGGGTTCTTTCGCGTGGCCAATATCAAGTCGCAGATCAAGCGCAACCTCACCAACGAGAAGCGACGGCTGCGCAACAAGGCCGTGAAGTCCGAACTGAAGACGCTCATCCGCCGCTTCCGGGAAGCCGTGGAGGCGGGCGACCAGGAGCGTGCCGGTCTGGAGCTGCGCATCGCGTCGCGCAAGCTGGACAAGGCCGTGAGCAAGGGCGTCATCCACGCGAACCAGGCTGCCAACAAGAAGTCGGCGCTGGCCACCCGGTACGCTTCGCTGACCAAGGTCTGACGCCACCCGTCCGACGCGTCCACTCGTACGCCGTCCGCCCGTCGCTTTCCCGACCGGGCTCCGACCGGAGCCGGGCCGGTTCGGCTGAGCGGGCGGCGCGAGGCGTCTGTCCGTGGGATGCCCGTCCGCCCAACGTCACCCAGGTTCGTCGGTATCCTGCGGGTAGCCCGGATAGCCTGTACACATACCTGGTGCTACCGGCTGGCTGCCAGGGACATCGACGTTCTGATGGCGGCCGGGGAACCTGCGGCATGCCGGATCTCCCAGGATGGCTTCCGAGGAGCGCCGGAATCCGTGCTGTCAGTCCGGCGGCGTTCTGGACGCCGACGGTTCGTTCTCCGCGAGACGGCTCCGTGTGTCGTCCGCGGCCAGCATCTTCTTGATCGCTTCGTTGTAGGCCGCCATGACGGCCGCTGTCAGCGGCAGCACCACGATCACCCATGCGCTCGCCAGATCAGCCAGGGCGATCAGGACGCCGAGCAGGCTGCTGCCGGCCAGGGTGCGGCCGGTGGAGAGGAACCTGTGCGGTCGCCCGACCGGGTCGCTGGTGACCGAGGATGACGCTGGTTCCGACGTCGGTGTGCTTCCCCGCTCCGGGCCGATCCGGTGCTCAGCGGCGCTCCGCCCCGAATCACCCTGGCTGAGATCACCCCGGCTCTGGTCGTCCTGCGCCGCTCCGTCCGTGTCTTGGGCACCCCTGTCCGTTTCCTCTTCCTCCCCGTCCTGGCCGTCCTCGCCGCCTCCGTCCCGATCACTTCCGTTCGGACCGGCTTCGTCCGGGCCGGCTTCGTCCGGGTTGTCTCCGTTCGGGCCGGAGGAGTCCTCCTGATCGGGCTGGGGTGCACGCAACGTCACCGCCGGGCTCCCGCCGGACGGCCACGGGCCGACACGATCTGAGTGACAAGCCTTTCCAGCCCGTAGACCGGATCCACGGCGCCGCCCTTGACGGCCGCATCCGCGGCGCTGACCGCGCGCATCGCGTAGGCCAGCCCTTCGTCGCTCCAGCCGCGGGCCGCCCGCTGGGAACGTTCCACCTTCCAGTCAGGCATGCCGAGGCTGCGGGCCAGCTCCCAGGTGGAGCCACCGCCGGCGGCCGCGACCCGGGCCAGGTCACGCAGCCCGGTGGTCATGGCGCTCACGACCAAGACGGGTGGGACACCGCCCGCAAGCGTCTGGCGCAGCACGGTCAGAGCCTCGGGCAGGTCTCCCGCGATCGCGGCGTCCGCCACCGCGAAACCGGTGGCCTCAGCCCGGCCGCGACGGTATCCGGCAACCAGGGCCTCGTTGATCGTCCCACCGGAGTCCGCGACCATCTGATCACATACCATCGCCAACTCGCGCAGATCGCTACCGACCGCGTCCACCAGCGCCTTCACCGCGCCCGCACTGATCTGGCCGCCGAGACGGCGGACCTCGGCCGCGACGAAGTCGTGGCGGTCCCGGGGACGGGTGATACGCGCCGCCGTGACGACCGTCGCACCGGCCGACTTCATCGCCTCCGCCAGTTTGCGGTTGCGTACGACACCGCTGTGGACGACGACGAGCACGACGTCGTCCAGCGGCCGGGCGAGATAGGCCAGCAGCGCCTCCCTGAGATCATCCGTGAGTTCCTGCGCGCCGCGGACCACGACCACCCGTAGCTCGCCGAACATCGATACGCTGGCCAGATCGACCACATCGCTCTCGGTGAACTCACCCGGCGCTCGGTCGACGATCTCCGTCTGCGGGTCGTGGCGCCGGGCGGCGTGGATGACGTCCCGGACAGCGCGGGAGACGAGCAGTTCCTCGTCACCGGAGACAAGGACCAACCGTGGCGGCGCGGATGTCGGCGGCACGCTGGCGAGCATGTCACAAGGACGCTACCCGGACCGCACGACCTGGTCAGGAACATCAAATGATTACGATCCGCCATCAACGTGTGGGCAAGATTCCGACAATACGTGACATTAATATCACCTGCACACCCAAAGTAATGACGGACAGTGTGATGAGGACACGACGCCCGCGGCGCCGGCGGACGGTCGCGAGCAGCACGACCGTGGCGGCGACGAGGGCCACGGCGCCGGCCGGGCCGGCCGGCCAGCCGATCTCCGCGCCAGGTACGCGCGCCGCGACGTCCGCCACCGTGATCAACCATCCGCACGGCACACCCGCGAAGGTTGCCAGGAACCGGGCCAGCGGATCGTGGACGACCGCCGCCACCGTGGCAAGGACCCCGAGGATGGTCGCTGGTGCGACTGCGGCCTCGGCGAGCATGTTGGCGGGAACGGCCACCAGGCTGACCCCGCCGCCGATGGCGACGAGGACCGGCGAGCAGGCGACATGTGCCGCCGCGGCGACCGCGAGTGGCTCGGCCAGCCACCTCGGCAACCGGCCCGCCAGTGCGTCCCGCCAGCCCGGAACGAGGATCACCAGGCCGGCGGTGGCGGCAACCGACAGGGTGAAACCGACCGAACGAGCAAGATCGGGGCTGCTGAGGACGAGTACCAGCACGGTGGCCGCGAGCGCGGGCATGGCCAGCCGTGACCGCCCGCTGCCGGCCGCGACGATCCCGATCAGTCCCATGACACCGGCACGCATGACGCTCGGTGACGGCCGGGCCAGGATGACGAAACCGACCAGGGCCATCGCGACCCAACCGGCCTGCACCCACGGGGCCAACCGGCTGCGCCGGACGACTACGGTCGCCGCGGCGATGATGATCGCGCAGTTCGCCCCGGAAACAGCGACAAGATGTGACATCCCGGCGGTCCGGAAGTCCTCCCGCACCTCGTCGTCGAGGTTGCTCGTGTCGCCGAGGACAAGACCCGGCAGCAGCCCGCGGCGCGGGCCGACAAGCCCCGACGTGGCATCGCGCAGACCCGCCCGCAGCTGACCGGCCGCCCGCTGTACCGATGAGGGCGGGCCGACCGAGGCCGGCGCGGCCCGGACGAAGACGACAGCCGCGACGGTGTCGCCCGCCCTCGGCGGCGCCAGCTTCCCCGAGGTGCTGACATGCTGGCTCGGCAGCAGATCCTCCCAGCCGGACGCGGTCGCGAGCACCAGTACCGGCTGCCGCAGCCGGATGTCGTGCCCGTCCGCGGCCAGCCGCTCCACCCGCACCGGGACGATGACGAGTTCGCCGTTGCCCCCGTGGCTGACCCGCGGGTCGCCGGTCACCGTGCCTTCGATGTCGGCGGCCGCCCGGGCCGCGCCGAGAGCCGCGAGCGGACCAAGCGCGCGGGCCCGGGCCGGCAGACCCGCCGCCAGCACACCCGCGGCAAGACAGGCCAGGCATGCCAGGACCGCGCCCACCGGCCGCCGGACCGTCCGGCGGCGGAGCAGGGTCACCACGCACAGCGGTGTCACGCACAGCAACATTCCGGCGATCCACAGCACGGCCACTGGTGGCACGGCCAGCCCGGTGCCCGCTGCTCCCGCCCAGGCCGCGAGGGCCGGAGCGACCAGGCGCAGGTCGGGCGGTTGACGTTGTGGATCGTGACCGACAACGGTCATGTTCGTGCTCCATGCCACACGGCCACCGGCAAACCGACACGTTCTCCATTACGTGCTGACCGTCAGACGGTGACGAGCGGAAGAAGGTCGGCGAGCCGCTGATCACCGACTCCGGTCACCTCCCCCAGTTGCCGTGGGGAAGCGAAACCGCCGTGAGCCACACGCCACTCGACGATCCGCTGGGCCAGCACAGGGCCCACGCCGGGCAGCGCGTCGAGGGCTTCGACCGTGGCCGTGTTGAGGTTCACCGGCGCCCCGGGTGCGGCGCCCGGCGAGCCCCTCCCACTGCCACCGCCGGCGGCACCGGTACCCCCGGCGCTGCCGGCGGCACCGCCCGCGGGCTGGGGTGGCGCCGGTCCGGGGCGGCCGTCCACGAGAATCTGCTCGCCGTCCACCAGGCGACGCGCCAGCGCCAGGCCGGAGGTGTCCGTCCCGGGCAGCACCCCGCCGGCACGGGCCACCGCGTCCACCACCCGGGATCCTCCCGGCAGGGTGAGCACCCCGGGATGATGGACCTTGCCCGCGACGTCGACGACGACCTGTGCCTGTGGACTCCCGGTGGCGGCAGACGACGGCGGTGCCGCCGTCGCCACGGCGCCGGCCACCGTGCCGTGCCCCGGGTTCGCGAGGTCCGTCACCTGTGCCGCCGGCGGAAGGGCCAGCACGGGCACCGGTCTGCCCCGCCAGGCGAACCAGCCGGCCGCCAGCGCCGCGACGAGGGCAACGAGCGCGATCAGCAACGCGCCACGGATGGCCGGGTCGACCAGCCCGCCGCGCAGAGTATGCGGCAGGCGTCCGGCCAGGCCGGATCCAACCCGCTGGATGATCGTCTGCCGCTCCCCGCCGCCGGGGCTGGCGCGCTCGGCCAGTATCTCGTCGAGAAAGGAGGAATCGACGGATGCCGTGCCGGCCGCGTCGGACCGGGACGACCGGCTGTGCTCGCCGAACACGGGTAGTTCCCCCGGACGGGAGTCCGGCCCGACACGGTCCGGTTCCCCGTCGGAAGCGACCGGATCCGGGCCGGCGGGGTACGGCCGGTCGGGCTCCAGGCTGTCGTGTTCTCCCGTGACCGGGGCATGGGTCACCGGAACACGTGGCCGAACCACGGCAGCCACGCCCGAGCGGGTGGCGGCGCGGATGTCGGGGACAAAAGAAAGATCAGCCATGCCCGTGACGGTAGGACCCCGCGTCGTGGCGGTACATCGCGTATCCCGCATCTGTGGACAACCATGCTCTGTCCACAGGATACGGCGAGTGACGGACAAAACCGGCTATGTTCGGTACCACGGTCGACACGCAGCAACACACCCGATGCCCAGCTGAAATGATCACGTATAGTTGTATCGCACAATCAAGTAGCGAAATGTCGAGCCGTGGGATACATCCCGTTGCGACCTGCGTCGAATGCCCGTGGCCGCCCTGCGTTCTCACTGTGCCGGCATCACCTGAGCGGTCCGCCTGACGGAGGATGAATGACGACCACCGGGAACAATGTCAGCCGCGACCGGAATCCACCAGACGACACCGGTACGGACCTGAGCCACCGGCAGATCGTCGCCATCATCATCGGGCTGATGACGGGTATGCTGCTCGCGGCACTGGACCAGACCATCGTCGCGACCGCACTGCCGACCATTGTCGGCGAGTTCCATCGCAGTGACATGCTTTCCTGGCTGGTCACGGCCTACCTGTTGACTTCCACGATCTCCGCTCCGCTGTACGGGAAAGCCAGTGACCTCTACGGGCGCAAAACCGTCCTACAGCTGTCCATCACGATCTTCCTGATCGGCAGCACGCTGTGCGGGCTTGCCCAGTCGATGTACCAGCTCGTCGGATTTCGCGCTCTACAGGGCCTTGGTGCTGGCGGCCTCATCTCCCTGGCCTTCGCCGTCATCGGCGACATCGTCGCACCCCGGGAACGGGGGCGCTACCAGGGATACTTCAGCGGGGTCTTCGGCGCGTCGAGCATTCTCGGCCCGCTCGTCGGCGGTTTTCTGGTCGATCACGGGTCATGGCGCTGGGTGTTCTTCGTCAACCTTCCGGTCGGGCTCGCCGCGCTCGTCGTCATCAACCGGACGTTGCGACTACCGTTCCGGCGACGCCGGGCGGCCATCGACTGGGCCGGCGCCATCCTGCTGGTCACGGGTCTGAGCGCCATCCTGCTCGCTACTCAGAGTGGAGGCAAGGACTTCGCGTGGCTCTCCTGGCAGATCGCCGCGCTGATCGCCGCAGGAGTCGTACTGATCGTTTCTTTCGCGCTGCGTGAACGGGTGGCACCGGAAGCCATTCTCCCACCACGGCTGTTCAGCAACAGCATCTACACGGTGTCCGCGCTGCTGAGCCTCGTCACCGGCACCTTCATGTTCGGGGCGATTATTTTTCTCCCGCAGTATCTACAGATCGTCCATGGCGCGAGTGCCACCGTCAGCGGGCTGCGAATGCTCCCGCTGCTCGCCGGTATTCTGCTGACGTCCATCGGGTCCGGCCGGCTGATCAGCGCTACCGGGCATTACAAGCGGTTTGTCGTCGCGGGCACGGTCGGGGTTACCATCGGGCTCTTTCTGCTCAGTCGTGTCAGCGCCGACACGGGCGCGCTGGAGCTCGGTCTGTGGATGTTTGTCACGGGGCTCGGCCTCGGCTTCCTCCTGCAGAACGTCCTGCTGGCCGTACAGAATTCTGTCGATCCGCGGGACATGGGCGCCGCGACCTCCAGCGTGACATTCCTGCGCACCATGGGAGGCGCCATCGGCGCGTCCGCCCTGGGGGCGGTGCTCACCGCTCAACTGGCCACGAACATCGCCCTGCGAATACCCGGCGCGCAGCCCGGAAACGCCGCAGCCAACCGTTTTGTCTCAACTCCGCACGATGTCGCAGGGCTGGCCGCGCCGATACGTGAAGCGGTACGAACCGCCTATGCCGACTCACTCGGCCGGGTCTTTCTGGTGGCCGTTCCGATCGGGATCGCCGCCTTCGTGATCAGCCTGTTCCTCCGGGAGGCCGAACTGCGCGGATCGACCGCCATCTCCCGGACCGACACATCGGACGGCGCGGTGGGAGACGACCGCACCGACAGCAGCCATGGCTCCGGGCCGGGAGCGAAGCGATCGACGGCCAGCGCCTCCAGGGAGTAGATTGTTGCCCGCGCAACCGACTTCGGGCCCGCGTGAAAATGATCATGCGAGCAGAGTCTGCGAAGTCCTGGGAAGAACCCGCTCGTGGGAACACGACTCGTAGGAGAAGGCCTGAAGAGGAGATCATTATGACCGTACCGGGCACCGCCATCGAGAACCTCACCGGCACCTGGACGATCGACCCCGCTCACAGTCGGTTCGGTTTCGCCGTCCGACACGCGATGGTGGCGACCGTCCGGGGCAGCTTCAGGTCCTTCGAGGGCACCCTGCACCTCGACGGCTTCAGGCCCACGGCCTCGCATGCCACGATCAGCATCAACACCGACAGCATCGACACCGGGAACTCCGACCGCGACACCCACCTGCGCTCCCCCGATTTTCTCGACGCTGACACGCATCCGACGATCACCTTCACCGGCACTGGCATCAAACCAGGGGACGATCCGGACAGCTATGTGGTCACCGGCGACCTGACCATTCACGGCACCACGCATGTGGTCGAGGTGGCGGTCGAGTTCCAGGGCAGCGCGGTGGACTCGTTCGGCAACAGCCGGGTGGGGTTCGCCGCCACGTCCTCCCTCAGCCGGAAGGACTTCGGCCTCACCTGGAACGCGCCGCTGGAGGCGGGGGGTGTCCTCATCGGCGACAAAGTCAAGATCGACGTTGACATCTCGGCCATCAGGGCGTCCTGATCAGAACTGCGCAGGGCCAATGACCGGTGGCCGCGTGGTGGTCAAGAACTGCCTCGATCCAGAATCGCAGGACCGCGCGGTGCCGCCGACGGGCCGGCGGCACCGCTCCGGCCAGGGCATCCCGGTACATCCGGTGCACCCAGCCGGAGCTGCCCGTCACCGGGCCGCCGGGCGACGGACGGGCGCGACACGAACGGCCGGGACGCCGCTGAGTATCGGAGAAGGAGCGTAGCGGTAAGGAGCGGGGCCGGCCAGGGCCGGTATCGAGGACTGGCAGCACTCGACGCGGGGAACCCCCTTGTCCAGGGCGGGGAACCCCTTGTCCAGGGCGGAAGGTACGAGCGGTCCCGGAGATGACGATCATGATGACGACGGCAGAGACGCACCGCCACCATGGCGGAGCTTCGAGCGCGGTCTGGATGGCAGGACTCTTCCTGGGGATCGCGGTGACGGTTCTCGGCGTGCTCCTGGTCGCCCACCCCTTCGCCGCCACGCGCACACTGGCGATCCTGATCGGCATTGGGCTGGTGCTGTCCGGGATCATGGATATGGTCGCGACAGCCCGTGCGGGCGAGGAGACTGCCAGCTTCTTCGGCGTCCTGCTCGTGATCGGCGGGATCGTCGTGCTCGCCTGGCCGGGTGTCACCTTGTGGACGGTGGCCCTCATCGTCGGAATCTGTCTGCTGGTGGCTGGCGTCGCGCGTATCGCCATGGCCGGCTACGCGCGCGGGCACGGACGCTCATGGGGGTGGGGCGTGTTCATCGGCCTCCTGGCGATGGGCATCGGCATTCTCGCCCTGGTGTGGCCAGCGGCTACCGTCTTCATCCTGGCGGTGCTATTCGGGATCGAGCTGATCGTGCATGGCATCGGCCAGATCGCGCTCGCTCTCACGGTCCGCCGGGAGTCACGGGCCTGACACCCCGGGAGCGGCCCCGCCGAGCATCGGGCACCACGGGGCCGCTCCGGTCATCCGCGTTGCCAGACGCTCGGCAACCAGAGCGCGGCGCACGACGGCTGGCCTGCTCGACACGCTCGATATCGAACGTATGTTCGGGTATTGTGTCTCTATGCCCCTCCAGTGCAGCCTGTTGACCAGCGGCGACCCCGCGGTCTCCATCAACCCCACGTTCAGCCGCATCCGCCTCGACGGGACGCCATGGGTCGACGTGGCGCCGGGGTGGCTGCGCGGCGCTGACGACCTTTGCGGGACCCTCGCCAGCGAGGTCCCCTGGCGGCAGGGTCGACGGTGGATGTACGAGCGCATGGTGGACGATCCACGACTGTCACGGTGGTACAAGGCGACCGAGCCTCTCCCCCACCCCATCCTGGCCACGATATGTAGCTCTTTGTGCGCGCATTATCAGGTGCCGTTCGGCTCGGTCGGGCTCAACTTCTACCGCGACGGTGACGACAGCGTCGCGTTTCACCGCGACCGTGAACTGCGCAGGCTCGGTAACACCCTGATCGCGATCGTGACGCTGGGGGCGCGGCGTCCCTTCCGGCTCCGTCCGCGCGGTGGCGGTGCCGGTCGGACGCTGCTCCCTGCGTCCGGAGATCTTCTGGTGATGGGTGGCCGCTGCCAGGCCGACTGGGAGCATGCGGTCCCGAAAGTCGCTTCCTGCGGCCCGCGGATCAGCGCATCCTGGCGGTGGGCCGCGTGAGGAGCCTCTTCGGCAGCTTCAGGACGCTCTCACGGACGCGCCTAGAGCGCGTCATCCGGCGGGTGGCCCGCGGACGGAAGTCAATCATGGTCGATCGGGACCGCACCGGAGTGGACGGCCCGCGAGTCCGCTCCGTCCACGTCGTCGGCCAGGGTGACCGGCTCCAGCAGATGCGGACCGTTGTTACGCACGTTGCCGACCTGGGTGTCGACCGGGTAGGCACGCAGCACTCCGGCTGGCGTGGGCCCGAGCATGCTGGTCAGCACCGCAGGATCGGCCAGGACAGGATCAAGCCAGTGCGACCAGGCCACCGGGGGAAGGACGACCGGCGACCGCGGATGCAGGGACTCCAGACCGGCCGGCGCCGTAGTGGTGATGATGGTGAAGGTCGCGAGCGTACCGCCCGTGGGCGGGCGCCACAGCTCGTACAGCCCCGCGAGCGCGGCAGGTTCGTTGTCGACCGGGCGTACCAGGTACGGCTGCGCGCGCCGGGCCCCTTCGGTCCGCTGCCACTCGTAGTAACCCGTGATCGGGACGAGACAGCGGCGGGCTCGCAGCGCGGCGCGGAACGCGGGTTTGGTCGCCACCGTCTCCGCCCTGGCGTTGATCATTTTGTTGCCGATGGCGGCATCCTTGGCCCACGAGGGCACCAGGCCCCAGCGCGCCAGCCGCAGCCGGGGGGTCGGTGTCGGCTGCTGGCCCGGCGGGATGACGATCACCGGGGCCGAAGCGGTCGGCGCGACGTTGAAGTTCGGCTGTACGCCGCCTGTTTCGTCACATGCGGAGAACGACTCTGCGAGCTGCTGTCCACCCAGGGCGTTGGCGTAGCGACCGCACATGTGTTCGCAGTGTGCCAGACAATCGTCCGTACCGCATGGTGTCCATCCGCAACCGCCCAATATCGGACGGCCGCCAACGGTAGCCGCTCACCGAGGCTGTGCCCACCGAAGCTGTGCCCGGCACAGCCGTATCCGCCGAAGCCATGCTCACCAGGGCCACGTCCGTCGGGAACATGGCTGGCCGGACGCGGAGCGCGGTATTCCTGCGCCGCACAGTCGCCACACGGGCTGCCGTCATACAGGCTGCCGTCATACAGGCTGCTACCACACGAGCCATTCGGTCGACATGGCAAGGCAGAACAGGGAGACCGAGGCGAAGAACACCACCCACAGTCCCGCGGGCATACCGGTCAGCCGGGCCAGTTGATCCGGATCCGACGTCGGCGCACGGCCCCGGCTGCGGGTCCGCTGCACCTCGATGATCGGCCGCAGTCCTCCGAAGAGGAGAAACCAGGTGATGGACATGGCGAACAGCTGCTGGGGACGGTCCGACGCCAGGACCGACACCGCCACGACAGTCCCGGTGCTGAGCACGATGGACAACACGCCGAAGGCGTTGCGGATGGCGACGAGCACCCCCAGGAGCAGGATGACGCTCAGCCGCAGCATCAGACTCACCTGATTGGCCGCAAGCAGGGCGGCGGCGCCGAGGCCGAGCAACGAGGGCGTGATATAGCCGGCCGCGACCGTGGCAACGACACCCGGCCCGGTCGGCCGCCCAGCCGACACGGTCACGCCGGACGTGTCGGAATGCAGCCGGATACCACCGAGCCGCCGGCCACTGCCGACCGCGGCCAGCGCATGCCCTCCCTCATGGGCAATGGTGATCACATGCCGGGCCAGCGGCCACAACCGGCTGTCGAACACCACGACAAAGGCGATCACAGCACCTACCAGCGCCGTCCAACGCGGCGGATCCCCCGAACTGAGCAGATGCGTCCACTCGTCAGGCGTCGTACGTCTCCCATCCGATCGTGTCCAACTGGTGCCGCTGACGGCCCCTGGGATACCGATGTGGCTCAGGTGGACCTGAGTATGCAATGCTGCGAAAAACGATCGTCGGGTGCCTGTCCGGCACGACCTGCCCGCCCTTCCGGCGGCATGGCGTTCCAACGGCCCACGACGACTCACGGTACGATCAGCCAGCCACTTTCCGTGGCCGATCGAAATCGATCATCCCAACATGGCACAGTTGGGACAACACAGATGGGTCGGAGGGCAGGAGCGGGTGGCGGAACTCGTCTACAAGCCAGTGATCCGCTTCGCGCTCGGGTTCTTCAAGGCTCTCGATCTCAAGATCGACGTCCGGGGCCAGGAACACGTACCGACTACGGGCGGATGCGTTGTCATCATCAACCACGTCTCCTACCTGGACTTCGCCCTCGTTGGCATCCCGTTCTGGCGCTCCCACCGCCGCCTGGTCCGCTTCATGGCCAAGCACGACGTCTTCTCCCACCCGATCGCCGGACCCCTCATGCGCGGGATGCGTCATATCCCCGTGGACCGGTCATCGGGCTCGGGCTCCTACCACCACGCGGTAGCGGCGCTGCGGGCCGGCGAGTTCGTGGGAGTCTTCCCCGAGTCGACGCTCAGCCGCAGCTTCTGCCTCCAGCCCTTCAAGACCGGGGCAGCGCGGATGGCCGTCGAAGCCAACGTCCCGGTGCTGCCGGTAGCCATCTGGGGCAGCCAGCGCATTCTGGCCAAGGGGCGGCCACGCAACTTCCGTGCCGCGCGCGGCACCCCGGTTTCGATCATCGTCGGCGAACCGATTCCGCCCACCGAGCTCACACCCGCGGCGGCTGGCACCAAACTGCTCTCGGATGCCGTGTTGAAGCTGCTGACCGATGCCCAGCGTGACTATCCACCGCCACCCCCGGGTGAATCGCCATGGTGGTTGCCGGCTCATCTCGGTGGCAGCGCGCCCGCATCCGAGACGGCCGCCCGGGAGCAGGCCGAGTCACGCGACAAGAAGTAACGTCCCGCATACGGCACCCGCGGGGATACGAAGAGATCCGGATCTTCTCGGAGCAGCCCGAAAACGCATCCGTTTCCGTGTCGGAAACGTCGCACCGCCAGCACATCCGAAGCAGCACGAACAATTTCACCCGGCAACGCCGGGGATCCACCGGCCCGACAGGCCGGCAGCCCAGCCGTGAGCCGAACGATCTCCTACCGCGAATCAACCAAGCAACGACCATGGGTTGAGTAACCCGTGGCCATCGATTGACCACAGCGGCGCTGAAGCCCACTGGATCAACTGGTAACTATCGACCAGCGCCCGTGGGAGGAACTGTCCGGGAGGCGACAGGCAGCGCCGTGCGCTTCACCCGGTCAACCACGTCCCATGTGTCAACAACGGTGATATGTCGCAATGACGACAACCGGTGGCAAGTGGCGGTCGCAGGTGGCGGCTGGCCCAGCGGCAGACGCCTACGTCCCGACCGGCTTATAGCCCAATGCCGCTCAATTAGGCTGGAGGGGCGTCCGTCCATCCCGACACGCCAACGCCCGATCCCGCATCGATCAACTTCTGAACACGGCATCCAGTCACGTTCCTCAACGTCGATCAGTAGGCGGCGGAGTGCTCATGCCGCGATTTCGGCCGGTCGGCAGATAGAATCCAGATGTGGTGCGCCTTCGCCAGGTAGTTGAATTGCCAGCCGTTGACAACGACCGGCTGACCGACCGCATCTCGATCGGTGTGCTCGCCAGAATCGTTCCCCGGGACCTCGTCGAAGAGGTACTGGTGGAAACGAAGCGGCAGGAACGGCGTACCAGGCTGCTGCCAGCCCGGGTCATGGTGTACTTCACCATGACGATGTGCCTGTTCTTCGACGATGACTACGAAGAAGTCATGCGTAAACTCGCCGGTGCGTTGAGATGGCTGGGGAACTGGCAGGGTGACTGGAAAGTCCCGACCACCGGGGCGATCTCGCAGGCACGGATCAGGCTCGGTGCCGCCCCCCTGAAGGTCCTGTTCGAACGTGTCGCTGTGCCGGTCGCGGGGCTGGGTACCAAGGGCACTTGGCTGCGTTCCCGGCGGCTGATGGCGATCGACGGGTTCTTCCTCGACGCCGCAGACACCCCCGAGAACGTGGCCAGGTTCGGGCGGTCCACCAACGGACACAAGGCCAGCGCTCTGCCCCAGGTCCACGTCGTCGCGCTCGCCGAATGCGGCACGCACGCGATCGTCTCCGCCGCGGTCGGTCCCCGTGCCAGCGACGAACGTGCTCTCGCCGCCACCCTGCTCGACGCCTGCGAACCCGGGATGCTCCTCACCGCCGACCGTTACTTCTACAGCTTCGACCTCTGGCAGCAGGCGCTCGACACCGGCGCGGACCTGCTCTGGCGAGTCAAATCCGATCTCACGCTACCGGTCATCCGGTCCCTTCCCGACAGCTCCTACCTCTCTATCATCGTCAACCCGAAAATCAGAGGGAAACAGCGGAACCAGATCATCGCCGACGCCCGCGCCGGCCGCGACTTTCCCGAGGACTCCGCGACACCCGTCCGCGTCATCGAATACACGGTGCCTGACCGCACAGGATCCGGAACCGGAGAACTGATCTGCCTCATCACCAATATCCTCAACCAGACCGACATACCAGCGGTGGAACTCGCCACGGCCTATCACGAGCGCTGGGAAAATCGAAAACATCTTCGATGAGATTAAGACACACCAGCGGGGCGAAGCCCGCGTCCTACGCTCGAAACTCCCGGACCTGGTGGAACAAGAGATCTGGGCGCTGCTCCTCAGCCACTACGCAATCCGATGTCTCATGTGCGAGGCCGCCGACGAAGCCGACGTCGACCCGGACAGGCTATCCTTCATGCGATCACTACGCGTCGTCCGCCGCCAGGTCACCGACCAGGCGGATTTTTCCCCCTGAGGACCACACGCACGCGCTCCGGGAAACCTTCACAGAGATCACCGAACGGCTTAACCCCGTGCGCCTCCACCGCACGTACCCACGCACCATCAGACGAGGCCGACACAACGCCTACCGAGTCAAAAGCCCAACAGACACCGGCACCAAGCATGATCAATCACCGAAGATCATGCTCGCTCGGGCCGCTTAACTAAGCGCCATTGGCTTATAGCAGCGGGACCAAAAGTAGTTGGAAGAAGGGTACTCAGACATTTCGACACCGCGACCGTCCAGCCCACGCCCGCGGCCCGAGGCCGCACCAGGACAAGGCAAAGGCTACTAGCGGACAACATCCAGACCCCAAATGTGTCAAGGCTCTCTAGGGAAACCGGACGACCCATTGGTAACCTCAAGCACCAACAACATTTGTACCTACCCCACCTGGTTCACCAGTTCCACGTTTACACAGACCTACCTGTTCGTCGTCGACGGAGGCGCCCACGATGGCTGTACAAGAGCTGGCGATGCCTGCTACTAGTAGACTGTCGCCGCTAATGTGTGGGGTATAGGTGGCGGAGTTTGGTGCGGGCGTCATCGGTGGTGAAGTGCCAGTTGACTTGGCGCTGGTTGGCGTTGACGGCTGTCTGCCAGGCGTCGAGTTCGGTGTTCAGGACGTCGAGGGTGTCGATGCGGCGGTCGAGGCATTGGCGGGTCAGGGCGGCGAGTTCGATTTCGGCGATGTTGAGCCAGGAGCCGTGTTTGGGGGTGTGGTGGATCTCGAGTCGTTGCGCGAGTGCGAACGCGACGGCCGGGTCGAAGGCCTCGTAGAGCGAGGAGATGTCGTGGGTGTTGAGGTTGTCCATGACCAGCACGACCCGTTCGGCGTCGGGGTAGTCGAGGGTGAGCAGGCGCCTGACGTGGTGTGCCCAGTCGATCCTGGTGCGCCGTGGGGTGGCCTGGACGCGGCGCCAGCCGGCGAGTGGCTCGACCCAGCAGAAGATCGAGCAGGTTCCGTGGCGCACGTACTCGGAGTCCTCGCGCCGGTCACGCCCTGGCGTGGCGGGGATCGGGTCGCGGGCGTGGGCCAACAGCTGGTAGGGCTTCTCGTCCATGCACACCACGGGCACGCCCGGGTTGTGGGGCCGGGCGTAGACCGCCAGAACGTCTTCCATCCGCGCGGCGAACTGCGCGTTCGCCCTCGGTGGGATGGTCCAGCACTTCCTCAGATGAGGACGCAACCTCGTTTTTTTAAGACCCGGCCGATGGTGGAATGGTCCAGGTCCGGGATGTCGGCGACCAGCGCGACGTGCTTTTCCAACAGCCGCAGCGACCAGCGTGCATAACCAGCCGGTGGCTGCGAGCATGCCAGCGCGATCAGTCTGGCCTCAACCTCGCCGGTCACCGGGGAAGGCACCGGGGGAAGCTCCCGTGCCTTCCGACCGATCGTGGCCCCCACATCCCCACCGGTCTCGGTGAACCGCTTCGCGACCAGCCGCAGCGTCTCACCCGAGACCCCGACCCGGACCACGAGTTCTTCTTGGGAGGCAACCGGGCCGACCGAGGTGTCCAACGCGAGCAGGACCCGCGCCCGCCGGATCATCGACGCCGGATGAACCCCCGTCGAGGTCACCCGAACCAACTCGTCACGATCAGCCTCGGTCAAGGTGACCGGCCACTTCTTCTGCGAACCCACGACACAGTCCTGACCGGCAGAGGGACGGGGAGACCTGCCAGACCCAACCCTCTCACCCAGACACAAGACACACCAGAACTAAGCAGCGACAGTCTAGTAGTAGGGCCGGCACGGTGGTCGCGATCGGGCAACAGGTCCGGGTCCCGAAGACCGCCGAGCTCGTCGCTGCACACCTTCGCCGCCGTATCGTGCGAGGAGAGCTCGTCGAGGGCGACGCCCTCCCGCCCGAGGCCACCCTCATGGAGCAGTTCGGTGTCTCCCGGCCGACGCTACGCGAGGCCTTCCGGGTCCTGGAATCCGAAGCCCTGATCACGGTCAGGCGCGGCGCGCATGGTGGCGCGCGCGTGCACACCCCGAACGGAGACATAGCGGCTCGCTACGCCGCGTTGGTCCTGGAATACCGCGGGACGACCCTTGCCGACATCCACCAGGCCCGCACTGTGATCGAACCACCGTGCGTGGCGCTACTGGCGGCAAACCGTACCCAGGAAGACCTCGACAAGCTCCGGCTGGCGGTGAGCGAGACAGCGGCCGCCGTCAGCAGCGACGACCCCGGCCAGTACCTGCAGGCCGATCTCGCCTTCCACGTCCTGCTGGTCGAGCTCGCCGGGAACACGACGCTGTCGGTGCTGTCAGGGATGCTGCGTCACATTCTCGATCTCGCAACCCTGTCCCACCCGAACCCGGAACGCAGCGCCGAACAGCGGCTCGCCAGCCGTCGGCGCCTCCTCGAGCACGAGCGGGTCGTGGACCTCATCGAGGCGCGTGATGCCAGGGCCGCGGAAGAGCTGTGGCGTACGCACCTGCTGGAGACGAGCCAGAACCTGACCAACGGCCCGGTCGCCACAACCGTACTCGATCTGCTCGGCTGACCGGCGAGGTTGTCGGCACACCACGACCGCTGGCCCGTCCGCGGCCCGGGCAACCGGGTATGCCGCGGCCCAGCCGGCCTGCCACGAGATACGGATCTCGAACGCGAGAAAAAATGATCGTGCCGTTTCCGGTCGATAGTCAAATACGGCATATCATTTAGCTATTTTTGGGGAATCGGTTATCGACAGATCGACGACAGCCGCCCCAGACAGGACGGCTGTCGCATGTCGTCACAGTTGAGGTGAGCCGTTCGCCCGTTCCAGTGCGGCTGCCCGCGTCTCGAAGGGGCCATCGGCGAGCAGGCCGACAAGCGACCAGCGGACGGCCCACCAGCGGTGCCCCTCATCACAGACGACCTGGGCGGCATTACCGGAACAACGGATCGGATCAGCCTGGACACGCCGACGACCGGTAGCGCTCCGATGCCTGAAAGATGAATAGTGCAGCGCCGTCATTCGACCATCCACCGACGGTGCGGCCCCACGCCACACCACTCAGGCAGAGTTGCATCCATCACCGGTGTTGTCAAAACACGTACCGTATCCACGGTATGCCACCGACGACTTCGGCCTGACGCACATTGCCGGCGGTATTCATATGGACACAAAGCGAATTGGACGCGCTACAGCCGGTAGATCGGCCGGGAACGACATTCCCACGTCGCGAAAGCCGCGAGAATCGGCCGTCCGGATGATCGGCCGACCCGAGGAGCAGGCTGGCGCACGAGGACGGAACCCGAGCAGGAGCAAACCCGATCGTCCATCCCGAGAAACCAGCTGGTACATAAAGGCGGACCTCCAACAGGAGCGAAGCCAGTTGACCAGCCTGCCCAAGGGAGCAGCCTGAGATAAATTGATCACAGAAAGTAAACATTCCGTGATCGGCCATCTGCTCCAGCAAACTGCTCCTGACGGCCATCAGCCAGCCGGGTGCGGGCGCGGATCAGAGGCCAGGCAGCGGCGGGCACGGGCACGGGCACGGGCACGGGCACGGGCACGGGCACGGGCACGGGCACGGGCACGGATCAGCGTAGCGGGTCGAAAGGCTCGAGTTCCGCAGGCAGACGGCCGGTGGCAAGTGCCTGCGCCACCAGTTGTCCGCTGACCGGCCCCAACGTGATACCCCACATACCATGCCCGCCGGCCACGAACAGCCGTGGGGACGTCGTCCGGCCGATCACCGGAAGACCGTCGGGCGTGCAGGGACGCGAGCCGACCCATTCCTGCCTCCGGGAGGCCAGCTCAACACCGGCCAGCAGGGGGCGGACCGCGTCGACGATCGCGGTGATCCGACGCTGGTCCAGCGGCGCCCGAGGCTCTCGGAACTCCATCATCCCGGCGATGCGCAACCGGTCGCCCAACGGTGTGCAGGCCACCCGCTGGGCCGGAAAGTACAGCGGGCCCGCGGGCACGGCATGGGCTGCCACGCTGAAGCTGTACCCCCGCCCCGCCTGCACCGGGAGGCGAACTCCGAACGGCTGGGCGAGTTCGCTCAGCCACGCGCCGCTGGCGACGACGACCGCGTCGAACAAGGCGCTCTCCCCCGTCGCGAGTTCCACGGCTATGTCGGCACCACGGTCACGGATCCCACGGACATCGACGCCCTCCCGCAGCTCACCTCCGCGTACCCGGACGCTGTCGGCGAGCGCCGCCACAAAACGCCCAGGGTCGCAGAAACGCTGGCCGTCGATGCGGACCGCGGCATTGATCTCGTCGGTCAACACCGGTTGCAGTGCCCGCACCTGCGCACCGCCGAGCAGCTCGAAGTCGACCTTCTGGCCCGCCGCGCGGATCTCAGCGAGCTCGGTGACCAACATCTCCCGCTCACGTGCGCTGCGGTAGCAGGCCAGGAACGGCTCGGCCGAGGACGTCGGCACCCGCACTCCCCCGGCGGCCAGCTGGTCGAAGGCCTCGAACGCCCTGCGGTTGACCGGCACGAGGTGCTCCATCGCCGCCCGCCACCGCCGCGCCGTGCTGTTGCGCGCGAACCCGGCGAGGAAGCGGAGCAGGCGCGGATCCGCGCGCGGCGGCACGTACACCGGAGATGCCGGGCTCATCACGGCGCGGACGCCGTAACGCAGCACCGCGGGTTCCGGCAGGGGTGTGGCCAGGCTCGGCGTGACCCACCCCGCGTTGCCCCAGGACGAGCCGGCCGCAACATGATCACGTTCGAGTACCGTGACCTGGACCCCGTGCTCCTGAAGGAACCACGCGGTGGACAGGCCGACCATGCCGGCACCCACGATGCCCACCCGCTCGGGCGCGCGGTACCGGGATCCGATGACAGCGCTGGCCGCCGGGACGGTCACCGAGCCGGAGGAACTACCGCCAGAACGGTTGATCACGCCACCTCACCACCCTCGCTGTCCTGACACCCTCGCTGTTCTGTGCCCTTACTGATCTGGTAGCTCCGCTGCTCTGGCGTCCTTACCGTTCGGACACCCACCGTCCTGACACCGCCGGGTCGACGATCGATCGTTCCAGCTCACCGGGCACGTACTGTCGTTACCATGCGGCCGATGATGACGGCGGGCCCGGCGTGATTCACACCGTTCTTGCCCATCTCACATGCCCGATGTGTCACCAGGGGCTGACCGCGGGGCCAGGGCAGGTGCGCTGTCCGGCGGGCCACGGCTACGACCTCGCCCGGTCGGGCTACCTGACGCTCACTGCCGGGCGGGCGAAGGCGCTCCACGGCGACAGCGCGGACATGGTGCAGGCGCGGGATGCCTTCCTCGGCGCCGGCCACTACACCGCGCTTGCTGATCGGCTCGCCGACAGGCTCACTGGCAAGATCATCAACGGACTCACCGGCACGCTTGCCGACGGGCTCACCGGCCAGCCCGCGAACAGACTCGCGGGCGCACCCTCCGCCAGCCACGGTCGTCAGGCGGCCAGCGGCGCGCCCCAGGACGGCGGCGTGTCCGTGGCCGTGGACACGGACACGGACACGGACACGGACACGGACACGGACACGGACACGGACAACGGTACGTCCGGCCGCGCACCGGTCGTCGTCGATGTCGGCGCCGGTACCGGCTACTACCTGGCGCATCTACTCCGATCCGCTCCGGACGCGGTCGGTATCGCGGTGGACGCGTCACGCTACGCACTGCGACGGGCGGCCCGGGCTCATCCGCGCATCGGCGCCATCGGCGCGGACGTACGCGACCCACTACCCATCCGGACCGCGACGGCGACACTTGTTCTCGACGTCTTCGCGCCACGAAATGTCGCGGAGATGCACCGCGTCCTGCGCCCGGACGGACGGCTGGCCATCGTGACACCCACCGTCCGCCATCTTGCCGAAATCGTGGGCCCGCTCGGCCTGGTCACCGTGGATGAAAGAAAATCCGAGCGGCTGCGCGCGAAACTGGCCGGATTCTTCGTCCGACAGGACAAGCTGACCTTCGACCTCGAGCTGTCCCTGTCACCGGACGACCTGTTGAACCTGGTGATGATGGGGCCCACCGCCCACCACCGGCGGACGCCGGAGGTCCGTGCGGCCATCGAGGCCAGCTGGCCGCACGGCGCCTGTCCGACCGCGTCCTTCACAATCGAGATCCACGCTCCCGTCCCCGGACAGACGGTCCACCACGTGGGCCCGCGACCGTTCGGCGATGACCGGCAAGAAAAACGGTAAGGACGAGAAAAGGGCATCGGAGGATGCCCGGCGGATTTTTGCGAGACCGGCAACGCCGGGTTTGGATAGGACGAAGCCGGGTCGGCCGGAGGACGGGGACGGGGACGGGGACGGTCAGGCCAGCAGACGGGACTCCCAGGCGGATACCGCGTCCGGATCCGCGCCGTTGTCGGCCAGCCAGCCCGCCACGCCACCGCCGTGGCCATCGATGGCACCCAGCACCTGTTCGACGGCCGAAGACGACGTCCTGGCAAGATCACGCGCGTTCCTGCCCCCGCCCGGCAGCAGCGGGCTGTCACCCATCCGTCGCAGCACCGCGGGCATGTTCGTGGCCGTGATCGCATAGTCCGCGAGCACCGCGTCCGCCCTGACGCCCGCGGCACGCAGTAGCACCGCCACGACAAGGCCGGTCCGGTCCTTCCCGGCCGCGCAGTGGACGAGCAGCGGAGCGGGTGTCCGGGCCGCGAGATGAAGGATGTTGACCACCAGTGAGCCAGCGGAAACGATGATCGACTGGTAGAGCGTGCGCAGACCGCCGGCGAGCGCCGTAGCGGTCTGGGAGGTCGGATCGTGGGGATCGACGTCGCCCAGCAGCGGAACCAGGTGGATGTCGGTCGCCTCCGAGGTCAGCGGGTGTGGACCGTCCTGCTCTACCGGTGAGCGCAGGTCGACGACCGTGCGAGGCGGCCAGGCCAGACCGTTCGACGGTGGCCGGTCACCGTGCAGGGGTGCCTCGCTGCGGTAGAGCACACCGGCCCGGGTCAGTCTGCCGTCGCTGGTGGGCAGCCCACCCAGGTCACGCAGGTTCACCAACTGATCGACAATCGTCTTACCGCTCATACGTCCGCTCCGTGTTGATCGTCCGATGTTGTTCTATCTGAGCACATCCACCTCCCCTGACGGCGACGTGAACTCCCAGCAACCTCACAGGTTGGATTCAGCAACGGTGAAGTCCGCCGGCCCACCGTGGATGGTGGCGCGCCGCAGGGACCCCGCCGGGCAGGGCAGGGCCGGCGCGACCCAGCGGACCAGCGAAATCACCAAAGGATCATTAAAGGATCATTAAAGGATCACGCGGAGCCGAAAGCCGTGACCATGCTCTTCTGCTTCTTCTCCGCGTGCTCGTACCGCACCCTGCTCCGGCAGACACCCGGACAGGCCCTGGACTTCCTGAGCCGATGGAGGACGAACACCATGACCACGACAACGCTGGATCTGGCCGTGGCGACGCTGGCCCCGGGCACGGGCGTCGACCCGGCCGTGCCGCCCGCCGGCCGCCACCCACGACCGCTGACCGTGATGGCCTGCGGCGTCGACATCGGCCCGATCAGAGCGCTTCTCGACGAGGAGGACCACTCCCCCACCGAGACCGTGCTGATCTACCGGGCCGTGACCGAAGAGAGCCCGGCTTTCCGCTACGAACTGGACATGCTGGCTGTGCTGCGCGGGATCCGGGTGATCTACCTGCCCGGGCACCGCTGCCCGGACCGCTCGTCGTGGCTGCCGGAACGCTTCTCCGCCCTGCTCGACGACGTCGCGCTGCGCCAGATCGTCCCCGGTATCGTTGACCACGACGTGTTCGTCTGTGGTCCGCACGCGTGGACGCAGGCCGTCCGGGACGCGGCGCTGCTCAGCGGTGTGCCGTCCGAACAGGTGCACATAGTCGGGTGCGCATAGTTCGGGCGCGCATGCTTCGGGCACGCATGGTGCGGCCGGACATCGGCGCACCGGCCGCGCAGCGGCAGGGAGATTTTTTCGGCCCGCCGGGCGCTGGTGAGGCAGCCGGTCGTAGGATCCATGTTCCGTTCCGCTCGCGTTCCACTCGTGGATGCCGGCCGGTGGATGCCGGTCAGCGGATGCCCGCCAGCGGGTGTCGGTCAGCGACTGCCGGTCAGGGGCCCGGCTGCGCGGCCGGGTGTGCTCACCGCCCACAAACCGGAAGGATCACAGGTGCCGACGACGTACGAGCACGAACTCGCGCGCGAACAGGTGTATGTCGACGTCCTGTACAACCGGTTGGACGACCTGCGCGACCAGGCCCGTGAGCAGTTGCGCGCGGTGCTGGTGACGGCGGGCACCGGCACGCCGCAGTCCCGGGTGGAGCGGGAGGCCTTCGCCGACGCGTACTCCGACCGGATCGACCGGCTCGACGCCGCCGAGGAACGGCTGTGCTTCGGCACCATGGACCGCACCGACCACCAGCGGGTCTACATCGGCCGGATCGGCCTGTCGGACACCGAGCACGAACCGATCCTGATCGACTGGCGGGCCCCGGTGGCCACCGCCTTCTACCGGGCGACCCTCGCCGACCCGCACGGACTGCTGCGGCGTCGCCACCTGCGGGCCAAAGGGCGCGAACTATGCGGCTTCACCGACGACGTGCTCGACCCCACCGCCGCCGACGCCGCCCAGGTGGCCGGGGCGAGCGGTGACACCCCGCTGCTGGAGGCGCTGTCCGCGCCCCGCTCGGGCCACATGCACGACATCGTCGCGACGCTGCAGGCCGAACAGGACAGGGTGATCCGCGCCGACGCCGGATCCGTCCTGGTCGTCGATGGCGGGCCGGGTACGGGCAAGACCGCGGTGGCCCTGCACCGGGCCGCCTACCTGCTGTACACCGAGCGGGAACGGCTCGTCCGCTCCGGTGTACTGGTGGTCGGCCCGAGCCCGGTGTTCCTGCGCTACATCGAGCAGGTGCTGCCCTCACTCGGCGAGACGGGTGTGGTCTTCGCCACCCCGGGGCGGCTGTTCCCCGGCGTCGACGCCACCGGTGACGAGGACGCCCGCGTCAGCGCGCTCAAGGGTGACCTGCGGATGGCGACGCTGGTGGCCGAGGCGGTGAAGAACCGTCAGCACGTGCCCGCGGAGGGGGTGGACGTCCGCTACGACGGCGCCGTGCTCCACCTGCCCCGGCGGGCCGTGGAGAACGCCCGCACCCGGGCCCGGCGCAGCCGCCGCCCGCACAACCCAGCCCGGAGGATCTTCGTCCGTGAACTGACGGCCGTGCTCACCGACCAGGTGATCGCGAATCTTCCCGGTGGCCTGCTCGACGACGACGAACGCGAGGAGATCGCCGGGTACGTGCGCGCCGACCCGGCTGCGCGGGCGCTCTTCGACGCGCTGTGGCCACGGCTGACCCCGCGGCGTCTGCTCGCCGACCTGCTCGCCGACCTGTTCGCCGAGCCGGCCCGGCTCGCCTCGGCGGCGCGCGCGGCAAAACTGACCGCTCACGAGCGTCACCTGCTGCGCCGTCCGGCCGACGCCCCGTGGACGCCGGCGGACGTGCCGCTGCTGGACGAGGCCGCCGAACTGCTGGGGGATCCGGACGTCGACACCGCGCAGTCGGCCGAGCGGGCAGCCACACAGGAGCGGCAGGCCGAGCGGGAGTACGCCCGTGAGGTCCTTGACGGGCTCGGCCTGACCGGGGCGGTCGACGTGGAGACGATGACCGCGGGCATGACCGAACGCTGGTACGGCCCTCACCGGCGGCGCAGCGCCGTGGAGCATGCCAGCGGCGACCGGTCGTGGACCTTCGGCCATCTCATCGTCGACGAGGCGCAGGAAGTATCGCCGATGCTGTGGCGGCTGCTGTGGCGGCGCTGCCCGATGCGCTCGGCCACCCTGGTCGGTGATCTCGCCCAGGCTTCGAGCCCGGCCGCGGCGGGCTGCTGGGCCGAGGCGCTGGCCCCGCACATCGGCGATCGCTGGCGGCTGGAACGGCTCAGCGTCAGCTACCGCACACCCATGGAGATCATGGACGTGGCGGCTGACGTCCTTGTCGCGCAGGATTCCTCTGCCAGGCCACCGCGTTCCATACGAGCCATCGGAGCGCCGCCGACGGCGGTGGCTGTCGACGCCGACCAGCCCGGCGGCGACGCGCTGGTCGCCGCGGCAGCCGTGTGGGCGCTGCGCGCCGCCGAGGCAGTGGGCGAGGGCCGGGTGGCGGTGATCTGCCCGGTTGGTCTGCCCGAGCGGGTCCGCGCGGCACTCGCGGCCGCGCCAGCGGCCGCCTCCGTCGGCGCGGAGGTCGCCCCGGCCGTCCCCATCGGCGCGGCGGACGTGCTGGCCGCCCCGATCGCGGTGCTCACCGTCGCGGAATCCAAGGGCCTGGAGTTCGACGCGGTCGTCGTGGCGGAGCCTCAAATGATCATTGATGGTTCACGGCGCGGTCTCGCCGACCTGTACGTGGCACTGACCAGGGCCACCCGGACGCTGACCGTCGTCCACTCGGGCCCGCTGCCGGCGATCCTGAGCCGACTGGCCACCGAGCGGCGGCCGGCCGTCGACGGCGGGCCCGGGTAGCCGCTGATCTAGAGCTGCCCCGGGGCCAGCTGGCAGCCTGGCTCCCCAGTTGCCGAACACCGGCACGACAGCGGGATCACACACCGGCGTCCGGATGGTGACCAGGCCCCCGGGCTGGCCACGGACCCGGACGAGGGGTCCCGGACCGTGCCCGGTCCGGGCAGGACGGCATGCGTGGTGTTCCGCGGCGTTCGGTGGGAACGGAACAGGGGTGCGCTACGGACAAACAAAGACACCGGGATCAACCAGGACTCCGACCGCTCGGCGGGATTCGATCATCAGCCTGGTCTGCGGGATCATCGGCCTGTTCTTCCTCGGGATCATTCTCGGGATCGCCGCGATCGCCTTCGGGGTCCGTGGGCGACGTGGCGGCGGGCGCCTGGCAACGGCCGGGCTCGTCCTGGGCGTCATCGACGTCGCACTGTGGATCGTTGGCCTGACGATGTCGAACGCGAACGCGCTGATCTGGTACTGACCAGCCGCTGCCCGACGCCTCGCCCACTGTCCATATCCACCGTTATCCGCTGTTGTCCCATATTCACCGTTGTCCCATATTCACTTGTCCATGTTCACTGTCGACAGTCCACCGTCGATCCGGTCCCGTCACCGACCCGCGTCGAGCAACCGGCACGTCACGGTACGGGGTGGATACGGCCGGATGTCGTCGACAACGGCCGGCCGCTTCCGCCCCAGCGCGCCTGGACGATTTCGGCCGCGATCGACACCGCGGTCTCCTCGGGCGTGCGGCCACCGAGATCGAGACCGATCGGCGCCCGGATCCGGGCCAGCTCCGCCTCGGTCAGCCCGGCGGCCCGCAGGCGGGCGAGCCGGTCGCCATGGGTGCGCCGGCTGCCCATCGCGCCGATGTAGCCCGCCGGGGTGCGCAGCGCCGCCATCAGCAGCGGCACGTCGAACTTCGGGTCGTGGGTGAGCACGCAGATCGCCGTGGACGGGTCGACGGTGATCCGCCCGAGATAGCGGTGCGGCCATTCGACCACCACCTCGTGGGCCGCCGGGAAACGCTCACGGGTGGCGAATACCGGCCGGGCGTCACACACGGTGACACGAAACCCCAGAAACATCCCGACGCGGGTGAGCGCGGCCGCAAAGTCGACCGCGCCGAACACGAGCATGCGGGCGGCCGGCGCGAACGCCTGCACGAACACGCCGATCTCGGTGCGGCCCCGCTGGCCGCGCGGCCCGTAGTCACGCCGTCCGCCGTGCCCCCGCGCGAGCATCCCCCGGGCGTCGTCGGCGACGGCCGCGTCGAGCCCGTCGGTGCCGAGGGTGCCGGCCACGCGGTCCGGCCAGACCGCCAGCCGGGCTCCCGGCCGCACCGGCGCGGTGGCCGAGTCGACGACGGTACCCACCGCCACCGGTTCGGCCGCGGCCACCGCCGCCGCCACGTCGCCGAACTCCGGCGCGCCGCGACGGTCGATGCGCTGCACGAAGACGCTGATGGTCCCACCGCAGGTCAGCCCGGTCGCCAGCACGTCGTCACCGCCCGGCCTTCCGCCTCCATTCAGCTCACCGCCACCGCCCATCAGCTCACCGCCACCGCCCGGCCCGCTGTCACCGCCCAGGTCATCGCCACTGTCCGGGCCGTACGTGGCCAGCGCCGGCTCACCCGTGGCGAGCACCTGGCAGGCCAGCTCGTACACCGCGCCCTCGACGCAGCCGCCGGAGACGCTGCCGACCGCCTCCCCGCCGGTGCCGACGGCCAGCACCGCGCCGGGCGGACGCGGCGCGGACGAACTGGTCCCGACCACGGTGGCGAGCGCGAACGGCGTCCCCGCCGTCCACCAGCGAGCCAGCTCCGGCAGCGCGTCACGCATGGGGCCTCCCTTACCGTGCCTTCCTTGCCTTGCCGTGCCTGCCTGTCTGCCGTGCCATGCCTTCCCCGCCGTGCCCGGCGGCGGCGGTGGGCCACCCATGCCCACCGCAACACACGGGACGCGGGAGCGCGCAGAGCACGGACGCGGCAGCGCGCAGAGCCGGAGCTCACGCGGAGTAGGGTCACGATCTCCCGCCATGGCCCCGCCCGCCCGGACGGGCCCGGCTGCGATACTTACCGCGAGCGCTTCGCCAGGTTTTCAGGAGACGTCACACGGCAGGAACAGATCGGCACCGTCGTCGCTTCATCCTTGGTAAAGCGGCCAACAGACTTCCGTGAGGAGGCTCCGACCAGTGCTCGACCCTCGTGAGCTGTATGAGGTCGCCGACGATCTGCCGGAAATCGGCAGACCGGTGCTGGTGGAGGCCCTCACCGGTGTCGTCGACGCGGGTGGCGCGATCCGGCTGGCCCGCGACCATCTGCTGACGACGCTGGACAACCGCCTCATCGCGACCTTCGACGTCGACCAGCTGCTCGACTACCGCTCCCGCCGTCCATTCATGATCTTCTCTGAGGATCACTGGGAGCACTACGACGAGCCGCTGCTCGGGCTGCACCTCGTCGACGACAGCGCCGGGACGCCTTTCCTGCTGCTGTCCGGCCCAGAGCCCGACCTGCAGTGGAAGCGGTTCATCGCCGCTGTCGGCATCCTCGCCGAGCGCCTGGGTGTCCGGCTGACCGTGGGCCTCAACGCGATCCCGATGGCCGTTCCGCACACCCGCCCGTGCGGCGTCACCGCGCACGCCACCCGCCGGGATCTCATCATCGGGTACGAGCCGTGGGTGCGGCGGGTCCAGGCCCCTGGCAGCGCCGGTCATCTCATCGAGTACCTGCGCGGGCGCGACGGCCTCGACGCGATGGGATTCGCCGCCCATGTCCCGCACTACCTGTCGCAGACCGACTATCCGGCGGCCACCGAGAGCCTACTCACCTCGCTGTCGAAGGCGACCGGCCTGATGCTCCCGCTGGACGGGCTGCGCTCCGCGTCGGCGGCCGTCCGCAGCAACATCGACCGGCAACTGGCGAACGGTGGTGAGGCCGCGGCGCTGGTCACCGCCCTTGAGGAACAGTACGACACGTTTATCCAGGGCCGGACAGGAAGTGATCTTCCGGCGGCCGAGGACGAGGAGCTACCCACCGCGGACGAGCTCGCCGCGGCGCTGGAGCGTTTCCTCGCCGAGCAGACCGAGCCCGACGGCCCGCCCGACCTTCCCTCGAACTGACCAGCGGGCTCCCCGGCACCCGTTCCGTCCAGGTACCGGCGCCCGCTACCGGACCCCGGCAGCGGGATCCAGATATACCGGGACGGATTATTCGTAACCATTTTTGATACAGAGAGCGATGAAACTTCCACCAGCCTGGCAGTAATCTTCCGTAAGCGTCGTCAGGGGACTACCCTGCCCGCAGGGCGCACCACACCACCCGCCCAGAGCCTGCTCCCACTCGCGGCGGGTCCGCACGAGGCGGGCTCGTTCGAGCGCGGGCCCGCAACGGAACATCCAGAAGGGGCCGCAGATGACCACCTCCCCGGGGACTGTCCTGGTCACCGGAGCGTCGACGGGGATCGGCGCGGCGACCGTGCGCCACCTGACCGGCCAGGGCAGACAGGTGATCGCCGGCGTACGCCGGGAGGAGGATGCGACCGCGCTGAAGAGCGAACTCGGCGAGCGGGTCGTGCCCGTCCAACTCGATATCACCGATCCGGAGGCGGTGGCAGCGGCGGCTGTCACCATCCGCGACGCTGTCGGGGCCGAAGGCCTCGCGGGCCTGGTCAACAACGCGGGTATCGCGGTCGCCGCGCCGCTGGAGTTCCTCCCTCCGGCGGAGCTGCGCCGCCAGCTCGATGTCAACGTCGTCGGCCAGGTGGCCGTCACCCAGGCGGTACTCCCGCTGCTGCGGGACGGGCACGGCCGGATCGTCAACGTGGGCTCAGTCGGCGACCGGATCGTCGCACCGCTGCTCGGTGCCTACACCGCGTCGAAGTTCGCGCTGGCCGCGCTCACCGGCACGCTGCGCATCGAGCTCGCGCCCTGGGGAATCGACGTCATTCTCATCGAGCCCGGCGCGGTCACCACGCCGATCTGGCAGTCGGCGGCGGTATCCGCCGAACGGCTGTTCGCGACGCTGCCCCCGGCGGTCGACACGCTGTACGGCAAGCAGATCGCCGCCGCCCGCGCGGGCGCGAAGCGCAACGAAGCCGCCGGGATCCCCCCGGCGGAGGTCGCGAAGGTGATCGTGCACGCTCTGACCACCCAGCGGCCCCGTACCCGCTATCTCGTCGGCCGGGACGCCCACATCGCCGCTGCCGTCGCCCGGCTGCCACCGCGGCTGCGCGACCGCTTCCTCCTGCGCCGGACGCGGTGATTACGATCAGCCGTACCGACTGTCCGTAATCGTCCGGCTGGTCATGCGACCAGCCGGCCAGCCAGTCGCGGACCGGCCGCCACGGGTGTCAGCCGACGTGGACGAAGGGCCGCCGGGCCGGTTCGGGCTCGGCCTCGCGCAGCACCTCGCGAGTGACGGGTGCGACCTCGCCGACCCCGACGAAGAGAAATCGCAACAGGTTGACCAGCGGATTTCCCTCGCCCCACTCGAAATAGACGTGCGGCCGCTCGCCGGTGAGATCACGCAGGTACAGCAGCAACGCCGCGATCGCGTTCGGTACCGAGGCGCTCGTCAGCTTCAGAATCCGATAGCCATGACGTTCCTCACCCCGGACGTCCAGCTCGCTTTCGAACTCGGACGCGTCCGGCACCGTCACCTCGACGAAGAGCAACGGATCCCCGTCGGGGATGTGCAGGTCGCGACGTTCCTGTCGTTCCTTGTCGGAGTACTCGGCGGCGTCGCGCAGGTCCGGTTCATTGGCGATCAGCCGCAGTTCACCGGCGCTGGCGGCCTCGGTGACGAACCGTGTCGCGGTGTCGTCCAGGCGAACATCCGTGACGCGCAACTCGAACGCGCGTATCCCACGCGACGCGAACGACACGACAATGATCGCCATAATGAAGAACGATCCGATAATCAGACCGTCCGGTCGTTCGATGATGTTCGCGATGGTGGTGTAGACGAAAACCGTCGAGATGGTCGCGAACCCGACGGTGTACGCGCGCCGACGCCGTTTCGCCGAGGCCAGCGTCACCGCCAATGACGCCGAGGTGATGAGGACGAGCACGCCGGTCGCGTAGGCACCGGCCTGTTTGTCGACGCTGGCCCGGAACAGCACCGTGACGACGAACGCGACCACGGTGAACACGAGGACCAGCGGGCGGACCGCACGCGCCCAGTGCGGGGCCATGCCGTAACGCGGCAGATAACGGGGCACCAGATTGAGCAACCCCGCCATCGCGGACGCCCCGGCGAACCACAGGATCGCGATGGTACTGACGTCGTAACAGGTCCCGAAGGCGTTGCCCAGCAGTTCGTGGGCGAGATAGGCCAGGGCGCGGCCGTTGGCGGCGCCGCCCGTCTCGAATTCCGCCTTCGGTATGAGCAGGGTCGTCACCATGCTGCTGGCCAGCAGAAAAACGCTCATGATTATCGCCGCCGTGGTGAGCAGGTGCCGGGTCCCGCGGATCCGCCCGGTGGGACGCTCCTCGGTGTCGGACGCGTCCCCGCGGACAAGCGGCATCACCGCCACCCCGGTCTCGAAACCGGAAAGGCCCAGCGCGAGCTTGGGAAATACTATGAGCGCCACCCCGATGATCAGCAGGGGATTCGGGTGCTCGGCCACCATCAGGGCGTGCCAGTTGTCGACGACGTGCGGGGTGCGCAGCACCTGGACCACGCCGGCCAGCATGACGACGAGGTTCAGTGTCAGATAGATCATGACCAGGGCGACCGCGATACCGAGGGCTTCGGTGAAGCCCTTGAGGAACACCGCGGCGAGCAGGGCGAGCAGCACCAGCGTGACCAGCAGGTTGTGGTCGTGCAGGAAGTGCGGGGCGTACGGATTCTCGATGAGGTGCGCGGTGGCATCGGCGGCCGACAGGGTGATCGTGATGAGGAAGTCGGTGGCGGCGAACCCCAGCAGGACCAGGACGAGCAGCTTCCCCGACCACCACGGCAGCAGATGTTCCAGCATCGCGATGGAGCCCTCACCGTGGGGGCTTGCCGACGCCACTTTGCGGTAGACGGGCAGGGCCCCGAAGAGGGTGAGCAGCACGAGGATCAGGGTCGCGACCGGGCTGAGGCTGCCGGCGGCGAGAGCGGCTATGCCAGGCTGGTAACCAAGGGTGGAGAAGTAGTCCACTCCCGTGAGACACATCACACGCCACCACGGGTGCCGCCGATGCTCGACCGATGGCTGAGTGTGCGGTCCCGCGTGCTGCCGCGACCGCTCGGCCAGACCCTGGAGCAGCCAGGTACGTAGACGCTGGTCGTGTTGGCTTCTCCGGAGAGGCTCTACGACGGTCACTGTCAGTGCCTTCCATCGGATACGGAGTCGCGTTGAGGGTAAGGGTTCGCTCATAACCACATCCCGTAGTCGCCAGGCGGCCTACCGGTCGACCGTGAGTCACCGCGAAGAGCGATGTTCGACCTGTTGAGGAAGCGCGACACAACGCGGCCAAACGAGCCGGAGTCTACGGGGCGGCCCCGCCACACGCAGAGGCGTCCGGATGGATGGTCACGAGGGCATCCGGTTTCATTCATCGCTCGTCCGCCCGGTGCCCGGTCGTGTTGTTCGGCGCACGATCCCGCTGGCCGTGATCATCAACACATAGCCATCGTCACAAGAACATCGGCAAACGCGGCGGACCGACCCGGCCGCGGTCACCGCCGGACGGCGCGGGAGAGCAGGAGATTCCTGACGATGAAAATATTCGTGACGCTACCGGAGATATCGGAAACTTTTCACTGATCCATCTGTTCCACCCTCGCTCCGCGACGGACGAGGGACATACGGAGAACAGCGGAGGACGAACAGACGGCAGCCGGCGGCACGCCGTCCCGGCCGGGTGGCCGGCGGGACGGCGTGGATTAGCACGGTGTACGGATGAACACGGTTCACAAGGGGAATGACAGGAATTATGGGGATGACAGGGCAGCCGACATGGCGCGGCCCGGCACGGCCGTCCCGACCCTGAAAAAGTTCGGGCCACAACGGCCGTGCGGGATTATCCGACCGGCGGGTTACCTGGCCAGCGGCTGCCTGGATTCGCGGCCCCGGGCCCGGCTTACTTGGCCGAGACGTTCAGCGCGGCGAGCGCCGAAGCCCAGCGAAAATACTTCAGATTTGCCAGATCGGCCACCGTTTTGATGTTGAACGCCTCCCGTAGCAGTTCGCCGTCACGGTCGGAAACCCCTTTCAGCGCCGACACCGGGGCGGCGAGGATCTCTGACAGCTCCTGGTCCGCCCATGCCTTGTCCAACACTTTGTTGAGGTCTATGGAAGCCATGTTTCCTCCTGGCGTCCGACGGTCCCGCCATCCGGCCGGCGGCTCCGGTATCCACAAGTATGATGCCGCACCTGGAAACGCACCACCGACACCCACTTCCCGGACGCCCGCCGGGTGGCAGATTTTTCGGACCATACGTCCGCACCGATGAAATCCGGGAAATTATTCTGAAACCGGTCGAATATCCTGGGTAATCTGACTGGTAGGGCTTCCCAGCGGTCGGCCCGTGAGCGGTGGACCGGCAGGAAAAACTCGCCGTGGCGGCCGCCGCTCCCCGTCCGCCGGCCGGGCCGCTGTCTTCCACTCCCGCGATGCCGCGCGTAACCGCCGGGCCGCCGCCGGGCCCGCTCGCCGTACGACTCGCCCCTTTATCGATCATCTGGCCCAACAAGGGCGGCCCACGGCCCCACCGCGACCCTGGCCCGGCTCGGCCCCCCGCCTCGACCCCGCCTCGGCCCCCGCAGAACCTCCCACGGGACCTCCCACGGGGCAGACCCGAAGCTCCTCCGGATGGCGCGCCCCACGCGGCCGCGCACCGCCGCCGAAACGGGTTTACGTAGCATATAGGCGCTTCATTCCCGCTCCTCAGGTGCGCGGAGGCCTCCCCTGACATAAGATATTGTGTATATAATTTTGTCCTTTACATCAGCTGCTCGAGCGGTACATCGCCACGTCCGAGGAGAGGTTCCCGTGGCCAGACGACGACCTGATTCGGCTGCTCGCAAATCGCGCGCCGAGCAGGTGGCCGCGGACATCGAGGACGAGATCCTCGAGGTACGGCTGCCCGTCGGCGCGCACCTCGGTCGGCGCGCCGAGTTCATGGAACGGTTCGGCATCAGTCCGACGGTCATGAACGAAACCCTGCGGATCCTGCGCAACCGGGGCCTGGTGGGTGTACGTCCGGGCGCCGGCGGCGGCATCTTCGTCGCCAGCCTGCCCCCACAGGTCCGGCTGGGGGCGATGGATCTGTGGTTTCACGACTCCGGTACCCATCCCCTCCAGTTGTTCGAGGCCCGGATGCATCTGGAGGCCGGTCTGGCTGCCGTCGCCTTCGACCGCGCGACCGCCGGTGACGTCGACGCGATCCAGGACGCCTACGACCGCATGGCCTCAGCCCGGGACGCACGCAGCTACGTCAAGGGCACCATGCGCATGCACCGCGCGCTGGTCACCGCCGCGCGGATCCCGGTGCTGGACGGCATGCACCAGAGCGTGATGGCCCTGCTCGAGGCGACGCTGAGCCGAGCGACGTTCATCGACGGCCACGAACCGATGCTCCGGCACAGCCTGAACGTGCACTCCGACATCATCGAGGCGATCCGCACCCGCAATCGCTTCGCGTTCGAGAGGGCGATGAAACTCCACAACGACGACCTGATTCGAACCAACGATCCGCATCGGTCCCCGGATATCAGAAAAATCTCCGCCGTTGGCACGCGCGCTCCGATGGCCAAGATGACCGGATAGCGCCGGGGACCGGTGGACGGCACGGGCATTCAGCACGGCTTTGTTCCCGGTCTCGCCGGGGACGCATCACCTGTCGCGACAGATCGCGACCGGTCGCGTCGCGCCCTACGCCGTCCCAGAGTTCTCCGGGGCCTCCGGTCGTCACACCACCCGTCGTCATGGCGCATCCGGCCGTCATGGCATCCGGCTGCCATGACGGCCGGGTGTCGCGGCACCTGGGACGTCAGGACCCGACCGGCTGTTTGACGTCCGCGTCGACAGGGTGCTCGGCCTGTGTGTCGGTGGCTGTCGCACGCTCACGACGCCGGCCCTTCGCCCCCTGCCGCCAGACCGCGAAGGACACCGCGGCGAGCAGAGCGACACCGTTGAACATGTCGTTGAGCCACTGGACTCCGGTGACGAACTGCAGGCCCTGCACGCCGGTGGCGAGCACATAGACGGCCAGCAGCGTGCCCCAGACGTTGAACCGGCCGGGCCGCAACTGTGTCGAGCCGAGGAAGACCGCGGCGAACGCCGGCAGCAGCAGGGCCTGACCGAAGGTCAGGGACGGCCCGGACAGGGACGCGTAGAAGATCCCAGCGGTTCCGGCGATGGTGGAAGACGCTATCAGCGACAGCCACGTCCAGCGGCCCACGCTGATCCCGGTCAGCCGCGCGGCCTCCGAACTGCCCCCGATCGCGTACAGGTAGCGACCCACCGGTGTGTGGTCGAGAACCCACCAGACGACGAACGCCAGTATGAGCATGTAGAGGACGATGATCTGGAAACCGAGCACGGTCTGCTGGGTGAAGCTGGTCCACGCCGAACCGGACGGCGGGAACGGCTGCGTCCCACCCGAAATGATCGTCTGGATGGCGGCGACGACGGTCGCCATACCGAGCGTGGCGACAAAGGAGTTGACCTTCAGCTTGACGACGATGAACCCGGACGCCGTCCCGATCGCGGCCGACGTGGCGATCGCCGCGAGAATCGCCGGGCCCATGCTCACGCCGTGCACGGTCTGCAGGGTGACCACGAGCACCGCCGACACGTTGGTCACCGCGCCGACCGACAGGTCGTACACACCGGCGGTGAGCGGGATGAGCAGGCCGAGGGCCAGCATCGCCGACACCGCCTGAGCGGCGGCCACCGAGTGCAACGTGGCACTCGTCAGGAAGAGATCCGGTTTCCAGACCCCGAACACGATGATGAACGTCGCCCACAGGTAGAGCCCGCTGTAGCTCTGCAGACCGAAGCTGAACCTGCGCCCGTCTGTCGCGCTCATGAAATCCCCCCATCGTCCACTCCGACGCCCGCCCCGAGGTCTGCTCCGAGGCACGCGTGTGAAATTGCCGCCGCCGTGACAGCGCTGCCGGCCAGGGACGTCACGATCCGCCCTTCGCGCAGGACCAGCACCCGGTGGCACAGCGCCGCGAGTTCGTCGGTGTCCGACGAGCTGACGACGACGCCGGCACCGGCTCTCGCGGCCTCCAGGATCTCCAGGTGCAGCTCCGCCTTGGCGCCGATGTCCACGCCCTGCGTCGGCTCGTCCAGCAGAAACACCTTCGGTGAACGGCGTAACCACTTCGCGAACAGGACCTTCTGCTGGTTGCCGCCGCTGAGGGAGGACAGCGGCGCCTCGGCGGCCGGCGGCCTGACGCTCAGCCGCTCGATCCAGCTCGTCACCTCGGTCTTCTCCTGGCGCCGCGACAGCCGCAGGCGACGCCAGAACGGCCCGAGATCGCTGATCGTCATGTTCTCCCGCACGCTCAGGTCGAGGAAGCCGCCCTGTGTCTTGCGGTCCGGGGGGAGGAACGCGACGCCGGCCCTCATCGCCAGATCAGGCCGTGACGGCGGCAGGCTCGTCTGCTCGACGCGGACCGTGCCGGCCTGTCTGGGATGGGCCCCGAACAGGACCGACAGCAGGCTCTCCCGCCCGGAGCCGGTGATTCCGGCGATCCCGACAACGTCACCCGCCCGTATCTCCAGCGAGATCCGGTCGATCGGGGCGGCCGAGACCGCGTCGGCGACCAGCAGCGGCTCGTCGTGCTCCACCGGCAGTTCGGCCGACACCCGGTGGACGTCGTCGAACTCCGTGCCGACGAGCAGGGAGATCAGCTCCGCCCGGCTCACCGAGGAGACCGGGACCCGGGCCACCCGGTGGCCGTCCCGGAGCACGGTGATCGTCGTGGCTACCTGGAAGACCTCTTCCAGCCGGTGTGTCACGTAGAGAACCCCGACCCCGCGGTTCGCCACCGTGCGCACCATCGACAGCAGATGCTGCACCTCCGCGTCGGGCAGAGTGGCTGTCGGCTCGTCGAGCACCAGCAGCGACACCGGCGGCGCGGACGCGTCCTCCCGAAGCGCGCGGGCCACCGCGACACCCGTGCGCTCGGCGGGCGAGAGCGCACCGACCAGGAGATCCGGATCGAGATCCAGCCCGACGCGGGCGAGGTCCCGACGTGCGATACGCCGCAACTCCCCGTCCCGGACGGTGCCCCACTTCAGCGGGAACCCGGCAACCAGCGCGAGGTTGTCGGCGATCGAACGGGAGTCGATCAGGCCCAGGTCCTGGTGGACGAACCGGCAGCCAAGGGCATATGCGGAGTCCGGCGAGCCCGGCTCCAGGGCACGGCCGGCAACGAGGATCTCACCGCCCGGGTCGGGCCGGTGATACCCCGCCATGATCTTGATGATCGTGGACTTGCCCGAACCGTTCTCACCCAGCAGCGCGTGGACCTCACCGGTGGCGACGTCGATGTCGACGCCGGACAGGGCCGCGTTGCCGAAGAACGTCTTGGAGACGTCGCGGATCGCGAGCGCAGACGGCTCGCGATCCGCGACGGACTCAGATCGTGCACTCACCGAAGCTTCCACAGGGCCTTGAACTGGTCTGCGTAGTCCGCCGGCTGGTCATAGCTGTCGGTCGGCTGGACCAGGTTGTCCTTCGTCAGCAGGCCAAGCGAGGGGAAACCCGACTCCGGGGGAATCGGCAGGCCCTGGGAGTGGCGCAGCGCCGCGTCGACGACGAGCCAGCCCGCATAGTACGCGCCGGTGCCGGTGACCGCCGCGAACTGCCCGGTCTTCAGACCTTCCTCGTCCGTCTTGGTTCCACAGCAACCCGCAATCTTGACCTTGCCGCTCAGGCCGGCGGCGCTCAGCGCGGCGGGCAGCGGGTGGACGAACGCGACGTTCGAGACAACGACGTACTTGATGGAGGGATCCTTGCGCAGCGCCGAGACAATGGTGCTGTTGATCGCGCCGCTGCCCACGTCCGGGACACCAACCTTGATCTTGGTCACTTCACACTTGGAGCAGTCCTTGGCAACAGCGGCCTCGAACCCGGCCGACACCGCCCCGAGGTACGGATAGTCGGGGATGCTCACCGACAGCACCTTCCCCTGGGCGTTCGAGTCCGCGATGAACCAGGCTGACAACAGCTGGCCCTGCAGCGCTGAATAGTCGGGGTTCGAGACGTTGGCGATGAGCGTCGGGTTGTTGTCCGTGGGGCCGACGAACACGGGGATGAGCGGGACGCCGGCCTGCTGGTACTGCGGGACGCTGCTCGACCACAACGGGTACGGCTCGGCGACGACGGACACCGCGACGGGGTTGTACCGCAGCGCCTGCGTGAGGCCAGCGGTCAGCGTGGACGGGTTCGTCGACTGGAAGGGGATGCTCCTGAACTGCCAGCCCGCGGCCTCCGCGGCGGCCTGCACGCCAACACCCACCACCTGGCACTGCGGCTGCTCGCACTGCAGGTACACCAGCGTCTTGCCCGCCTCCGGCGCGGAGTTCAGCGGCGCGGCGATGGAGATCTTCGTCGGCGGCGTGAGATAGGGCTTGATGAAGGCGTTGGCCCTTTCGACCTCGCTGCCCGCGGCCACCGACGAGGAGCCGCCGGACGGTGCGGGGTTGTCGTCCGAGGACGAGCTGCCACAGGCGGTGGCAGCCGTGGCCAACGCGACGCAGGCGACCAGCATGAGACGTAAACGCATACGACCGGCGGACCAGCGTGATCTGCCGGTGGGTTCTCCGATACATGCGCTATGGGTCGTCGGCATTTCTGCGGCTCACCTTTCTGGGTGGTCGACCCTGGGTGGTCGACGTCGCTGACGACAGGTCGCCAGCGTCGACTTCGGACGGGTGCCGGCACCTCGCTACGGCACGGTTCGATACGGCACGGGTCGCTATTGGCGCAGATCGCTACGGTGCGGGTCGCCGTGGCATGGTCGCGATCCGCTGGCGGACAACTGGGCTACCCGGACACACGGTCGGCGTACGGCCGGTGATCAGTCGGTGTTCGGAATTTCGCGTTCTACTCACCGAAAACGGCTTGTCACCCGCGGACAGCCGCAGCGGGAGCGCCGGTCAGCCGGTCATGCATTCAGTTCGCTGTGGCGGGCAGTCCGCGGCCGCACCGGCCCGGGCCCCGCGACCACGGCCGTCCCATGGCGGGGCGTGATCGCGCCCTGCCGTGACCGCGTCCCATGGCGCACCGGCCCGGAGCCGGCGACCGGCGGCATGGCCAGGACGACACCACGGATCCGGCTAGACCGGGACCGGATCGGGATCCGTCGCGTCCAGTAGCGTGCGGACGGGCGCTGCTTGCGCGCCGATCATCCAGCACATCAGGCACCTCCTCCCCCCAGGGGCACCGCGGCGCGATGGGCAAGCCATCGATGACGCCATGACCACGGCCGTCGGCATGCACCGACCTGGCAGTGGCGAGTCCGACAACACGATCGGGCGACAACCGCTTCTCCAAGTTCTGATGCCGACTGGCAGCCGATGTGCAGGTCAGACCCGATGTGTGACCTTCGTTACGTCCGGAAGACTAGGCATAATGCATACACAATGCAAGGGGTATTTGCGGGCGACCGACGATCATCGACCAGTCGGGCGGACGCCGGGGCCATGCTCGACGTGGCGCATCCAGATGCTGACTCAGTACTATCCGCCAGCCTGCCGCAGGATGCTGTCGACAATGAAGTTGATCACATCGGCTACTTTCCGAAACCAAGGACTTCCCAGCGCCGACTACTCTCCGACACCGACCATCCCTCGGTGCGGACCACTCTCCAGCCCCGGTCACTCTCCGCACTGTCAACTCTTTGACACCGACGACCGATCCCACGATCCACAACCGAGACGGCGCCGCCTCAGAGTCATTCCGGATCATGAATATGAAGATCATCTTTCAGGTGACACCCATACAGCAAGGTGCCGAAGGGACCCGGTCGACCGCCTTTTGACAAGAGCGATCCGGCGATCTCCTCCCGGACCATCGGGTGGTACCGGGTCTGCTGTGGGCCAGACCCGCCTGCCCACAGCAGACCCGGAAAGTTGACCGACATCATGACCATCGGACAAGAGCGCCCACACGGACGATCAGCCCACCTGGCCAACCGAGCATCAGGCGCGATCAGGCCCTGCGGCGCCCAGCAGAACTGCTCGAGACAGCCGGCCAGAGGACGGGTTGGTCCGCGGGGCGCTGCCACCACGAGATAACAAAGACGAGCAGGGATGGTCGGTGTTCGGGACCCCGAACACCGACCATCCCCTCAGAGAATACAGCGCGTCCACTCGTGCGGTGGATGCTATCTTTTTCCCGCCGAGATACCGGCAGCACTATCTGACACCGAGCCGGGATCAGTGGAGTCACGCCATTCGCACAGGTTCTGTACCACCTCTTCGTAGAACTTCTCCAACGTTTCCACCACCGATGTGACAAATGCGCTCTTTCCGGCACCGCGTTTCGTGCCGGGACGCGCGCTCAAGGAAATACGAAAGACTCGAATGTCGCAGTCCGAACCAGCGATCAGAATCTCCGGCTTCTGCCGGACCAGAGCAAGGAGCTCGGCTCGAGTAGCCTCCCGCGCGACCCCTGCTCGAAAGATTCGACCCGCAGATTATCACTTGCGTCCGCGAGCTGCTTCGTAATCCACTTCACCCTGGTGAGCGGCCGTCCCTGGCGAGGAGCGTCGATGCCGATCGAGCACACGAACGAAGCAGCTCCTTACCAAGGACTTTAATTATTCGGACTTTAATTATTCGGAAGAGCCTCCTCGAATCCCAGTGCGCGCAGTACGCTCCCGGCCGCCGACACGACCCTGGCGCTCCCGACGATCGGTGCGATGGCGGTACACACACCCTGGGCGTCGGCGGCGGTCAGCCCGGCGTCCCGGGCAACGGCGAGATTCATCAGGTAGGAGACGGGCGCCGAATCCATGGCGACGAGCGCGGCCAGCCGGACAAGGTGGTAGGTACGTTCGTCGAGGCCCGACCTCTCCAGCGTGTCCAGATGCATCTGAACGAGCTCTTCAAGCACCGGGGAATCGCCTTGCGCGATCGCGCCGAGTGTCCGCTCAGGGGTCTGTGTCACCATTTGTTCGCTCCTCCTGGTTATTGACGTTTCAGCGATATTCGCACCTGAGCGCCCTCTACCCCATGGGCAGCCCGCAAAACACGGGAACTCGAACGGATCGAGTCATGTTTTCGATCGGATGACACGAAAACTCTGTAAATTCCCGGATCATGGCCAACCAGGCGACGGGATCTTCCCGACCGCTCAGCCGCCGTCCCGGCTCCGCCCGTTTCAGGATATAAAAAGCGGCGACGGGACGATTCTGGCCAGTGCCGCCGCTTCCTGGTGGGGAATGCTGAGCCCGGTTCGTAGCGGACGCTCGGCCTCCGGGTCGGGGAGTCCGCCGTCCGTTGGATCACTCCCCGCTCGGCGAGCGACCGGAGGACGACGCTCGCCTGTTGGATGCCGACGAGAAGCAGGTTCTGGACCGTCTGACTGGAGATCGTCCCGTACTCGCGCAGGTGGTCGACAACGCGGCGCTCGGACTCGTCCGAGGTGTTGCGGTGATACGACGGCATGCCATACGCGGACGGCGGACGGGCCACCACCCTCCACGCCGAGCAGCGCCGCATCACCTGACGACCATCACGGACACACGCTGTTGCGGACAACGCCCCGCAGCCAGCGGCTACGGGCAAGGCTCACCGGCCTGCTCGGGGCCGGCGCTTACCAACCACACATCGACGGAACAGCTTTTCAGTCGTTTCCCTTCGCGATCGCTTCGCGTACGGCCGGGACGATCTCGCTGGCCCAGCGGCCGAGGGAGACGACATCCTGCGCACCGCCGCTGGCCGAGAAGAGCACGAAGCCGGTCGCGCCATGCTCCAGCACGGCCTCGGTCAGTTCCTCGACCCACTGGCCTACGGAACCACCGATCCAGCGACCGGTGTGATCACGCGTGGCGGCCAGCGGCCGGTCGGTGATGCGTCCGGGGAAATTGAAGACCGTGCGGATCTCGCGCGGATCGCGACCCACGGCAGCCGCTGCTTCGTCGATAACCGGCCGCGACACCCGGTATCGCTCGCTGCGCCAGTCCGCCGCATGGCCGGGAATCCAGCCGTCGGCCACCCGGCCGGTCGCGGCCAGGGATTTCGGGCCGACCGATCCGGTCCACACGTCAGGCACGGCCACCGGCGCCGGCTCGATCTGGTCCACCTGATAGTGCCTGCCCCGATAGGTGACCGCCGGACCGCCACCCGACAACAGCCTGACCAGGACGATCGCCTCCTCGAAGGCGTCCACCGCATCGCCCGGTGAGAGCCGTGGCACTCCCATGTCGGAGATCCGATCCCACAGCCCGCCCACGCCCATCCCGAGCACGATGCGACCGCCGGAAAGCGCAGACAGCGACGTCACCGTCCGCGCGAGCATGGGAGCGGGCCGGGTCGGCAAGTTGGTGACGTTGACGAGGCCTGAGATCCGCCGCGTACGTCCGAGGATGAATCCGACGGAGGCGTACGCGTCCAGTCGGTCGCCGACGTAAGGATGGTCCGACAGCGAGAAGATGTCAAGCCCGTCACGGTCGGCCTGTTGAGCCGCCCGCAGCAGCTCCGGCACGTCGTCGATGCCGCTGTGCGCGCCGAACCCGAAGACGACCTCTTGTATGGACACTGCCCTGCCTTTCATTCGTGAGGCTGCCGGTGAACCCGCCGGACCGAAGCCCGGGCGACGGTGATGAAGCGCTACGGATTCACATGGCTCACCAGTTACGGGACAGGTTCAGGCGATACCGAACTGTTTCGCGAAGCGGCCTGTGAACAGGTCGGCACCCTTGTACTCGGCGACCGTCGTAGCCGGGACGGCAGCCGGACCATCGGGTGTGGGCAGTTGGCCGACACCGCCACGCCGACCGAGCGGGAGCAGGATCATGGGATAGGGCAGGGGCCGGTAGACGGCCGTGGGCTGTTCGCCGCGCAGTTGAGAGATGATGTTCCGCGCCACGACCTCGGCGTGCCGCATCGCGTACCCGGCCATCTTGGCCTCGGCGACATCGGTGATGTCGCCGATCGCGTAGACATGATCGTGCCCGTGGACGTTGAGGGTCTCGGTGACGGGGACCTGTCCCTGCGGTGTGCGGGGCGTGAGCCGGCCGTCAGCAAGGTAGTCGCTGTTGACCCGCACGCCGTAGGCGCGGAACCAGATGTCGGCGGTGATCTCGTCACGGCCGGTGGTGGTGACGGTGAAGGTCCCGGCCTGGCCGGGCTCGGTCGTCGGCGGCGCTGCCAGGCCGGTGCCCAGCCGCAGCTGGATGTCCAGCTCGTCGAGCTGGCGGTGCAGGTCCTGGCGTACCTCCGGCTGGAAGCCGGGCAGAAGCCGCTCAGCCGGGTCGACGATGATCACATGCTTGTGCGGCCAGACCTCCTTGATCTCCCCGGCCAGCTCCAGACCGACCGGCCCGGCACCGACGATCAGCACCCTCTCGGCGTCGATCAGTTCCTTGTGGGTCTGGCGGAGGTCGTCCAGCGCCTCGCCGGTGGCGGTGGAGCCGGCGTTGGGCTTGGCCGGGTAGGGGTAGCTGGAGCCGGAGGCCAGAACCAGATAGTCCGCCTCGACACGCCGGCCTGAGGTCAGGGTGACGCCGACCGGGTCCGCTGAGACCGCGCGGTCGCGGATCACCGTGCCCCGCGTGAGCAGCGTGTCGAAGGAAAAGAACAGGTTCGGTGCCCAGTCGGGCCGAGCCAGCGCGCGTAGCGAGGCCGCCGAGTTGACGAACGCGTCCCGGGGATCAATGAGGACGATGTCGGCATCGGAGTCCAGCGCTTTGGCGACGGCTGAACCCCCGTAACCTCCGCCGATGACCGCAACGGTACGACCCATGATTTCACGCTCCTACGGACAGAAATTTTAGTTCGTACTACGAACGATAATAGTTCGTAGTACGAACTGCAACCCCTGTCCCGCCGGGCTCGGCATCGTGGACCTGGCCTCGACGTCACGCCGTGGCCGCGAGATCCTCCGATCCGGCCACCAGCCTTCGCTGACGTTCGTGTTGATGTTCGTTTGCGGGTCCGGGGCCGGCCGGCTCCTCCGCCTGTCGCGCCGGGTGGGCGCCGGCTCCACATGCGGAGAAGCTTCTTCCAACATCGCGGGAACCACCTGGCCGCTGTCGCGAACAGCCCGGGTCAGTACCTGCGAGCGGCGGGGGCTCCTTCGTCCGGTTCTATGAAGACCATCGGAACCTTGTTGTCCAGCACGACGCGACCGAGCAGGCTGGCGAGCGTGTCGCGGTCATTGGCGCCGAGTCCCGCCGACAGCTTCTCGATCCGCCGGCAGGTCTCGGCATAGAACTCCCGTACGAGCCTGCCGCCCTGCGGGGTGAGCCCGACCCGCACCGCACGCGAGTCCTGCGGGTTCGGTTCGCGCTGAACCAGACCGTTGCGCTCAGTGCGGTCCACCAGGCCGGTGAGGCTCGACTTGGCCAGCCCCAGTATCGCGCCCAGTTCGCCCATGCCGTACGGCTGTGCCATCAGCACGCACAGCAACTGCCCCTGCTGGGGGGTGAGGCCATGCTCCCGGCTCGACTCGGCGTACACGGCATTCACCAGAAACGAGGACCGCACCAGCGCGGTCGCAATCCCGATCGGACCATAATCCTGCTTACCCACGCGACCAGGATAACATCCGGGTATCGATATAATTCGTGAAGCGAACTATCTGGCGCTGTGCACGGAATGACACCCGCCCGTCCCGCCGCACGCCACCGGGACCCGGCCCTACCTGCCGGTCACCCGACACATATTCGCTGACGGCACGGCACGCCTGGCCGGCCTCCGTCCGCCCCTCCGCGAAGCAGCCGCACCCGTGAACCACACACCGTGGACGCACCATCCCCCGTACATGGCGATCCCGAGCCGGACGAACTGGCAGGCGATATTGGCCAACACCAACAGCGGCAGCGGCAGCGGCAGCGGCAGCTCAGGCTGCCGACCCGGTCAGGAAGCTGGCGAGCGCGGCGGCCAACGCGGCCGGCTGATGCTCCTGGATGTTGTGGCCCGCCTCGATCTCCACGATCTCGGCCCGTGGGACACGGGAGCGGAACTCGCCGACCGTCTCCGGCGTGAGGAACCCGTGCGTGCCGTGGACCAGGAGCACCGGGACGGTCGTGTTCTCCAGGGCCGGCCACAGGTAGCGGAAGTCGATGTTCAGCCGTGCGCCGGGAGGAGGGTCGGCGAGATGGTGCTTGAACACGATCGTGCCGTCGTCGCGCACCCGGGTGTTGAGCGCGACGCCTCTGGCGAGCGCTCGCCGCGAGAATCCGATCCCGGCGGCGAGGGCCTTCTCCACGATCTCCTCACGGGAGCCGAACACCTGCGGCCCGGCGAGGAAGTCGGCCACCTGGGTGGCATCCTCGGCGCGCAGCCCAGGGCTGACATCCACGATGACCAGGCGTTCGACCAGATCTGGACGCGACTCGGCCAGGGCGATCGCGGTGACGCCTCCCAGTGACTGACCGACGACGGTATGCCGCGTTCCCGGCGCGACGGCGTCGATGACGGTGGCCACGGCCCGCGCATTCGGACGCGGAGCGTAGTCGAAGTCGTCGCGCCATGCCGAGTCACCATGGCCCGGCAGGTCCACCGCGAGGGCCCGCCGGCCGAGCGCCAGGATCGTCGTGTCCCAGGTATGGGCGTTCAGGCCGCCCCCGTGCAGCAGTGTGAGATCCGGAGAGTCACCCCAGAGCAGCGCGCTGACCGCGCCGGCCGCGGTCGTGACACCAACGCGGCGTACCGCCAGAAGGCCGGCCGGGGCGCCCACCTCCGCCGCCTCCTCGGCGAGAAAGGCGAACTCGTCACGATCGTCGCTCACCATCGTCCTTCCGTCACCGCACGCTTCACCGGCTCGTACCTCACCCGCCGAAACCGGCTGCCAGAAACTCCCTTCTGCCACAGTAGCGACAACCGGCTTCTCAATGCCCCTGCTTTTCGGCCAGCGGGCTCTTCCCGTGCCCGGCTCGCGGCTCGTGGGACGGCCGGAAACGGCCTGACCGGTCCGAGGTAGCTCCGGGAGGAAACCCTGGAGACGACCCGTCGTGGCCAGAGCGGCAGATATGATCATCCAGCGTGACGGCCGCAACCAAAAGAAAACGTGTGCCCCGCAGAGCCGGTATGACCGGGCTGATGTATCAGGCAGTCGTTTGTATCAGGCAGTCGTTCACGGCTCGTCCGCGAGGATCTCCTGACGCCAGCCGTGGAAGAACCAGCGAACCGGCCGGCGTCGGTGCGGGGGCGAGCGCAGGTACAGGTCGCCATCGGTGAACCGCCCGATGGTTCCGATCATGTCGCGAAGAACACCCGCGCCGCCGCACGCCACAAACAGATAATCATCGTAGGTCGACGCGTTCCTCCCATGCGCGTCGAATCGGAGCGGGCAGCACCAGTTCCTGCACTATGGAGCCGGTGTGACGAACTCGGGCTGGTCGAGCAGACGGAGCCAACTGCCGTCGGGCTGCCGGCGGACCACCTGCGCGCGAGCGCCCGCGCCGTCCCTGGCCAGGGTGGATGTGAGCGCGATGTCGCCAGCTGTGAGGGTCGGCAGCGGCGGCTCCTGCTCGAAGCGGGGAACGTTGGTCAGGATCTTCTCCCACAGGGCCTGGATAGCGGCTCGGCCGACCGTCTGGCTGCCGGGTGGGTAGGCTATGACCGCGTCCTCCTCGTAAAGCGCCGCAAGGCCCGCGGCGTCCCCTTCGTTGGCGCGTTCCACAAACAGGCGCGTAAGGTCTTCTGGCTTTTGTGCCTTCTCTTTGGCGGACATAAACGCTCCCTTCGACACGAGCTCATATCAATACGAGGCCGGAAGCTCTCGCTTTCAGTGAACACAAGCCGGCGCCAGAAGTCCAACATCTGTCACTGCTCGAAGCTAGAATCCACAGATATGGAACTCAGACAGCTTGAATACTTCGTCGCGGTCGCCGAGGAGGCGAACTTCACCCGTGCGGCCGAGCGGGTATACATCAGCCAATCCGGCGTCAGTGCCCAGATCCGACAGCTCGAACACGAGCTCGGGGCCGTCCTCCTCGACAGATCTGGCCGCCGGTGCACGGTGACCGCCGCCGGAGCGGCCGCGCTCAGACACGCCCGTGACGCGCTCGCGTCGGTCAACGCTCTGCGGCAGGCGGTGGACGACGTGAACGGCCTGATCCGGGGCCGGATCGTGGTCGGCATGGTCACGGCCTGCACCGTCGCTCCGCTGTTCGACGCGCTTGCCTCGTTCCACACGGCCCATCCCGGTGTCGAGATCACCCTGTTCGAGGACAGTTCGGACCGGCTCGTCGAGAGCGTGCGGACCGGGATGGCCGACATGGCCCTCGTCGGCACGGGCAGCGCCCCGCCGAAGGGCGTGGAAACGCTACCGATCATCAGTGACCGGCTGGTCGCGGTCGTTTCGAACGATCATCCGCTCGCCGGGCGTCCCCGGACGTTCCTGGCGGATATCGCAGCCTTCCCTCTCGTGTGCCTGCCCACGGGAACGGGAGTCCGTGCGGTGTTCGACCAGGCATGTTCGGCCGTGGGAATAGAACCGACCATCACGCTCCAGGCAAGCGCCCCGGGAGCCATCACAGATCTTGCCGCTCGCGGGCTCGGTGTCGCGATCCTCAGCGAGTCGATGGCTGCCACCCGCCACGACGGCGTGACTGTTTTACCTGTCGATGACATCCTTTCCCCCGCCCTGCTGACTCTGATCTGGAAGACGGGGAAGAATCCCGCGTTGCGGGAACTCGTCCGGCACAGTCACGCGGCCTTCGAGTCGTCTCCGGAGCCGACTCAGCACGTTCACGTCGAAGACGACAGGGATGTCACCCACGTCGCTTGAGCACCGCCGCGACCAGCTCGTTCACCTCGGCGGCGCTGTACGCCCCTCCCCGTCTCGACACCGGCCTCGGAGCTCCCCGCCAGCGGGTGATTCGGCGGCACGCCGCGTTTTCACCAGGTCCGCGAGGGTTCGGATCAGGTCCAGGTGGGTATTCGCCCTGGGGCGTAGCGGGCGCCGAAACCGCCGGTGGGGAGAATTTCCCGAATTCTGGTGAGGTCCGCTTCGGTGAGTGTGATGCTGGTGGCGCGCGCGTTCTCTTCGACGCGCCGGGGGCTGCGCGTCCCGGGAATGGGCACGATATTCTCGCTCTGAGCGAGCAGCCAGGCCAGGGCCAGCTGGGCGACGGACGCGCCTTTGGCAGCGGCCAGTTCGGTGAGCTGACGGACCGCTTCGACGTTCTTCTCGAAGTTGCCCGGCTGCCAGCGGGGGTCGGCGTTGCGCATGTCGGTCTGGTCGTACTGCCCGGCGGGCTTCACCGCGTCGGTGAGGAACCCTCGGCCCAGCGGGGAGTAGGGCACGAAGCCGATGCCGAGCTCGGCCAACGTCGGGAAGATCGATTCGACGTCGCGCTCGAAGAGCGAGTACTCCGTCTGCAGCGCGGAGACCGGCTGCACTGCGTGTGCTCTGCGGATGGTCCGCGGCCCGGCCTCACTGAGACCGAAGTACTTCACCTTGCCGGCCTGGACGAACTCCCCGACGGTGCCCGCCACGTCCTCGATGGGCACGTCGGGGTCCACCCGGTGCTGGTAGAGGAGGTCGATGTAGTCGACATCGAGGTAGCGAAGGCTGTTGTCGACGACCTCGCGGATGTGTTCGGGCCGGCTGTCCGTGCCGTAGCTGCGGGTGAAGCCGAACTTCGTGGCGATCACGATGTCGTCACGGAAGCCGGCGACGGCCCTGCCGACGATCTTCTCGTTCTCGCCCCACCCGTAGAGCTCGGCGGTGTCGAAGAAGGTGATGCCCAGGTCGTAGGCGCGTTGGATGGCCGCGATGCCCTCCCCCTCGTCGCCAGGCCCGTAGGCAAGCGAGATACCCATCGCTCCGTACCCGAGGGCCGAGGTGACCAGACCCTGTTGACCGAGAGTGCGCTGCCGCATGTCCGTGCCCTCCTGATGGAATGCTCGGCCTGGCCCCCGCGAGCGTTGCCGGGTGGAGGCGAACCGCGGGCTGCCCTGTGGTTCGAAGAACTCGGGCCTCCGAGAGCGTAAGGCTTCAGCACTGCCCTCACCTGCCGCGGAAACGGTGAACCCCCGTCACAGGTTACTGGCAGGGGTTCGGACGCGATCCCTCCGATGGTGGCCGACCACGGTGCGAACCGTGATTCCGGCCGTCCCCGGCCGGCCGGAATCAGAAGGTGAGCTGTTTGGCCGGGCGGATGACGAGATCGGCGATGTTGAGACGCAGGGGCTGGCGGACGATGTAGTGCACGGCCTCGGCGATGTCGCTCGGCTTGGCGATCAGCCGCTCGAGCGCGGCCTGGGCGGCGTCGAGGACCTCGTCCGGAAGACGTTCGCCGGGCCTGACGTCGACGTCGAGGCCCGAGAAGGCGACCACGCCCTTGACGGTCTGCAGGTCCCAGTTGCGCACGATGTTGGTCGCGACGGGGCCGGGAGCGACGGTCGCGACGCGGATGTCCTCGTCCTCGAGCTCGGTTCGCAACACCCGGGTCAGGTGGTTCACGGCGTTCTTGGTGGCCCCGTAGACGCCGCCGTCGGACTCGAGCGCACTGGTCGAGGAGACGTTGACGATGTGGCCGCCGTTCCCGAGCCGACGCATCTGCTGGACCGCGGCCTGGGTACCCACCAGGAGCGCGATCACGTTGACCTCGAACAGCGCCCGCCACGTCTCGTCGTCGCCGGCCAGCACCGGTTCGCGGGTGGCCAGGCCGGCGTTGTTCACCACGATGTCCAACCGGCCGGTGTCAGTGGCCGCCTGGCTGAACAGGTCGCGCAACGACGCCGAGTCACGAACGTCGAACGTAGCGATGTGGGCGTGCCCGCCGGCCGCCTCGATCGCCAGGCTGGTGGCCTCCATCGGCCCGCGGGTGCGGCCGTGGAGGTAGACGGTGGCGCCCGCCTCGCCGAGACGCTGGGCGACGGCGCGGCCGATGCCGCTGGACGCACCGGTCACAACCGCGGTCCTGCCGAGAAGATCATGATCAACGGTCACAGGGAACCCCTTCGCCTATCCTGGATACGAGCGAACACTCGCGATCCACAGAATACGAGCGGATGCTCGTATTTGGCAACGGAGCACGGATGACGGAGGACGGTCCCCGCCGCCAGGCCCGCGGCATACGGCGCATCGCATCGATCCTCGACGCCGCCGCGGCCCTGTTCACAGCGGCCGGCTACGACGCGACGACCACCAACGCGATCGCGTCCGCCGCCAAGATCTCACCCGGCTCGCTCTACCAGTTCTTCCCCAACAAGCCGGCGATCGCCGAGGCCCTCACCGCCCGTTACGTCGACGATCTGAACGCCATCTACGACCACGCCCTCGCCATCGGCCCGGGCGACCCGGCCGCCACCTCGAAGATGATCGACCAGTTGGTGGCGGCGCTAGTCGCGTTCCACGTCGCGAATCCGGCCGCCAAAGCCCTGCTCAGCGGGGCCAGCGTCGCCCCGGACCTGGCCATGATCACCGCACCGCTGCACAGCGCGATGTGCGATCGCGCCGAGGAGATCGTCGCCGCGATCGCCCCCACACTGACACCCCGCGAACAGGCGCGAACCGCCGAGGTCTGCATCCACATCGTGCAGGCGCTGATGCCGATGATCCTCGCCGCTCCGGCGGCCTCCCGGCACGAAGCCTCCAACGAGCTCAAACGCGCCCTCGTCGGGTACCTCCTGACACCACCGTGACCGGCCGGACAGTTCGACGCGGTCCTCGCCGACGCCGGCATCACCGCTCGGCATCGACCAACACCCATCAGGCAGCTCTAACGCTCGTTGCCCGTATTTGGGCCGGGCGCGCCAGCGTCGTCAGCCGGCACGGAACGCCCGCCCGGGTGCAACCGCCCGGCCGGACCCTGCGCGAACGTCGTCAACAACGTGGTTGTGACGGTGGTCGCGAAATTCCGCACCGCCGGGCCGGTCGCCCCGGGCCCGCACACGTCGGTCACCGCGCACACCCACGCGCTGGTCCCCGAGTCGAACACCCCCGCGCCCGAGTCGGCCGTGTAGTAGCTGATGTCGGCGTGGTCGAGCCGGCCGTGGCAGACGACCGGTGAATGAGCGAGAACCTCGATCCGCGATGGTGTCGGATACGAAAGGTCGACCCGGTCGTATTCGGACCCGACCATTCCCGATATCCGGGTACCGGCGGTCACCCCCGTGCCGGCGAACAACCAGTGCGCGGGATCCTGGATGACAAGGTCGGCGTGCACCGGATTGCACTGGTACATGCCGCCAGTGAGCGCGCTCTCCGGAGCGGCCGCCGGTGGGGCGGGCCAGTTCGCGGTCACGGCGGAGTCGTTCACACCGTACAGCGGATCCTCGGTGGCGACCTTGTAAGCGGTTTCCAGCCGGTCGGGCCCGGAGGCGGTCGGCCCGAGCCGGATACGGCGATACACCGCGTTCGCCCCCAGAAAGGCGAGGTTCACCCCGTGGTCACGGGCTCGTGTCAACGCGTCCCGCATCGCGGGTGAGTAGTACTCGTCGTGCCCCATGGAAATGACCGCGTGCGCGCCGTCCAACAGCCGCGGATCGGCATGCAGGTCGATGTCGGTGGCATACGCGACGGGCAGGCCGAGTTTTTCTGCGAGAATGATGACGGGGGCCTCGTTGCCGGTGAAGTCCGCCGCGCCGTCACCATAGTCGTACGGCCGGTCGAACGAAACGACCCGGGCCCGGTCATCAAAGCCCTTTGGGCCGTGATAGAGGCTGTAACCGCCCCAGGCATTATACGCCTGCCAGGTGGTGACCGCGCTCAGCATCACCAGCCGCCCGGCGGTCGTCGGGCCGCGGACCGTCAACGGAACATACGTCTGGAACCCGTCGGCGTCGTCCAGCCGGATCAGATAGGCGCCGGGCGGCCAGCCGCCCGTGTCGAACGTGGTGGTCGGCTGCCAGGAGGTGGTGACCGTGTTCGTCTTCGGGTCGCGGGAGGCAGGAGTCTGCACCCGGCCGGGGAAAGGCCCGGCCTCGGCCACCAGACGGCAGGTCCGACCGCCGTACCAGCCGATCCGGAACACCGAGGCATTGAGCGAGGCAGCGGTCGTGGAGGCGAACAGGCGGACGCTGTCCCCGGGCCGGACGCTGGCGCGGTCGAGCCAGCCCTCCACCGCATGGTTGTAGCCGAGCCGGGCAAGACCGCAGTCGCTGCCGGGTCTGGCGTTCTCGGCGTGGACGTCGAACCCGCCGGCCGGGCCCGCCGCCGACAGCGGTCCACCCACTGGGCCGGCGGCGGTGCTCACGGCACGGCCCGGCACCCGCCGGCCGTCCGCGGCCGGTGTGCCGCCGCCGCACCCGCCGAGAAGGACGATGTAAACGAGCGCCGCCGTCAGCGCGACCGGGATGGATGCCGGTCGCCTCGGCCACCCCGCCGGCCCACGGCAGGGAACCGGACGAGCCGCTGTGTCGACCCTCCGTGTCAACGTCACCTCGCCAGTGTCACGCCGGCTTTCGTGGCTGTCGCTCGGAGCCTGCCCAGCGGGCCGAGGGCCGCCCTGCCGGGGGCCGTTCTGTCCAGGACCCGTCGTCGGCCACCCGTGATGGCGGGCCCAGCCGTCAGGAGACATTCGCCGCGACGGTGCCGGAGTTGGATCCGACGACGTTGCGTCGTTCCTGGACGTGGGCATGGGCCATGAGGCCGAACAGGACCGCGAGCAGGACTGCCGACGACCCGGGAGTCCCGAGGTCGAGGCCGCCCTTGGCGAGCGGCTTGGTGAGGAAGTCACCGGCGGTGGCGCCGAGAGGGCGGGTAAGCACGAAGGCAAGCCAGAACAGCGTCACGTTCGATACCGCGGACGCATGTCTGAGGGCGAGCAGCAGACCGAGCAGCCCGACGATGAGCAGGACGCTGTCGGCATAACCGAGCCCTGAACTGTCGGACAGGAAGTCTCCCATGGAGGTTCCGAGAGTGTTCGAGACGAGGATGGCCGACCAGAACAGGATCTCCCACCGGAAGGTGTCGATGTTGCGAATTGAAAACGTCAGCCCGGTGAGCTTCCACACTATGAAGATGGCGACCAGCAACGAGACCAGAATCGCCGCGCCGACGGGGTATCCCAGCCCCAGGCCCTGTGGCCCCCAACCCAGCGAACTGGCCCCTTTGGCCAGGTACTTCGCGCTGGAGTCACGGTTCATGAAGTCGGACATCGTGGTGCCGGCCGTACTGGTGGAAAGAATGACCGTCCAGTAGAAGAACGGATTGTAACGCCTGGACCTGAGCTGCACGACAAGGGTGATTACGAAGATCAGGAAAAGTATCGTCGTCGTCAGGAAGTAGCCGAGCCCGAGAGTCTGCGCGAACAGGTCACCTGCTGTCTCCCCGAGGGTCGTCGCGGCAATCTTCATGACCCAGAAGGCCAGGGTGATCTCTGGTAGCTTCTTCATCACCTGCCTGCCGCCACCGGCGACATCGACTTCGGTGAAGATTTCCGATTTTATCATTGTCATCCTCGTCTATCTGACGACTCGGAACACGGGACGTCGGACGTCCGTCGCTCGAGGTTCCGTCCCATCCAGCCAGGAGCCGATCGGTGGCGAGGACGAGGGTGACGAGCGCGCCGCCGTCCGGGTGGTTGGCCGCGGTGGCCCGTCCGCCGTGGGCCGCCGCGATCGCGGCGACGATGGCGAGCCCGAGACCAGCGCCACCCTCGCCGCGCGTCCGGGCGGCGTCGGCACGGCTGAACCGGTCGAAGGCGCGGGGCAGGAAGTCAGCTGGAAACCCCGGGCCGTGGTCACGGACCTGGAGCAGGACAGCGGCTGGACCGATCCCGGTGACGGTCTCCTCTGGTGACAGCGCGGCGCTGACCTCGATCTCGGTCTCGGGAGGCGCGTGCTGGACGGCGTTACCGAGCAGGTTGTCGACGGCCTGGCGCACCCGGTCGGGGTCCACATCGGCCAGCAACGGCCCTTCGACCGTGAGCCGCAGACGTGCTCCCTTCATGTGCGCCGCGGGTGTGGCCGCGCGGACGGCCTGGCGGAGCAGGTCCGCCAGGCAGACCCGCTCCCGGTGGACGAGCTGGCCGGAATCGGTGTCGAAGCGGGCGAGAGCGAGCAGCGCCTCGGCCAGCCGGATGAGGCGATCGGTCTCGCCCGCCGCGCCGGACACCGCATCGGTGAGCTCGCCGATGCTCCGTCCGGGCCGTAACGCGAGCTCCAGCTCGGCTTTCAGGATCGTCAGGGGGGTGCGTAACTCGTGGCCCGCGTCGGCGACGAAGGCGCGGTCCCGGGCGCGCGCTGCGTGCAGCCGGTCCAGCAGGTCGTTCATGGTGTCGGCGAGCGCGGCGATCTCGTCCCGGGTCGGCGGGACCTCGAGACGTCCGCCCGTGTCGGCGACCCCCATCGCGGCGGCTTGGCGGCGCATCCGTTCCACCGGCCGCAACGCCGCCCCGGACAGGACCCACGCGGCAAGCGCGGACACCGCGACCATCGGCACGCTCGCGAGGACCATCACGTCGCGGACCCGGTCCTCGGCGGCATCGATGATCTTCGTCGGGGAGCCGACCAGAAGCACCACCCGCCGGCCGGGAGTGAGTGTCAGTGGTTCGGCGCGTACCCGCGTGCTCTCCTCGCCGACACGCACGGTGACCAGCACCGGCCCGGACCGGGCCGACGCGAGGACGTCCCCGCCGACCAGCGGCCATGTCCGAGCGGGTGGGGATGCCGCGAGCACCCGGCCATCGGCGCCGATCAACTGGCCGAGCGGGCCGGCGGAGGCCAGCGTCGCGTCCAGCGGCACATCGGCCCCGGTCAGCCGCACCCGCAGCCCTTCCGAGCGGGCGGCCAGCCCGGCGTCCAGGGACGTCCGGAGACTGGAGCGGAGCTGTAGGTAGAACAGCACCCCCACGCCGGCGAGCACGAACACCGTCCCGAGCGCGAACACGGCCGCGAGCCGGACCCGCAGTGGCATGTCGACGCCTCAGCCCAGCCGCTGCTGGCCGGTGTCGGCCCGTAGTCGGTAGCCGACCCCGCGCACCATCTCCACCTGGGGCACCCCGAACGACTTGTCGATCTTGCGACGCAGGTAGGTGACGTACTGGTCGACCACGTTGGAGGTGGCGTCAGAGGCAAAGTCCCACACGTACTCCATGATCACGGTTCGGGTCAGAACCTCGCCCGGGTGACGCACCAGGTACTCCAGCAGCGCGAACTCCTTCGATGAGAGATCCAGCGGTGTCTCGTCCCGGCTCGCCGTCCGCGCGGCCAGGTCCAGCCGCAGACCGCCGACCTCCAGTACGGCCGGCCGGGCCACCGCTCCGCGCCGCATCAGCAACCGCACCCGCAACCGCAACCGGGCAACCAACTCCCCGAAGCTGAACGGTTTCGGCAGGTAGTCGTCCGCGCCGACGTTCAGACCGCGAATCCGGTCGGCGATCTCTCCGCGGGCGGTCAGCATCAGCACCGGCGCCCAACGACCGTCCGCCCGCAGGCGCCGGCGCACCTCGAACCCGTCGATCCCCGGCAGCATCAGATCCAGAACGATCACGTAGTAGGCCACCTCGCCGGCCTGCCACACCGCGTCGACGCCGTCCGAGCCGATGTCGACGGCGAATCCCTCCTCCACCAGGCCTCGGCGCGGCAGCGCGGCGGCCCGTGTCTCGTCCTCCACCACCAGCAGCCGCATGACCGCACGATAGGCGCCCTGTCATGTGAAGATGATGTGAACCGAACGTCATCATTCCGGCACGGAAGCCGAACCCCGGAACCGGCGACCGGCAGGCTCCCAGCCAGACGTCGACGCCCGGCAACACTCGCTCGCGCGGCGTGACGGCCCGTCGCTCACATCGTCCTCACATGCGCCGCGGCCTACTGTCTGCCGTCGCAGTCGTCACGCTCGGACCGGCACGGGTGACGGGCGACGACGACAGGACGAATCTCACAGCGTGTGACCGCTGACGACTCGACCGTGCGGGCATGCCGCCGCACCTGGACCATCAGGGATTTCAATCACATGAGCGCGATCAGCGTCGGCCAGGCCGCCCTCCTCGGCGTCGTCGAGGGAGTCACCGAGTTCCTCCCGATCTCCTCGACCGGCCATCTGAAGATCACCGAGGGGCTGATGGGGATACCCGTCGACGACACGTCCGTGATCGGGTTCACCGCGATCATCCAGGTCGGCGCGATCGCGGCCGTCCTGGTGTACTTCTTCGCCGATATCCGCCGTTTCACCACCGCCTGGGCCCGCGGCCTGGCCAGCCCGCGGGCCCGACAGAACCCGGACTACACCTTCACCTGGTGGGTGATCTACGCGACCATCCCTGTCGTCGTCGTGGGACTCGCCGCCAAACCGCTGATCGACGGGCCACTGGCGTCACTGTGGGTCGTCGCCGGCTCGCTGCTCGCCGGCAGCGCGCTGATGTGGTTCGCCGACAGGTTCGGACGCCACAAACGAGGTGAGGACGACATATCACTCCCCGATGCCATGATCCTCGGATCGTCGCAGATCCTCGCGCTGCTGTTCCCCGGGTTCTCCCGTTCCGGCGCCACCATCTCCACCGGGCTGATCCGCGACCTCGACCGGGTCGCGGCCACCCGGCTGTCGTTCTTCCTGTCCATTCCGGCGCTGACCGGTGCCGGACTCTACGAACTCAAGGACGCCGTCGGCGGCGGCGTGTCCGTAGCGTCTGTCGCCGTCGGCACGCTGGTGTCCTTCGCCGTCGCCTATGCCTCGATCGCGTGGCTGCTCAAATACGTCGCCGGGCACACCTTCGACGCGTTCGTCACCTACCGCGTCGCTGTCGGCGTGGCGCTGTTCGCGTTGCTGGCCGCCGGCGCCCTGAACGCCTAATGGCCCTGTCCGGCGCTGGATGCTCGAGCGGCGCCCACCAGCGATGATCAACAGGTCTCCCGTCGCCGCTGGGGGTTCGCGGGAGCGTCGGCCATTCCGCGTGGGCTCTTTTCCCTGGCAGGCGGCGCGGCTGGTGCACGGGATCAGACAAGAAGATCGCGTACTGACACCGGGACCAGGCCTGCCGTACGCAGGTTCGTGACGATGCGGGCAAACGCGGTGACGGTTCCCGGGTAGCCGAAGTGCATGCTCACGATCGAGCCGGGCCGGACGCCGGCGCGTACCCGCGCGACGACGGCGTCGGCTCCAGGGGATGTGTAGTCAAGCGGGTCGACGTCGAAGTCCACGACCGTCCGGTAACCCGCGGCACCGGCCTCGGCGAGGATCAATGGGGTGGCGGTGGAGGTGCCCGAGGGCCGGAAATAGCGGCCCTGGGCCGGAGCCAGCCGGGCCAGGACGTCGCGGCATCCGATGATTTCCGCCGCCACCAGGTCGGCTGGCAACGCCGTCAGTACCGGGTGGGAGTACGTGTGGTTCGCCAGTTCGTTGCCAGCGGCCAGGATGACGGGGACAAGATCACGATGTTCGTCCAGCCACTGTCCGACCGCGAACACGGTAATCGAAACCAAGAGTTCGGCCGCCTCGGTGAGCAGCCGATGCGCCAGGGAGAGATCCTGGTCCGCCTCGTGCGGGCCGAGGTGGAAGGTGAGCGCCACCTGGGGACGGTCCCGCGGTCCGTGGGCGACCGCTGTCGCGGCCCCTCCCGGCATCAGCCCAGGTCCGGGAGGGGCCGCGGTGGTTGCCGCCCCTGAACTGCCGGGGCGGGCCGCGGCGGCAGACAGCCCCGCCGACGCCGACGCCGACGCGGGTGGGTTCGACCCACCGGTGGCGCAGGCCGCCAGCCCGGCGGCCGTGACCACCGTGCCAGCGGCGGACAAGAACTGGCGACGCGATGATCGCCCATCGGCGCTCTCAGGCATGCGGATCCGATCCGGACGCTGGGGGAGGTTCGAGTGTGACACCGGGCCGCGCTCAGAATATCGGCAGAAAAGCTTATGATAAAAGCCGTCACCATGACGTCGATCAGCAAAAGATCCGGTGAAGCGATCAGGACAAGTTCTGAGCCCCGACGCCGCGGCACAACCGGCGGATCAAGGTGGACAGGATTTGTCCGTACCTTCGACGGCTCGGCCGCTGGGGTGTGTCTGATGGATACTGGTCGATGTGGGTGCCGCCGCGCGATCGAACATCCGTCAGGCACGTCCTAATCGACCTCCACCCGGCTGAACCACGACCGAGCCTGCCGGGGAAGGCCCGGAGCGTTCACATCATCGTTGCTGGTGCCTCCGCCGCCGACGACAGCGCTCTCGACAGCGCCGCGTTGGATGCCGCCGCGCGTCACCGTCAGATAGCCGACCAGTACGACGATCACGATGAGGGCGGCGAGGGCGACCAAGCCGTCACCGAGACCGACGCCGGACCTTCCGGCCGGCTTGCCGAGCCAGTCGGCGAACGAGGCGCCCAGTGGCCGGGTCACGACATAGGCGGACCAGAAGGCGACGACCTCGCTCAGGCCGAACCGCCACCAGGCGACCGCTGGCACCAGGATGACCGCTGTGAACAGGATGGCCGAGGGCAGGTAGCCGAAGTGCAACGAGTCCGCGGTGAGATCGCCCGTCGCGGTGCCCAGCGCGAACGTCGCGAGCACGGTCAGCCAGTAGTAGGTCTCCCTGCGGCGGGTCACGATACTGTGGATCGACAGCGTTCCTTCACGCCGATGCCATGCGTAAAAGACGGTCGCGAGGACCACGATGTAAAAGACCGTCGAACCGATGTGGCCGATGGGTGGTCCGTCGGCGGCCATGGTGCCGAACACCGCGACCATCATCACCGCAAACCAGTAGACGGGAGCGGAGTAACTCCGGGCCCGGAACTGCAACCAGAGCGCGAGTGTGAAGCCGAGGATACCGACCGCGCCCGCAAGCACCAGGCTGAGGTGCGCGAGATAGTCCGAGGTCGCCTCGCCCATGCCCGTTGTCAGAATTTTGACGACCCAGAACAGCGCCGTGATCTTCGGGACCTTGGGGGCTATGGGCTCCCGACCGTGGGTCCGGCTGTGCGAGGAAGAAGGCATCGGTATCTTTCCGGGGCGGCGACAGGGACGTTTCAGCGCTGCCGCAATACACCACACCATTCATGTGACGGACGTGTGAGCGCGTGCCACGGCTCGAACGTTCGTGACCGTCCACCACCGTCGCGAAACCAGCCCCCGGGTGCGGAAGTTGAGCGGCACCGCGATGGGCCGAGCCGGTTGGTGACCAGTCGGGTGCGGCGGCGAGGATGGCCCGTACACCGGCCGGGCAGGGCCGAGAGCGCGGGATGCGGAGAACGACCCGGACAGCCGGGTCGGCCACAGCCACCGGACGGCGACACTCGACAGCCATGGCGGACTGGCGGGCCGGCCCGCTGGCGGAGCTCGGCGGGCCGGCCCGACATTGGAGCCGGCTCAGGTGGCGGCGTGGTGGGTCGCCGCGCCGGAATCGCCGTGGCGCACGGGGCAGCCGGGGACGAAGGTCCCCATCCGCTCGATCTGGAAGCCGTCGGGGTAGCTGCGGATACGGGACATGTCGTGGACGTACCGGGGTGAGCGGCGGGCCGGGAAAAGCGCGACGATCCCGGCCCGCACGCGCAGCGCGCCCTCGGAGAGACGCCGCACGACGCGGCCGGGCTCCTTGTAGCCGAATGCCGCCAGCAGCGGTGGGTCCATCAGGGCCCGGCTGAAGACCTCGACCAGCGGCCGCACGGGCCGGGGGTAGAACGTCGTCAGCAGACGCAGGGTCGCGTCCGCCACCCGGCGCCCGCCCGGGTCGAACGCGAAGTGCTCGCGCTCGTAGCCGTCCATCAGACGGGCGAACGCGTCGTATGTCGCGGGAATGTCCGTGATACCCAGGTGGTGGCCAAGGGTCTGGTAGTACCGGACCGAGGCCAGCACCTCCCCGTCGGTGAGCCCGCGCCAGCCGTACTCGTCGATCCACCTCTTCGGCACCACCACGAACGTCGACAGGACGTAGCGCATGTCGGCGTTGGAGATGTCGTACATCCGGTGCATCTGGTTGACGCGCCGCACCGCCGCCCTGCCGCGCTGGCTGTCGAAGCCCTCCAGCAACGGCACCTCCAGCAGGAGCGCGGTGTCGTCGTAGCGCTTCTGGGTGTCGCGGCCGAACTCGCCGGTCCGATCCAGCAGGCTGCCGATGCTCGGCACCCCATAGGTCCGGAACAACGCGAAACTCAGCGACTGGTTGAGATCCCAGGGGAACTCGTAGACAGCCAGGTTCCGGTAGATCTCCATGAACTGGCTCTCGGGGTCCAGCCCCTCATTGCGACGGGCCCTGGTCACGACGACTACCTCCTCAGCGACCGTCAGTGCACTGTAAGCGCACCCGTACCGCCACGCAATCGCCTGTCTCGGTCTCCGCGTCCCGCTGGACCTGGCTGTCGCCGGCCGGCACCTTGGGCAGGCTCTCCGTCACCCCACCGTCTCCTCACCGACCGCTGACGCCCGGATCGCGATCGTGATCTCGTTGCCCGCGGCCGGGTCGACGGCGCTCCTTCGCTCAGGTCTACTGGGGCATGCCAAAGCCCCGGCGAGATATAATCCTGTTTCCAGGGCCAGCGCTCCACCGGGGTATCGCATCAAGCGAACCCGACCCACACGAGAGCTCGCCCGGCGTCTCAGCCGGGATCCAGCCCGGCATGTTGGAGATCGCTCTCCCCTCCTCGACTGCGACAATCCATCACCACATTCGCACAGAGTTCGGCATGTCATGCGCGACCGACGAGCCGTTGAGCCTGGTTACTCTGCTGGGCAGACACACCGCGCGATCCTGACCTCGTCCCTGATCACACACTCCAAGTTCGAGAGACGCCCGAAGCAGGCGGCCGCACCGGTGTCAGCCAGATTTGTCAGGGAAGGACGGCGCGTGTCGTAGTCGCCTCTGGTCTCGATTGGTCCGGGGTCATCCCGGTGGATCATGTAGAGCGTTCGCGCTATGAGTGCAAGGACTACGACCACCACTACGAGCGTGAATAGTAGTCCGGCCACAGGACCTCCTCGCGGAAGTGGAAGTGCCCCCATCCAATCCGCGAAATCGAGGTCCGACTAGAGGCCAATCGTGGTCGCCTGGACCCGTTTCCGGCCAGGATCACACCGCCGGGGCTCTATCCGACTCGCACCGGGACCGCGAGCTCGGTAAGGCAGCGGCGTAGGCCGCGCTCGCCTTCATCTGTGAGATCGAGGGCGCGATCGTGGCGGCGTCGGAGGAGCCAGCCCTTGCTCAGCAGAGCTGCCAGGATCGCCGTTCCCAGCCGGCCTGCCAGGTGGGGTTGCTGCTCGGTCCAATCCAGACATCCCCGCGCAACTGGGCCTGATCCTGCCGAGAGCGTGGTGATGTCGAGCGCACGCAGAAGCTGATGGTCGAGCGTGAGCAGTTCGATGCTGTGCCGGTCGGCATCCATCGAGATGACGCCGTCGTCGAGCAGGTGCCGGGTCACGCCGACCGCCAACGAGCCGCCCAGGTGGCTGTAACAGGCGCGCGCGAACTGCAGCTTGCTGCCCGTTCGCGCCTGCGTCAACGACTCAACCGGCAGCAGCGGAGCGATGCACCCCAATGCCTCAACGGCGGCAGCGACATCGGCTGACGCGAGCACGTGCAACCGTCGACAGCCTTCGGCCCGCACGGTGATCAAGCCAGCGTCGGCCAGGTGGCTCAGGTGCGCCGACGCCGTCGACTGCGAGACCCCAGCGGCAGCAGCCAGCGCCGACGCCGCGTGTGCCTGGCCGTCCATCAATCTCAAGAGCATCGTCGCCCGAGCCGGCTCACCGATCACCTTCGCTACGGCAGCCAGGTCGTAGTCGCTCGCGTGCACGCTCCCAATCTACGACATAAATACTTCGCTGACCATCGAACTGTTTTGGGGATAGCCTTTCGCCATGGCGAACGAGACGAAGACCCGATGCCTCAGCGCGGCAGACTTCGCGGTGCCGGTTGATGATCGCTATTTCGAGGACTACGTCCCCGGCTCGGTCTACGAGTACGGACACATCACGATCACGGCCGATGAGATCGTCGCTTTCGCGCGCCAGTACGATCCCCAGTCGTTTCATACCGACCCGGAACAAGCGTCGAGTGGGCCCTTCGGTGGGCTGATCGCCAGCGGTTGGCACACGGCGGCAGTGTGCATGCGACTGTTCGTGGATCATTACCTGTCCCACGTCGCCTCCATGGCCTCGCCCGGAATAGACAAGTTACGATGGCCGCGCCCGGTCAGGCCCGGGGACGAACTGTGGTTCCGAGCCACGATTGACGCGGCACGGGTGTCGAATTCGAAGCCCGACCGAGGTCTGGTCCACACCACCGCCGAACTGCTCAACTCAGATGGCGATCTAGTGATGTCGCTCAAGGCCATGAACTTCCTCCGGCGGCGGCTTGCCGACGTCTGATCCCACCGAGTTCTCCCTACCGGTCAAGCTGCCCTCGCAACCATTGGTCATCGTTCCCGGCATGGATGACTCACCTCCTGGGCATTGGCAGTCGCTGTGGCAGGCGGGAACGCCCGGCGAATCGTGCCACGTTCGTTCGGCCAGGGACTGTCAACTTAACGGCTCTGTGGAGTGATCCCGCTTCCGTGGACAGCGAACCTGAGGTTCGCTGTCCATAGGGAAGGAGCGTCATGGGGTCAGCTCGCCGGAAGTTCACCCAGGAGTACAAATCCGAGGCAGTAAGGTTGGTGCTCGACTCGGGCCGGTCGGTGACCGAGGTCGCGAAGAGTCTGGGTATCCACGAGACCACGTTGGGAAACTGGGTGAAGAAGGCGAAGGAGAACGGCGAGACCGAGGAGCGGCCGCTGTCGGTGTCGGAGCGCGCGGAACTTGAGGAGCTCCGGAAGAAGTACGCGCAGGCGCAGATGGACATCGCCTTCCTAAAAAAAGCGGCGAGCTTCTTCGCGAGCGAGCAGAAGTAAAGTTCGAGTTCATCTCGATACACGCTCCGAAGAAGCCTGTGTCCGCCGACGGCGCGAACACCTTTCCCGTCGACTACATGTGCAAGAAACTCGACCTGTCCCGACAGGGCTACTATGCGTGGAAGAAACGCGGCCCGTCTCGGAGGGAGAAGGACGACGCCACCTTGTCGACCATGATCAGAGCTGTTTTCGACCGTCACGAGGGGCGGTACGGCGTGCGGCGGATCTTCCACGAGATCCGCCGCCAGGGCGTCGCCGTCGCCTACAAGCGGGTCCAGCGGCTGATGGCGACGATGGGCCTGGTCAGCGTGCATCCGCGTCCCCGCCGGCCGGTGACGACGGTGCAGGCCGCGGACTCCTCATCGCTGCCTGATCTTGTCGGCCAAGACTTCGCCGCGTCCGCACCGAACCAGTTGTGGTACGGCGACATAACATATATTCGCACCTGGGATGGCTGGGTGTACATGGCCTCCGTCATCGACGCGTTCTCTCGGAAGATCGTCGGCTGGGCGGTCGCCGATCACATGCGCACCGAACTCGTTCTCGACGCGCTTCGTATGGCCGTCACCCGCCGGCGGCCACCCGGCGGCGTCATATTCCACGCCGACCGAGGCGGTCAGTACACCAGCCGTGAGTTCGTCGCCTTCTGTCGCGACAACAACGTCCGAAACTCCGTCGGCCGTACCGGGATCTGTTTCGACAACGCCGCGGCGGAGTCCTTCTGGGCCACCCTCAAGAAGGAGTTCGTCCACCTCCACCCGTTCGATACCATAGACCGCGTCCGGGCGGGGATCTTCGAATATGTCGAGATCTACTACAACCGGCAGCGGTTGCACTCCTCGATCGGCTATCTCACGCCTGTCGAGTTCGAGGAAGAATTTGACGGACAAACACTTCGTGCTGCATAGTTAGGACTGTCCACGAAAGTGGGAACCCTCCAAGCACGCGTCGCGAAGTGGACCTGCCGAGCAGGCCACCTGGAGCGAACGCGACCACTCAAGCTCAGCCAGCACACCTTCACCGACCACACCAGCAGAGTCTGGACGGTGGTGTTCTCCCCCGACGGCACCCTGCTCGCCAGCGCCAGCAGCGACAACACGGTACGGATCTGGGAAACAGCCACCGGGCAACCCGTCACAACTTTGGTCACGCTACCGGCTGGCGGATGGGCCATACTCCGCCCAGATGGTTCGTACACCGTCTCCGGCGACGCTGGAGACAGTTTCTGGTGGGCGGTCAAACTGTGCCGCTTCGCCCCCGGCGAGCTCGGCCCTTACCCTTATGTCCCCACAATCCGCGCCATCCCACCGCCCTCGACTGCTCCGCAACAGCCCTCACCAAGAATATCCGAATTCCCAACGTCCAAGAATGCGGTGATCTGATCTGATCACCACCAGAGCCCGGACGGCCTGGGGTGAGATCCCCCGGGCTACCCAACACCCCGACCCAGCCCATCCGCGGTCAGGTAATTCGCTCCTCAGAGAACTCGGACAGGAGGGGTCAGACGGCTACAGAAACCTGTTCGACGAGCTTCAGGCGGCGGCTGACGGCTTCCAGGAGACCTTTGACCATAACCACATCGGAGCCGGAGGCAAGGTTCTCACTCATAACGATGCCGTCGTCAGCCGCGAAGGCAACGGTGACTTTCCGTCCGTCGCGCAGTTTTTGTAGCGCGGTTGACAATTCATTACCTGATGCGGTTTCGATCTCTATACGCTCGTGTTCGGTAAGTGGCGTGTAGACCCAGAACCCGATGTCTTCCAGATCGAGGATGCTCTGGTAAAGAAAGTGATGCCAGTCCTGAGAGAAAAGACCGAGGAGGGGGATATCATAGAAGTTGAGAACAGGGCCGTCGACCGTACTGGCTGTTGGATGCCACGGGTTGGCCCGCTCTTCAAGGGTGACAAGGTCGCTCACGTCGGGTCCTCCCATTCCGGCTCGTCGAAGCAGGCATCGAATGCCCGGCTGACATCCTCCGTCCAGTCGCCGTGGCGTCCTACCAGGGCATGATCCGGGTTCATGGGACTGGGAGCATGACGAACGTAGAAGCCCGCTGCTTCCAGTCTGCCTACTACGGTACGACGTACACCGTCGCCGCGCCTGTGGTTCAGGCCGATTGTAGTGGCTGCCTGTTTCGGCGTGACGTCTCCGATGATGACGGACACCGCCTGCTCCCGTCCCCATCGTGGCCTGCGGCGGAAAGCTGGCCCGCCGAGCGGCTTGTACCGGTTGCCGTACTGGGACAGGATCTCATGATCTCCCAGGTCACGGATAGGCAGACTCACGGAACGCAGCGTACCGGATCGTCCGAGACACAGCCGCATTGGGCCCTCTGCGTCGTTATGCCGTCAGATCTTTTGGCCGCTCCGGCCAGCCACAACACTCATAGCGGATTGGTCCCCAAGGGGACAGACACGGCAGTGACCGCATCCTCGGGAAGCAGCCAAACACATAGGCTTCGTCGTTCTCTCTACCTTATTACTCGATTACTCGACCCCCCCGGCCGGGCGAAGCCCGGCACCGGGGGTCCGGGGGTCGCCTCCCGGGTAGACATCGCGGCCACCGGCGAAGCTGACCGTAGGTCAGCGAGCACGGAAAGTTAGCCCGTGGAGCTGAGGGGATTCGAACCCCTGACCCTCACACTGCCAGTGTGATGCGCTACCAGACTGCGCCACAGCCCCAGATGTGTTACTGCCGCCCTGCCCTGCTGCCTGTCTCCCTGTCGTTCCCCCGTACCGCTTGCCTGCTTCGCACACCTTACAGGCTCTGCCGAGTTCCCGTTCAGAAGGTACTCGGCGAGTGTACCGGTTCGATGTCGGGGGCGGCCGAGGCGCCAAGCGTGGGCGGGGCGGCCCGCGCGAGTGGCCCTGCCGACGCCGCCCGCGGGGCGTCCGTCCGAGGAACGGCGCGGGTGGCGGCGAGCGGGCCACTGTTGTGCTCGAGCAGCCGGAACCGCCCGTTGGAGCGGCGCAGCAGCGACCAGCGGCAGTTCCCCAACGGGCCGAAGTGCCACCACGTCGACGGCGGTACGTCGAGCAGCCGGCCGATGAGGGCCCGGGCGGTGCCGCCGTGGAGCACCAGCACGGCCAGTCCGTCGTCGCCGGGCAGCCCGCTGGCGACGAGATCCTCCACGACGCCGATCGCCCGGGCGCCGACCTCCTCGTAGGTTTCACCGCCGCCGCGGCGGACGTCCTCGCCGCGGTGCCAGGCCGCCGCCTCCGCGGGGAAGCGCTCCGCGGCCTGCCGCGCGGTCAGGCCCGACCACTCCCCCAGTGAGATCTCGCGCAGCCGGGGGTCCGCCTGGACGGTCAGGCCCAGTTCGGCTGCGGTCGTCCGGCAGCGCAGCAGATCCGAGGAGACCACGACGTCCGGCGCGAGCGCGCGGATCGCCGGTGCCACCAGCCGGGCCTGGGCCCGACCGGTGGCGTCCAGCGGCGGGTCAGCATGCCCCTGGAACCTGCCCAGCTCGTTCCATGCGGTGCGGCCGTGGCGCCACAGCAGGATCCTCACCGGCGGCCCGCGCCGGGGGCCACCGCTTCCGCTTCCACCCGACGGGCGATGTCACGGTCGGTGAAGGTGATCCGTGGGCAGTCCTTCCACAGCCGCTCCAGGTCGTAGTACGTCCGCTCCTCGCCGTGCTGCACGTGTACCACGATGTCAGCGAAGTCGAGCAGCACCCAGCGCCCCTCGCGTTCACCCTCCCGGCGGACCGGCTTGGCGCCAAAGCCGCGCAGACGCTCCTCGATCCCGTCAACGACTGCCTTGACCTGCCGTTCGTTGTCCGCGGACGCGACGACGAAGCAGTCCGTGATGGCCAGCCGTTCGCTGACGTCGAGCACGACGATGTCACGGGCGAGCTTGTCCGCCGCGGCCTGCGCCGCTTCGAGGGCGAGCTCGACGGCTCGCGGGGATGCGGTCACGAATACACCTCTCCGGGTTCGGTGGGTCGTCGGGCTCCGGTGGATCGTCAGACCCTGGTGGATCATCGGTCGCGACCATCACCCGCGCTGGTACGGCTGGCACGTCCTTCGTCGACCGACTGTGGGCGTGTGCCAAACCAGCTTGTGTACTGCCTGTCCAGCCTGACACACGCAACACTTTCACGAGCCTGGATCTGCCCTGCGTCGGCTCAGCGGGCCCGCCGGCCTGATCGGCCCGGTTCCCGCGGGCGCCGCACCGCCGGCACCGCTGCCGCCGGCGTCACCGCCACTTCCGGTACCGGCGGCACCGGCTCGCGGACCCGCCGGATACACCAGACCCGGCGAGCCGGCCGGGCCGGTCGGAACAACCAGGCCGGTCGGGGCGGCCTGGCCGCGGGGCTGGTACAGGCCGCTCTTGGCGATGAAACGCACCACCCCGTCCGGGGTGAGATACCAGATCGGCGCCCCGCGGCTGACCCGGGCCCTGATGTCGGACGACGAGATCGCCAGCGCTGGCACCTCCAGCAGGCTGACGGCGTCCACCGGCAGGCTCGCGTCGAGCTCGAGCTGGTAGCCGGGCCGGGTGACGCCCACGAAGTGGGCCAGCCCGAACAGCTCTTGGACGTCCCGCCAGCTGAGGATCTGCGCCAGCGCGTCCGCGCCGGTGATGAAGAACAGCATGGCGTCGCTGCGCTGGCGGCGCAGGTCCCGCAGCGTGTCGATGGTGTAGGTCGGGCCGCTGCGGTCGACGTCGATCCGACTCACCGTGAAGCGAGGATTACCCGCCGTCGCGAGAAAGGTCATGAGGTATCTGGCCTCGGCCGGTGACACCTCCCGGTCGGCCTTCTGCCACGGCTGCCCGCTGGGGACGAAGACCACCTCGTCCAGGTCGAACAGGGCGGCGACCTCGCTGGCGGCCACCAGGTGGCCGTTGTGCACCGGGTCGAAGGTCCCGCCCATCACGCCGAGCCTCACGAACGGACAGTAACCGGAGCACGGCGCGGTTTCGACATCTCACCGGATGTATCACATCTGGCGGCGCCCGGCACACCCGCTGTCACGCACTGGACCTGACGAGCGAGGAAAGCGAGGAAACCACGCACGGGGACGACACGCGTGGGAGGCGCGTGGGAAAACCGGGGATCGGCGGGAAAAGCGGGACCGCGGGAAGTTCGACAACCGCCGGGGAAGCGGCCGTAACCATGCCGCCGTCGGCCCGCTAGGCTGGAAGTGCCGCAACCATTCCGGGCTGGCCGTGACCGGCGCCCGCGCCTGCCACTTCTGCTGCCCGAGGGGGCCCGCCTGATGCCGCCCAGTCCGCTCGCGGGCCGGCCCGCGCCACCCGACACCCTCATCGACGTGGACGCGCTGCTGGCCGCCTACCACGACGAGCATCCCGACCCCGCCGAGGCCTCCCAGCGGGTCGCGTTCGGGACGTCCGGGCACCGCGGATCGTCACTGCGACGCTCCTTCAACGCCGACCACATCGTCGCGGTCACGCAGGCGATCTGCGAGCACCGGGCCGCGCACGGGGTGGACGGGCCGCTGTTCCTCGGCATCGACACGCACGCCCTGTCCGCGCCAGCCCGCGACAGCGCACTGACGGTGCTGGCCGCGCACGGGGTGGACGTGCGCGTCGCCCCCGGCGACGAGGCCACCCCCACCCCGGTGATCTCCCACGCGATCCTCACGCACAACACCGGCCGCGGCGCCGTCGGCCAGACCACCGCCCGCCCGGGCGGGATCGCGGACGGGATCGTCGTCACGCCGTCGCACAATCCCCCGGCGGACGGCGGGTTCAAGTACAACCCGCCGAACGGTGGGCCGGCCGACACGACCATCACCTCCTGGATCCAGGACCGCGCGAACGCCCTGCTCGCCGACGGGCTGCGCGGCGTCCAACAGGTCTCCCTCGAGCGGGCCCGGGCCGCGGCCACCGTGCACGACTACGTGTCGGCCTACGTCGACGACCTGCCGTCCGTGATCGACCTCGACGCCATCCGCGGCGCGGGGGTGCGCATCGGTGTCGACCCGCTGGGCGGGGCGAGCCTGGTCTACTGGCAGGCCATCGCCGAGCGTTACAAACTCGACCTGAACGTGGTCAACGCCACCATCGACCCGCGGTTCGGCTTCATGACCGTCGACTGGGACGGCAGGATCCGGATGGATCCGTCGTCACCGTACGCGATGGCCTCCCTGCTGCGGCTGAAGGACTCCTTCGACGTGGCGCTGGCCAACGACGCCGACGCCGACCGGCACGGCGTCGTGACCCCGGCGGCCGGCCTGCTCAACCCCAACCACTACCTGTCGGCAGCCATCTCCTACCTGTTCGCGCACCGCGCCGACTGGCCGGGCGCGGCTGCGGTCGGCAAGACCCTGGTCAGCTCCAGCATGATCGACCGGGTGGCGGCCGGGCTCGGGCGCGGCCTCGTCGAGGTCCCGGTCGGCTTCAAGTGGTTCGTGGACGGGCTGGTCGACGGCTCGCTCGGCTTCGGTGGGGAGGAGAGCGCCGGGGCGTCGTTCCTGCGCCGCGACGGCCGGGTCTGGACCACCGACAAGGACGGCCTGATCCCCTGCCTGCTCGCCGCGGAGATCACCGCCGTCACCGGGCGGGACCCGGGGCGGCTGTACGAGGAGCTGACCGGCCAGTTCGGCGCGCCCGCCTATCGCCGGGTCGACGCGGCGGCTTCCCCCGCGCAGAAGAAGATCCTGACCTCCCTCACCCCGGCGGACCTCGACGCCAGCACGCTCGCCGGCGAGCCGGTGCGGGCCGCGCTCTCGCACGCTCCGGGCAACGGGGCGGCGATCGGCGGGGTGAAGGTCGTCACCGAGAACGCCTGGTTCGCAGCCCGGCCGTCCGGCACCGAGGACGTCTACAAGATCTACGCGGAGAGTTTCCGCGGCCCCGAGCATCTTCAGACGGTCCTCGCCGAGGCCCAGGCGGTCGTGGACGCCGCGCTGCGTCGCTGAGGTTCTCCCCCCGCGGCATCGCGGCGTCGCCGAGGCCCCCGGCGTGGCGCCCCCCGTGTCGCCACGCCAGGGGCGGGTCCCGGGGCGTCTCTCCCGCCCCGGGACCCGCCCCTGGCGTCCCCCGTGTTGTCGCGCCGTGCCACGCGGCGGCGCCACGCCGCCAGTTGCCCCTGTATTCCCGGCCCCTGTTTGTTGGCGCCGCTTGGCGACGCTGCGGAGCCACAGGTTCCGGCTTCTTTCTGTCTCCTGGTGTGACGTCCTCGGTGTGACGTCGGTTGTCCTGCGACAGTTGGCCTTCGGTGTCGTGGCCTACGGTGTCGGCGCGCCCGGGGCGGTGGGCGTCCGGGTGCGGTTGCGGATCCTCCGCAGGAGGCGGTAGCCGCCGAAACCGGCCCCGGCCAGCAGCGCGATCAGGACGATCGGCCCGATCAGACCGACGATCACGGCTACCCCACCGGTGAAACGGTCCCAGGACAGTCGCAGCGCCCCGGCCAGCCCCTCGTCGTCATTCGGGTCCGGCCTGGTCGTGGGCGTTCCCTGCTCGCTGATCCGTACCGTGAGGGTTGCCAGGTCGCTGGCGTCGGCCAGCACCTGGCGCTGCCCCTCGAGCTGTTCGATCCGCCCCTGCACGTCGTCGATCCGCTGCTGGACGGAGAGGATCTCCCCGATCGAGCCAGCCTTGCCCAGCAGGGCCAGGTAGGTGTCGCGCGAGTTGCTCAGCGCCTTCAGCCGAGCCTCAAGATCCACATATTCACCGGTGACATCCTGTGAGGAGACGGTTGACGCCCGGACCTCGCCGGTCTTCCCCACCTGGCCGCGCAGGTCGTCGAACGACCTGGTCGGCACCCGCAGGGAGACGGTCGCGCGCTGCTGGTCGTCGTCAGAGGTGGCCGAGGTCCCGCTGCTGTCCAGCGAGGCGAGATAGCCGCCCAGCCCCTGCGCCGCCGTCGAGGCGGCGGCGACCGCCGCGTCGACGCCGCCTGGCCTCACCTGTAGTGACATCGAGCCGGTCCGGACGATCCGTGGCTCGGCTCCGGCCGGCCGGGCCGGATCGGCCGCCCGCGCCGTCGGCACGGAGCCAGTGGCGATGCCGGAGCCGGCGCCGGACTCGGCCGCGCGTACGTCGCCGGCCAGGGGAGCGGACGGCGCCGCCGGCTCCCCCGGAGCCACCATCCGCGAATCGCCCGGAGCCTGCCCGTCACCGCCCACGGCGGACGACCCCGGCTGTGACGCCGGCATGTCAATGGCCGGCAGCGGGACATTCGACGATGATCCGGACGTATCCGACCAACTGCCGATCGCGACAACAGCGCCGACAACGGCAACAACCCCGACAACAACCGCCACGCCGATCAGACGCCACCTGAAAGGGCCGCGTGTGACCGCGACCCTCGCGCCTGCCAGCGCTCCCGTGACTGCCGCGCCTCCGCCAGCGCCTCCGCCAGCCGCTGTGGTTTCTCTGGCTGCCGTGCCTCTCGTGGCCGTCGCGGCACCATCACGCCGGTCCGCAGCAGCCGCCGACGCCGAGGCCGGTGGCTCCGCCACCGCCGTCGATGTCCCTCCTGGCGGTGGCGCCACCGTCGCGGGCGCCGCCGGGGCGCTGTCGGGATCCCGGACGTTCGGACCTGTTCTGACCATCCCGGTGGCCACCCTTCCGTCAGGTGTCAGCTCTCGCGCTGCCAGCTCCTGGAAGGTTGGACGCCCGCTCGGCCGTTTCGGTTCACCCCGGTTTTCCGGTCACGTCGTGAAACGTCCGCCAGGGCGGAGACGATCGGCTCAGGAGGGCAGGAGGCGTTCGATGAAGGACTGGAGCTGCTCGACGTTGCGGCACTCGACCATCTCGTCGACCAGGTCGGCGTAGGCGCGGGTGGCCGAGTCGCCCGAACCCCAGTAGGTACGCGGTTCGGGGTTGAGCCAGTAGGCGTGCCGGGCCTGCGCGCACAGCTTCCCGAACACCGGCGCGGCGGTCGCGCGGTAGTTGTTGCGGGCGTCCCCGAGCACGAGCAGGGAGGTCTTCGGGCCGACCGCGTCCGGATACCGGTCGGCGAACACCTCGAAGGCGTGCCCGTAGTCGCTGTGCCCGTCGAACCACACCAGATCGGCTCCGTTGGCTATCCGCGCCATCATGTCGCCGAGGTCGGCGCCCCGCAGGAAACGGGTGATCTCGTCGGTGGTGTCGATGAACGCGAACGCCCGGACCCGGGCGAACTGCTCCCGCAGCGCATGCGTCAGCAACAGCGTGAAGTACGCGAAGGACGCCACCGACCCGGAGACGTCGCACAGCACGACGAGCTCGGGCTTGTGCGGCTTGTGCGGCCGGTGGTGGGTCTCCATCGGCACCCCGCCGGTGGCCAGCGAGGAGCGCACCGTGCGGCGGAAGTCGAGCCGGCCGGAGCGTCCGAGGCGGCGACGCGCGGTCAGCCTGGTCGCGAGCCTGCGGGCGAGCGGGTGGACCAGGCGGCGCAGCTCCGCCAGGTCCCGCTGGGAGGCGCGCAGAAAGTCGACCTGCTCGGCCAGGGGCTTGACCGCGGTCCGTGCGACCGCGTCGGCCCCGCGTTCCTCGGCGAGCCGGCGGCGCACCTCGGTGGCGACCATCTCCTCGAAGGTGCGGATGCGTTCCATGATTGTCTGCCGGGCGACCCGTTCCGCGAGGCCGCCGGCCTCCTGCTCGCCGAGCATCGCGCTCAGCAGGTTCGCGACGAGAGTGTCCGGGGACAACGCCCGCAGGGCCCGGTAGGCGAACCAGGAGCGCCGGCCGGGCGCACCCGGCGCCGACCCGAACCTGGTCACGGCCTCGCGGGCGAGGCGACGCAGTTCCTCGTCGTCCCCGCGCAGCAGGACGTCCAGCAGTTCCCCGCGCAGGGCCTGGCGCAACAGCTCAAGATCATGATTGTTGTCGGCGGCACCGCCCGGTTGGGGCGGATCGGTTGCCGTCCCCGGCACGCCGTCCTCGCCAGCCGGGAAAGCATCGACGGACAGCCCGTCGCCGATCACCGGCGGGAAGTAGAGATCGAACAGCGTGTCGAAGGTCACCCGGTTGGTCGGACGTTTGCACATCGTCGCCGCGAACCCGGCGCGCAGCGCCTCCCTGTCGAGTGGCCCGACGGCCGTGAGCGCGCGGACAGCGTCCACGGTCTCGGCACTGCTCACCGCCATCCCCGCCTGTCGCAGCGCGGCGGTGAACACCACCGTACGGTCCAGCAGACTCATCCCGGACATCCCATCGCGTCACGCCGTGCTATGAAATAACACTCTGTGTTATTTCAATCCAGATCAGACATGATCAGTTCGAGCTGAGTTTGAGCTGGCCAATGGCTCGCGTCTGATCACTTACGTGTTTGAGAACGACACCCAGGGTGGACGCCACGGCCTCCTCGTCGAAGGTGTCGATCCCCAGCGCCAGGACCGTCCGCGCCCAGTCGATCGTCTCGGCGATCGACGGAACCTTCTTCAGCTCCATCGCGCGCAGCGCCCGGATGGTGCCGACGATCGCCTCGGCCAGTTGCTCGGGCAGCTCCGGCACACAGGCGAGGACGATCTCCTTCTCCCGCGCCGGGGACGGGTAGCCCAGGTGCAGGTACAGGCAGCGACGCTTGAGCGCCTCGGACAGCTCCCGGGTCGCGTTGCTGGTCAGCACCACGAACGGACGCTGGCGGGCGACGATCGTACCCAGCTCGGGGATGGTCACCTGAAAGTCGGAGAGCACCTCCAGCAGCAGGCCCTCGACCTCGACGTCGGCCTTGTCGGTCTCGTCGATGAGCAGCACGGTCGGGTCGGTGCGCCGGATCGCGGTCAGCAACGGCCGGGACAGCAGGAACTCGTCACTGAAGATGTCGTCATGGGTTTCGTCCCACGCCTCGTCGCGACCGGCCTGGATACGCAGAAGCTGCTTTTTGTAGTTCCACTCGTACAGCGCCCGGGCCTCGTCCAGCCCCTCATAGCACTGCAGACGGATCAGTTCGGCGCCGGTCGCGGACGCGAGGGCCTTGGCGAGCTCGGTCTTGCCCACGCCGGCCGGCCCTTCGACAAGCAGCGGCTTGCGGAGCCGGTCCGCAAGGAAAACCGTCGTCGCTATGGCATGATCCGCCAGGTAGCCGGCCGCTCGCAGCCGGTCATGAACATCCGCCACATCGGCGAAAGCGTGCTGCTGTAGCGGCATATACACCTCTTGTGTGATTCAGCCCCTCGTCCATAGTGCCAGCGATGGGCTGCCCGACGCGACCGCACAGCCTTTGCGTGCCACCGCGCGCGTCCAGGTCCACACTCTCATGAGCGGGGAGGGCCCGAAAACCGAAAAACCCGGCGATCCGGTGGCGGCGGCTTCCCAGGACCGGTGGATCCGGAGGATCCACCGGGAACCTCGACGCGGAGGAAGCACGGAAGAAACGTCGTCGCACCGGCTTCGGCCCACAGGCCCGCGGGGCAACACGTAGGGGGAGGCAGAACCATGAACGTCGCTTTTCTCGGCATGGGACGGATGGGACGGGAGATGGCCCGCCACGTCATCGAGGCCGGCCACCAACTGACGATCTGGAACCGGACACCGGGCCGGGCCCGGGAGCTGGTGGCCGCGGGCGCGCGCGAGGCCGCCTCCGTACGGGACGCGGTGGCCGGCGCCGACGCGGTCGTGCTGATGCTCTTCGACGACGCCTCCGCCCGTCAGGTGCTCGGCGACGTGGTCGCCGGCGCGCCCGCACGCACCCTCGTGATCAATACGACGACGATCGCGCCCGCGACCGGACGGGATCTCGGGCGGGTGGCCGCCACGGCCGGGCTGCGCTACGTGGAGGCACCCGTGGTCGGGACGATCGGACCGGCTCGGGACGCCACCCTGCGCGTGCTGGTCGGCGCGAGCGAACAGGACGCGGCCGCCGCCGAGGAACTGCTGTCCCGGTTCGGCACCACCCGGCACGTCGGCGGTGTCGGCGCCGCCACGGCGTTGAAGGCCGTCGTGAACCTGGGCCTGGCGCTGGCCACCGGAGCACTCGGCGAGGCGCTGCGGCTCGGATCGGACCTGGGTGTCGACCGTGACCTGCTGCGCTCCGAACTCGCCGGCGGCGCGCTGGGGTTCATCCTGAACTACAAGCAGTCGATGCTCGCCGACAACGACTTCCAGCCCGCCACGTTCACCCTCGACGGTCTGATCAAGGATCTGCGGATCGCCACCGGCTCGGCCCGCCGACCGCTGCCGATGGCCACGACCACCCTGGCGCTGGCCACGGAGGCCTCCGACGCGGGGCACGGCAAGGAGGACTTCGCCAGCCTCGCCGCCTACTACACCGCGACCTGACCTCCACCCCGGCCTGGCCGCCAGCGCGGCCTGATCTCCAACCCGGCCTGATCTCCAACCCGGCATGGCCGCCAGCGCGGCCTGACCAGCACGTGGACGGCCGCCGGCCGGCGTGGGGAGGTCAGGTACGGCCGGCGATCAGCAGCGGGATGTCGTGGACGTAGTCGGCGACCTTGGTGCCGGCGAGGTACGCGACACGGGCGGTCCCGTTCGGGCTGAAGGCCGTCACCTGCGTGCCGTGCGAAACGGTCACCGACCCGTCGGGCTGCCGCTGTGGCCGCTCAAGCGTGACGCCAAGCTGCTCGGCGTAACCGGCGACCGTCTCGAACGGGCCGGTCAGCCCGACGAACGACGGGTCGAACTGGGCCAGCCAGCTGCCCAGGGCCGCCGGGGTGTCTCGCTGCGGGTCGGACGTGACGAACACCACGGACACCTGGGCGCGGTCCGCTGGCGGCAACGTGCTCAGCGCAGCGGCGATGTCCGCCATGGTGGTCGGGCAGATGTCCGGGCAGTGGGTGTACCCGAAGAACAGCAGGGTGAGCCGGCTGGCGGTGGCCGCCCGGAAGTCGTAGGGACGCCCGTCTGTGCCGGTCAGCCGGATGTCCGGCTTGCCCAGCGGCTGCTGTAAGGCCACCCCGCGCACACCCGCGGCACCCGGGAGATCGTCAAGGTGCACCAGCCCGTTGCCCCGCTGGCCGGATGTTCCCGAGGAACCGCAGCCGGTGACCAGCACGGCGAGCAGGATGCCGGCGAGGAACGCGGCCGCGAGCGTCCGGGACCGCAGTGCCCGGAGCCGTCGTGTCCGGGATCGCCGTGTCCGGGATCGGAACCGGTGGGAGTTCACCCGTCAACAATGCACCCACCTGCGACGCGAGCGTCGCACCCACCGGGCAGCACGGTTCACCCACGCCGGCCGACGGGCGGCTGGTCAGCCGGCGGCGCGGGCGGCCAGGCTCAGTGCGTAGTCGAGCCACCACTGGCCGGCGCCGGGCCCGCCGTTGCACGTCCCGTCCGACTCCCCAGGGACTTTGATCCACAAATACGCGTCGACGATCGGATCACCTGTGTTACCGGTCGGCGCGGCGCCCAGCGCCCGGCCCGGCGGATTGCACCAGACGTTGCCGGGGGCCGGGCCGAGCCCGTTGCGGCTGGTGTCGATGACAGCGTGGGCGGTGCCACCCAGCGCCGCGGACACCGCGGCGGCATAGGCACGCTCGTCCGCCGTCTCGTCGAAGTTCGAGACGTTCAGGGCGAAGCCGCGGGCCCGGTCGACGCCGGCGGCGCGCAGCCTCGCGGCGGTGTCGGCGGCGCTGTGCCAGGTGGCGTTCCCGGCATCGAGATAGACGGCCACGCCAGCGCGGGCCAGCACGTCCACCGCGTTGCTCAGCAGCGAGTACCGGGTCTGGCGGTCGGCCGCGGACAGGCAGTCGGTCTGGGCGATCGCGTCGGGTTCGAGGATGACCGCGGCCGAGCCCCGGCCGATACCGGCGGCGAAAGCGGCGATCCACGCCCGGTAGGAATCCGGGCTACCGGCTCCGCCAGCGGAGTAGCTGCCGCAGTCACGATTGGGGATCGCGTAGGCGACTAGTACCGGCAGCGCACCGGCCGCCCGGATCTCGTTCACGCGCCCGGCGACCCTGGTCCGCACGGCGTCCGGGTTCGCGGTGTCACCGCCGAACCAGTCGGCGTGCGAGGTGTTCGCTATCCGGCTCAGCGCGGCGGCGTCCGCGGGCACGCTGTTACGCAGCCGGGCGACCGCGGCCACGGCCTCGCTGTCGGGATCGACGTAGAACCTGCTCCCGGCGAACGGATTGCCGCTGGCCGTTGCCGGCGCCGCTGGCGGCTGTGCCGGCAGCGGCCGCGCGGCGGGGGCCCCGGCGTGCCCGGCGGGATGTGTGGGTTGCGCCACTGGCGCGGCAGGGGTCTGTGCCGGCGCCGGGGCCAACGAGCCGAGAAGCGAGGCAACAGCGGTCAGCGGCCCGGCGGCCACCGTACCGACCGGGCGCGGGATCACCACGTCCACCGAGGACGAGGCCGGAGAGGTCTCGGGGAACACCACCCGTACACAACCGAAACCCGCGAATACGGCGGCGGCGACGACCGGCACCAACCATATCCATCGCGGCCGGCGGGATTTCGGACGATGCGCATGGCGGGCGGTCCGGCGCCCGGGCCTTCCATGCACCTCTGTCGACACACGACCTCCGAACGGGCGGTTGGATGCGCTGGCTTTCTTGCTCACCCCCTGTCCGTACCGGCAGTTTAGCAGCGGCCGCACCGACGGCGCGGAAAGCCGACACAGGCCAGCGCCCGCCGTCACGCTTACGCCGGAACCATGCCGGCAGCATGTCGACACGATGCCAGCAGCATGCCGGCAGGATGACGACAACGACCACCGACGACTACCTCCGGTTGCCGGAAAAACAATCGACGTTGTTTTTTCATTGTGATTCTGCAGACGTGGCGGACGGGAGAATCCCGCCGGCGGCGGGCGTATGCCCGAGGCGCGGCCCGGCCGCCACCCACCCGAGCGGGGCGAACCGGTATGCGGGCCCGGCATGAAGGCCCGGCATGAAGGCGTTGTTCTGTTTCGCGACGGCCGGGCACCGGGAGCGCTCCCGGCCGGGAACACAATCCGCTGAATCACGCCAGAACGGGCGGCCGGCACGCCGGAACCAATGCGCCCGGCCAGCGGCAGGCCGATTCCCCGGCGCCTCACGAAACGGCACGCGGCGCACGGTCACACCGATTTCGTCCATGAGCTGGCTCATCCCGGACCGTCCGCGCCGGCACCGGGAGTACCGCCGCGGACGGGTCCGGGAACAGCCGGGGTACGGCGGACCGCTGCCCCAGGGCAGCAAAGGTCCCGCTCAGGACGTGGCGTTACGGACGAGTTCGTCGGCCTGGGCCGGCCACCAGGTGCCGGCTGAAGGGTTGTTCCGGCCGCACTCCCCGTCGCTGACTCCTGGCACCTTGATCCAGAGGAAGGCGTCCGCGCGTGGGTTGCCGGTGTCGGCCGTCGGCGTGATGCCCAGCCCCCGCCCCGGCGGGTTGCACCAGGCGTCCTTCAGGCCGCCACTGGCCGGGCCGCGGCCGTTGCGTGAGGTGTCGACCACGAAATGGCTGCCGCCGGTCAGCGCCGAGATCATGTCGGCGCGGGCCACCTCGTCCTGGGTGTGGTAGTAGTTCGACACGTTGACGGCAAACCCGCGGGCCCGCTGTACGCCCGCCCGCTCCAGGCGGTCGGCGATGACCGGTGCGTCCGTCCAGCCGCAGTTGGCCCCGTCCAGGTACACGCTGGTGCCGGAAAGCCCACCGTAGACGTCGACGGCGTCGTTGAGCAGCTGGTAGCGCTCCTCCTGCTCGGCGTGCCCCAGGTGGTCCAGCTGCGCCAACGAGTCGGGCTCCAGGACGATGACGGCGTTGCGGTGGCCGATGCCCGCCGCGACCTTCCTGGTGAAGGCCCGGTAGGAGCCCGCGTCGGGTAGACCGCCGGCGGAGAAGCCCGCGCTGACGTCACGGTGCGGGATCGCGTAGACCATGAAGACAGCGGTGCTGCCGGTGCGTTCCGCCTCGGCCGCGCGTGCCGCCACCTGGGCCTGGACGCTGTCCCCCAGCCAGTCCCCGACCGGGTAGGCCAACGGTCTGGTCGCGATCGTCGCGGCGGCCGTCCCAGCCGCCGGGTTCTGGCGCGTCACCTGAGCCGGCTGGCTGTTGGGGTCGACGAGAAACGGTGCCCGGGGCATCGGGCCGCGCGGGCCTGGCCCCTCCACCGCGCCGTGGCCGGCGGGGTCCCCGGCGGGGCACTGCGGGCCGACCGCGGTCAGCGCGGAGGTCGTGGCCGGGGGCGGGTCCGGCCCGTCCGAGCCACCGCACGCGGACAGCACCGAGATGGCGCCGGCGACCGCGGTGACCCTGACCCGGGCAGCGCGCCGCGACCGGTCAGCTCCCGGCCCCCGCTCCCTCGTGACACAGCGGACCAACCTGGAGATCAATACAAGCCCTCCTCATCCAACATGAACCCAGGTGGCAACGGAGGGAACACCCTCGTCGTTGGTCACAAAAAGCATGTACCAGTCTGACGGAAGCAGGTTGGGGTTCTCGGGGACGTCCAGTGTGACGCTGCCTCCTGTCTGTTGGGTGATCGGCAGCGCCACGGAGCGTTGCTCGGTGTCGGTGACATGGGTGTAGGCACCCGGTCGGATCAGACGCACCTTCGACGCTGGCTGGGACGACTTCACGGTGATGGCGGCGCCCCGGGTGATCTCGGTCGGCGCCTCGGAGACCGCCGGGCGCTCGCCCTTGTAGAGGTAGGGCGGGGAGTACACCTCGACCCGGGTCTCGAAGAAGTTGTCGTCGCTCAACGGGTTGGAGCCGAAGACCGCCACCCGCCCGTCCGGCAGCAGTATGTACTCGGAGTGGTAGTCACGGCCGACGTGCGGATCGGCCGCCGGGGTGAAGCTGTTGGTGTCCGGATGGTAGATCTCGGCGGTCAGGGAGTCCTTGGCCCGGTAGCCGGCGGAGCCTCCGGAGACCAGCACCGTGTCGTCGGGCAGGACGACGGCCCCGGGATACCGTTTGGCCAGCGTCAGGTTCGGGCCGCTGACGTAGGCGGGCTCGGGCGCGGACAGGTCGACGATGGCGGTCCGGGCGCTCGCGGCCTGGGTGTCGCCGACGCCGCCGCCTGCGATGAACATCACCTTCTGGTCCTGGGCCGGCGCCAGCATGATCGTCCCGGCCGTCTCGTTGATCTCTGGTTCGGGCAGCCCGTTGACCGGCTGGAAGGAGTTGTCCGCGAGGTTCCACAGGCCGGGCTGGCGCTCGGAGACCTCCGCCGGGCCGTAACCGGCGTTGGCGCCGGAGAAGAACAACCGGCCGTCCGCGGCGAGCAGCAGGGACGGGTAGGTAGGGAAGATCTTCTTCAGGTAGTGGCTGTCCGTCCACGTCCTGGTGGCCGCCCTGAACAACTCGGTGTTGCCCTGGTCGATGTCGCCGTTCTCGTTGAGACCGGAGACCGACACCACCGTGCCGTCAGCCAGGGTCACCAGGGTCGGATACCAGCGCGCGTGGATCAGGTCAGCGGTCTTCTCGTACCGCTCGGTGTCCGGGTTGAAGATGTAGGAGTCCTTCAGGCCCTGGTACTCGTGCTTCTTGCCGTCGGGCGAGTCCTGTGCCAGGACCTCGTACTTCTTCGTCCCCCCGGCGATCAGCAGGTTGCCGTTGGGGAGGAAGGCGTGCCCCGCGCAGAAGACGTCCCATGGTGTGTAGACGTCGGTGAAGGTGTTCGCGACCGGGTCCCACAGCGCGGTGGTGAACTTCCCCGCGTCGAAATTGGCCTGGTCGTTGCCGGAACCGGCCATGAGCAGGACCTTGCCGGTACGCAGCAGAGCCGCGTGAATGGACCGGGTGCCGTTGTCGGCGACGATGTCCCAACGCCCGTGGGTACGCATGTAGTCCGGCTGGTTGGACTGCCATTCGGCGTACTGCTCACTGGCCCACGACACGGCGAACGGGCCGTTCCCAACAAGAATCAGAACAAGCAGAATACTGAACTGAACCAGCCGCCGTCGGCGTACCCGGCGTTTCTGGGTGGATACCATCATGTCAGTTCCTCGAGCAGTCCGTCACCGGAAACACGGCGACGGCGTGGCGTGAGTTTCATAGTGGCCTCCTCCGTGTAGGTGCCCGGTTCCGGGCGCCCACGGGCAGGACCTCCCGCCGCCGACTGTTCGGCCGAGGCCGCCACCGCGACCACGGACCGCCCCCCGCGCCCGGCACCGTCCTGGGTGCGGCGGGTTGGCTTCCCCGGCTTCGCGGGCTTCCCCGATCCGGATCCGTGCGTGGGTCGGATCAGTTTCTGCGTGGTCTCCTCGGAGTAGCCGATCGGCTGGAGCGAGGACAGCACCGCCGGCAGGATGATCGTCTGGGTGGCCTCTTCGCGGTATCCGCCGGGCGCGGAGGCCGACAGCGCCGGCACGACCGTCGTCTGGGTGACCTCCTCGCGCCGCCCGCCGGACGCGGGCGCCGACAGCGTGGCCGGCCGCTTGAGCACCTTCGTGACTTCCTCGACATACCCCGAGGAGGAGGCGGCCGGCGCGACGACCGCGGGCACGGGCTTCTCCGGAGTCGTTTTTTTCGGTCTTCCCGGCGCCACTTTTTCCGGCGCTGATTTTCCTGGCGCCGTGGACGATGCTTTTTCCGCCGTGGCGATGACCACCGTGGTCTCGGGCACCGCTGTTCTGGTTGCCGCGGAGGCGCTCACCGGGGCTTCGGATGCCGTCGCCTGATGGGGTACGCCCGACTGCTCGGACGCCACCGCCGGCAGCAGGCCGGGCTCGCCGACGGAACGCAGCCGGCCGGCGATCAGGGACCCCCACCACATGAAGATGGGGAGCAGGCAGATGATCAGCGACAACGCCGCCCAGACCATGTTCGCCGGATACACATGGCCGAAACCGACCGCGGCGGCGACGGAGAGCCCGGATATCGTCGCCCAGAAGATGTGTTTACGGAAGGTCAGCAGCCGGTCGGGGCTGGCGCTCTGCCCCTTGGGCGTGACCACGAAACCGAGCGGACGCCGCAACAGCGCGCCGACGAAGGCGGTCGAGTAGAACGGCGTGCACAGCATGGAGACGAAGATTCCGGAGATGCCGGCGGTGCCCTTCTCCTCATGCGGGCTGATGTTGAACCGTCGCAGCCAGATGTAGAGCAGGAGCCTGGTCACGGCCACGTCGATGTAGAGCGCCATCCAGGACGATATCTGCACGGTCACCCCGGTCGACCCCAGGGCCATGTAGCTGACCGTGAGCATCATTCCCATCAGCCAGGTGAGGGCGACGGTCGGATAGTGCAACATCAGGGTGGAGTAGTGCAGGCGGTGTCCCCACGGCAGCTTCCGCAGCCGGCGTACCGACTCGGTGACCATGACCTCGTTGGAACCACGAGCCCACCGCAACTGCTGACTGAAGAAGTCGGTCCAGGTAGCCGGCCCCTCGCCAACCGCTACAACGTCCGGCGTGTACACCGACTTCCAGTGCCGTCCGGAGGTAGGCTGATGCTCTCCGTGTACAGCAAAAGAGGTGGCCAGATCCTCGGTGATCGAATCCTGGAACCCGCCGATCTGTCGCCATGCCGACACCCGATAGGCGTGGTTCGTGCCGACGAACATCCCGCAGTCGAACCGGTTCGCGGCCCGCTGGATGACCGAGTGGAACATGTAGTTCTGCGCTTCCGCGCCCCGGGTCAGGAAGCTGTGGAAGTTCCCGTAGACCTGCGGCCCCACGACAAAGGCGACATCGGGGTCGCGAAAGTAGCCGAGCATGCGCGAGGCGAAGTTCGGCAGCGGAATGTGGTCGGGGTCGACCGACAGCACGACGTCATAGGAGGCGCCGTGGGCGTCCAGCCAGGAGTTGTGGTTGCCATGCTTCGTCTTGGCCCGGAACCTCCCTTTCGGCTGGTTCCACCTTTCGACCCCTTTGCGGCTGAAATGGTTGACCCCGAGGTCCTTGCACATCTGGCGGACCGTCGGGTCGTTCCCCTCGTCGAGCAGCCAGATGTCGATGGGTGTGCCGTAACGGATCTGCCGGGCCGCGATCAGGGTGTCGCGTACGACGTCCAGCGGCTCCTTCGACGGGACGATGGTGGTCGTGAACGCGATCCGCAGGCCTGCCGGCGGCCGGACCGGCACCGGGTTGCGCATGATGTAGGCGGCCCAGCAAAGAGTGACCGAATTAAGTAACCGGATGCCCTCGGAGACGACGATCGTCCAGAACATGACCAGGTTGCCGATGCGCACCGGCGTCGGCAGGTACCTGCTCTTGGGGAAGTGGCCCGGCTGGATCAGCCAGACGAAGAACAGCGACGACAACCCGACGGTGGCTATCAACAGCGGCAGCACCATCCAGAGCTCCCGCCCTACCATCACCTTACGGTAGGCAACGCGATACTCTGTGCCAGCAGGCGGAAGGGTAAGCGGACCCGCGAGCTTCGAGAAGGAGGTGTAGTCGTAGGCCAATTCTCTTCCAAGGACTCGTGCCACCCGCGGGTTGCGGTCAGCGCCACGACATACGTCGCATGCAGATCACACGTCGCATGCAGACCGGTGAACCGGTCCACGTCGGGACAGGGATGGGTGCCAGGTATTCATCCGTCGTCGGCACGTTCACGGCCAGCGGTCCGCCGACCCGGGTGGGGCCGGGCGTCAACCGCGTGCCGCTGGCGCCATGCCCGGATCGATCCGTGCTGGTTGCGATCTACCAAGGACGTCATGCCGTCAAGGCGCTATGGCGGCCGCGGAACACCGCTCCCGGAGTCGGGCCGGCGGGCGCGCCGGACCAACGCGCAACGGGCGTAACAGGCGCCTGGCGTCACCGGGCTATACCACCGGACACGTCACCGGATATGCCGCCGGAGGGCCGCCTGGAAGTGCCGGTCACCCGCCACGCGGACCGGCCGAGAAAAAGCCCACCGAGGACGAGCGCGACACCGGCTACGAGACTGAGCCACAGACCCAGGCCCACCTCGGCGGTGGCCACGGGATTGTCCGTCTGGAACGTGCCGATCCGCAGCCGCAGAAGCTTGGCGGCTATCACGTCCCCTGCATTGATCTTGACAGCGCTGAGGACGACAATAGCGCCACCCACGACGGGCAGCGCCAGCCCGAACGGGCGGGCACGGGGGATCTCGGACAGCAGCACGCTGATGACGACGCCGAGAATGCCCAGTCCGAGCACCACCTTGCCGTGCCAGGACAGCTCCAGTCCCGATCTGTTGCTGTGCAGCAGATCGGCACCCCGGTCGGTGAGGGTCGCGCCCGCCCACGGCAGGAACGTCCCCACCACGGCGATCAGTCCCGCCACACCGCACGCATAAACAATCATGTCCGCCGTGCGCGACCTGGCACCCGTCGGCACATCCTCATCCGACACGGCGTTCCCTCCGTCGTTCGCACAGCCACACCATGGAATTTCGACATCCGACGCCCCCCGAAACGCTCGAACGAGCAGACCGTCTCTTGTCTGATCACGGTTCGGACCAGGAGACAAGTAACGGAATGTCCAGAGCTATCCCCCCTACCGAGCCAGAAGCGTACCTGGCAGCACGACCCGGCCGTCGGCGTCCCCCTGTTCGGCCAGGTCACCGACCTGATGCCCACCCGCGGGCAGCCCCGGCCGCCCGGCGTCCAAGGACACGGACCACCGGCTCCACAAAAGCATGATCGCGCCGCTGGCGCCCCGCTCTAAACCACCAGATGGCCGTCGCCGACGCCCACCCAGGTGGTGGAGGTCAGCTCGGTCAGGCCCATCGGCCCACGGGCGTGCAGCTTCTGGGTGGAAATTCCGATCTCGGCGCCGAAACCGAACCTTTCACCGTCGGTGAAGCGGGTCGAAGCGTTGACCATGACCGCCGCGCTGTCGCAGGTCGCGATGAACCGGCGGGAGGCGGCCAGCGAACGGGTCACGATCGCCTCCGTGTGCCCGCTGCCCCACCGGCGGATGTGCGCGACGGCGTCGTCGAGGGAGTCCACCACCCGCACCGCCAGGTCCAGCGACAGGTACTCGGCGGCCCAGTCCTCCTCCGTCGCGGACAGCGCCGACGGGTCCTGGGAACGGACCGCGTCGTCGCCATGGATCGTCACCCCCGCCTGCCGCAGCGCCGCGAGCACCCGCGGCAGGAAGACGTCCGCGACACCGGCATGCACCAGCAGCGTCTCCGCCGTGTTGCACACCGACACCCGCTGGGTCTTCGCGTTGAGGACGATCGCCAGCGCCTGGTCGAGGTCCGCGTCGACGTCGACGTAGACGTGGCAGTTACCGACCCCGGTCTCGATCACCGGCACGGTGGACTCCTCCACCACGGTCCGGATCAGCCCGGCGCCGCCGCGCGGGATCAGCACGTCGACGAGACCGCGCAGGCGCATGAGCTGCTTGACCGACTCGTGGTCGGCGCCGGGCACGAGCGCGATCGCGTCCGCGGGCAGCCCGGCCCCGGCCGCGGCGTCCCGCAGCGCCGCGACCAGCGCCGCGTTGGTGCGCAGGGCCGAGGCGCTGCCGCGCAGCAGCACGGCGTTGCCGCTCTTGAGGCACAGGCCCGCGGCGTCGACCGTCACGTTCGGGCGGGCCTCGTAGATGATCCCGACCACGCCGAGCGGCACCCGGACCTGACGCAGCTCGATCCCGTTGGGGAGCACCCGGCCACGCACCACCGTGCCCACCGGATCCTCGAGCAGCGCGACCTGGCGCAGGCCGTCCGCGATCGCGGCGAGCCGGTCAGGTGTGAGGGTGAGTCGGTCGATCATGGCCTCGCCGGTGCCCGCGGCCCGCGCGGCGGCCACGTCCGCGCCGTTGGCCGCCAGGATCGGCCCGGCGCCGGCGAGCAGCGCGTCCGCCATCGCGTGCAGCGCGCGGTCCTTGTCCGCGCGGGACAACGGTGCGAGCACGGCCGCGGCGTCACGCGCCCGGACCGCGGTCTCGCGGACATCCTCCGCAAGGCTGTTCATGACCAGTTCCTCCCGACCTGACGCTCGTCCGACACGCCACGCCCAGCGGCCGGAAACGACACGATCATGTTCCCGGGCCACCGGAGGACCGCGTGTGCAGGGCGGCGGACCGACGGCGGCACGATCATGCTCCTGCCGCCGGGGCCCGCGTTCCTCAGACCGCGCAGGGCCGGGGCGGCACGACGATGTTCCCGCACCCGGGGTCCCCACCGGATCCAGGGCTCCCACCGGCTCGGCGACGCCAGCCCGGGAGCCCGGAAGCCGGCCCGGGGCGTCCGGACGGCCCACATTTCCGTGGCACTACGAGGTTACCGGCGTGTCAGGGCAGCCACGAGGATTCCCCCACGGGCCGCCGGCGGCCCGGTCACGATTTCCGTGGCGGCACGGGTTCCGTGGCACCACGGGCACGCACACAAACCGTACCCGCGTGCGGAAGCATCGGCGGCGCGTCCTACCGTGCAGACATGCTCGTGCTGCATACATCCGACTGGCACTTCGGGCGTACTCTGCACCGATTTGACCTGTTGGCGGCGCAGGCCGCCTTCGTCGACCATCTTGTCGAGGTCGTCCGGGCCGAACGCGTCGACCTCGTCGTGGTCAGCGGGGACGTCCACGACCGGGCCATCCCACCGGTCGCGGCGATGCGGCTGTTCGACGAGGCGCTGTCCCGGGTGCGGGACGCCGGCGCGCACGTAGTGGTGATCAGCGGCAACCACGACGCCGGCGCCCGCCTCGGCGACAAGGCCGGGCTGCTCGACCCCCGGGTGCGCATCAGGACGGACGTGTCCGCCATCGCCACCCCCGTCACCATCGAGGACGCGCACGGACCCGTCCACGTCTACGCGCTCCCCTACCTGGAACCGGCGGCGGTGGCCGACGCCCTGCCGGCGGTTCCCATCCCGGGCCCCGACGACGCGGCCCACCCTGGCGACACGGTTACGACGACAGATAGCAGCAGAGAAGATACGAATAGCAATAAATCGACGACGGTCAGCGATATTGTGAACACGAAAAGCAATGAAAGGGCCCCGATCGGTGCTGGTAGAGCGCTGTCGCACGCCGCGACGCTGGGCCGGGCCATGCGGGCCGTGCACGCCGACCGGGCCCGGCGCGGCGGCCGCAGCATCGTCTGCGCCCACGCCTGGGTCAGCGGCGGCCAGGCCAGCGAAAGCGAACGCGACATCAGCGTCGGCGGGCTCGCGGCCGTCCCGGCGAAGCTCTTCGACGGGGTCACCTACACCGCGCTCGGGCACCTGCACCGGCCGCAGGCGCTGGACGAGGGCCTGCGCTACAGCGGCTCGCCCCTGCCCTACTCGTTCTCCGAGGCGGGCGACGTCAAGTCGTCGCTGCTGGTGGAAATCGACGCGGACGGCCTGTGCGGGCTGGAGGAGATCCCGGTCCCCGTGTACCGCGGCCTCGCCCGGTTGCGCGGCCGGCTGGCGGAGCTGATGACGGCCGTCGACCACGAACGGCACACCGCCGACTTCGTCTCGGTGGTGCTCACCGACCCGGTCCGCCCGCTGGACGCGATGGCGACCCTGCAGCGCCGCTTCCCCTTCGCGCTCACCCTCAGCCACGAGCCCGCCCTCGACGCCACCGGCGACGAGCTCACCTACGGCCGGCGCGTCCACGGGCGTTCCGATCTCGCGGTGGCCGAGGCGTTCGTCACACATGTGCGGTCCGAGCCGAGCGAGCGCGAACGGGCCCTGCTACAGGCGGCGTTGGACGACGCCCGCCGGGCCGAGGACGCGGCCTGATGCGCCCGCACCGGCTGGAACTCGCCGCCTTCGGAGCCTTCCCCGACAAGATCGAACTGGATTTCGACCGGCTCGGAGCCGGTAGCCTAGTCCTACTGTGCGGCGAGACCGGCGGCGGGAAGACCACACTGCTCGACGCGCTCGGCTTCGCCCTCTACGGAGTCGTTCCGGGGCTGCGGGCCCGCGCGAAGGACCTGCGCTCCCACCATGCCGGCGCGGACGCTCAGCCGCGTGTGCAACTGGAGTTCAGCGTGTCCGGGCAGCGTTACCAGATCACCCGGACGGCCGCCTGGGACAGGCCCAGGCGCGGCGGCGGGGGCAGCTCCCGAGTGAACCCGACCGCCCTGCTCAGGCACCGGACCGACACCGGCTGGGAGTCCGTCGCCCAGCGCAACGAGGATGTCGGGCTCGAGATCGGCCGGCTGCTCGGGATGACCGCCGAGCAGTTCTTCCAGGTGATCATGCTACCGCAGGGGCGCTTCGCCGACTTCCTGCAGGCCGACCACGATGCGCGGGAACGGCTGCTCAAGCGGCTGTTCGCCGTCAGCCGGTTCGAGCACGCCGAACAGTGGCTCGCCGACCAGGCCAAGATCGCGGGCGAGCGGCTGGCCGCCGCCCGCGGCGACCTCGCCCGGGTGGCGACCCGGGCCGCCGAGGCCGCCGCGGCCACCGAACCGAACGATCTCGAGACCGACGCCGACTGGGTCGCCGGCCTTGCCGCTGCCGCGGACGCCGCCGCCCGCACGGCCACGCAGCATGCCGGAGCAGCCGCCGAGGCCCGCCGACAGGCCGAGGAGTCGCTCGACCTCACCCGCGGGCTCGCCGAACGCCAACAGCAGCGGCGTGAGCTCGACGCCAGGCTGGCGACACTCGAAGCGCAGCTCTCGGCGATCGAGGTCATGGCCGCCGAGCTGGCCGCCGCCCGCCGTGCCGCCACCGTCCGCCGTGCCCTGGACCAGGTACGGGAGCGGGCGGACGACCTGACCCGGGCACGGCTGGCCGAGGACGCCGGCCGCCACCGTCTGGAACTGCTCGGCGCCCGGCACGACGTCGACGTCGACGAGCTGGCCCGGCTGGCCCGGGTCGCCCACACCGACATGGGACGCCTCGAGCAGTTCGCGAACATCCTGACCGCCGCCGACGCGGACGACGCCGCCGCCACGGCGGCCGACATCGACGCCGACACGCACGCGGCCGCCGTCGCCACCCTCACCGGATACCTGCGCGCCGAGCTGCCCGAACAGCGCCGTACCCTCGAGGCCAGGCACAGCCGTGCCAGGGCCGCCGCAACCGCCCTGCCAGGCGCACGCGAGCAGGCACGGACGGCCGCCGAGCTGGCCGCCGCCGTACGCCGACGGGGGCAGGCCCTCACCCATGCGCACGACGCGGAGCAGTCCGCACGGCTGGCCCGCGAGCAGGCCGGTGACATCCGTCAGCAGCGCTTCGACGCGATCACCGCGGAGCTCAGCGCCGCCCTGGTCGACGGTTCGCCCTGCCCGGTCTGCGGTTCCCTCACGCATCCCGACCCGGCCGAGGCCCGCGCGGACCACATCAGCAAGGACGACGAGCTCGCGGCCGAAGCCATCGCCAACCGGCTCGCGACGCAGGCCACCGACGCCCGCCGCGACGCCGACCGGCTCGACGAACGGATCCGCACGCTGACGCGCGCGCTGGCCAACCAGGTGGAGCCCGCCACCGCCGTCCCCGGGCCCGCCGGCCCGGCCGCCCCGGGGCAGACCGCACCCGCGGCCGACCTCGGCCCGGCCGGTGACAGGACTGGCGCGATCGGCACAGCGGGCACGGTGGGCACGGTGGGCACGGTGGGCGTATCGACCACGGCGAACACCCCGCCAACAGCTCCGGCGCCGGCGAACCCGGCGCCTGCGAACCCGGCGAACAACACGGTGTCCGCGAACGCGACAACGGCAGGTGCGACAACAGCGGACACGCCGGTGGTGGACGTCACGGCGGTGGGTCCGGCCGGCGGTACGCGCGTCGAGTCCGTCGCACCGCGCGGCCCGTTGCCCTCCGAGGATGTCGGTAGCGGGCCTCCCCGCCCGGTCAGGGCGTTCGCGACGGTAACCGTCCTGGGCGTGCCCGACCCCGTCCCCGGCGGGAACGACGGGAAAACCGATCACAGGAATGATCGTGGCAACGCTGTCGATCACGAAACCACCGGTCGCGAGAACACCGGCCGCGCGGCCGCCGGGCACGCCGACCGCAGGACCGCCGACCCCAGAGCCACCGGCCACAGCGCCGCCCAGCACGGTCCCGCCCAGCACGGTCCCACCGATCGCGGGAGCGACCGCCAGGTCGAGCACACCGATCACCAGGCTGATCATCATGCCGATCACAAGGTCGCCGGCCACGGTGCCGCGGACGGTGTCACACGGCTGGAAGGGCTGCCCGCAGGCCCCGAACTGCCCACCGTGCTCCCCGTCGACGCGTTCGAGCAGGCCGCGGTCGGCCTGGCGGACCGGGCCGAGACGCTCGCCGCGCAGGCCGACGACCTCCCGGCCGCCGAGCGGGCGCTTGAGCGGGTGCGTCAGGAGGAGACCCGGGCCGCGGCCGACCTGGCCGGCCACGCCGCCGGTGAACAGCTCGCCCGCACCCGGGCGCAGGAGTGCCGGGCCCGGGCCGAGCGGCAGCGGGCCAGCCTGCCACCGGAGCTACGGGACGTCGGGCGGCTGGCCGCCCGCCAGCGCGAGGTCGCCCAGTTCGCCGACGCCTACTCTGACTGCCACGCGGCCGCCTCAACCACGGCCCTGGCCGAGGAGGAGTACCGCCGCGCCGCGGCCGGCGCGAGCCACGACGCCCACGCCGCCGGCTTCCCGGACGTGGCCGCGGCCCAGGCAGCCTGCCGGGAGGAAGGCTGGATCGTCGACACCGAGGCACGCCTGACCGCCCACCGCGACGACCTTGTCGGTGTGCGGTCCCATCTGGCCAGCCCCCAGCTGGCCGTTGATCCGGACAGGCCGGCGCCGGTGGCCGAGCGGGAGGCGGACGCGCTCGCGGCCCGGCAGCGGCACGAAGCGGCGCTCACCGAAGCGGCGCGCGCCGACGACCGGGCCCGGCGGCTGTCCGACCTGGTGCCCGCGTTCGCCGCCGCGTTCGCCGCGGTACCGCCGCTGCGCGAGGCCGCGGAGGAACTGCGCGGCCTCGCCGAACTGGCCACGGGCCGTGGCGGCAACCGCCACGGCATGCCGCTGTCGAGCTTCGTCCTCGCCGCCCGTCTCGAGGAGGTCGCGACCGCGGCGAGCGGACGCCTGTCGGCGATGAGCGGCGGCCGGTTCACCCTCGTCCACGACAGCGGTGAGCGGCGGGACCGGCGCCGGCGGGCCGGCCTCGGCCTGCTGGTCGAGGACGCCTGGACGGGTCGGCGGCGCGACACCGCCACGCTGTCCGGCGGGGAGACCTTCCAGGCCGCCCTGTCCCTGGCGCTGGGCCTCGCCGACGTGGTCACCGCCGAGTCCGGCGGCCAGGCGATGGACGCGCTGTTCATCGACGAGGGGTTCGGCAGCCTCGACCCGGACAGCCTGGAGGAGGTCATGAACGTCCTGGACAGCCTGCGCTCCGGTGGCCGGCTGGTCGGCATCGTCAGCCATGTCGCGGACCTGCGCCAACGTATCCCCACCCAGATCACCGTCATCAAACAGGCCAACGGCAGCCACGTACGCACCACCGTCTGAGCTGACTGGCTGTTGGTACGGAAGCTGTAGGTGAAAACCGCTGTTGTCACGACGTTTTCCACCTACGGCGGCGGCAGCCGTAGGTGGAAAACGTCGTAATGACGACGGTTTCTGCCTACGGCTTCCGTTGGAGGAGCACGATGTCGTCGCGGTGGACGATCTCCCGTTCGTAGGAGGAGCCGAGTTCCGCGGCCAGATCGAACGTCGAGCGGCCCAGCATCCCGGGCAGCTCCGCGGCGTCGTAGGCAACCAGCCCGCGAGCGACCGGCTGCCCGGACGGGTCGACCAGGTCCACCGGGTCACCTGCGGCGAAGTCGCCGTCGACCTTGGTGACCCCGGCCGGCAGCAGCGACACCCGCCGGTCCACGATCGCGTTCACCGCCCCGTCGTCGAGGAACAGCCTGCCCTGCGGGGTGGTCGCGTGCTCCAGCCACAGCAGCCGGGACGCCCGCCGCGGGCCGCTCGGGTGAAAGACCGTCCCCACCTCGGCGCCGGCAAGGGCGGCGGCGGCGTTCGCCGCCGAGGTGATGAGCGTCGTGACCCCGCCCGAGGCCGCCATCCGGGCAGCATCGATCTTGGTTGCCATGCCGCCGACGCCCACGCCGGCGCTGCCGGCGCCCCGGGTGCCGACCCCCTCGAGGTCGGCGTCGTTCCGGACCTCGCGGATCATGGTGGCCGAGCCGCGCCGGGGGTTGGCGTCGTAGACGCCGTCCACGTCCGAGAGCAGGACCAGCAGGTCCGCGGACACCAGATGCGCGACGATCGCGGCAAGGCGGTCGTTGTCCCCGACCCGGATCTCCTGGGTGGCCACCGCGTCGTTCTCGTTGACAACGGGGACCACGCCGAGTTCCAGCAGCCGGTCGAGGGTGGTCCGGGCGTTGCGGTAGTGGGTGCGACGCACCACATCGGTGGCGGTGAGCAGCACCTGGCCGACCTGGTGGCCGGCGCGTCCGAACGCGGTCGCGTACCGGTGCACCAGCATGCTCTGCCCGACGCTGGCCGCAGCCTGCAGGGTTGCCAGGTCCCGGGGGCGGCGGGTCAGGCCCAGCGGCGCGAGCCCGGCGGCGATGGCTCCCGAGGAGACCAGTACCAGCCGGCCGGCCCGCGGCAGGAGCGCCCGGACCAGGGCGTCGACGCGGTCGCCGTCGATACCGCCGGCCGCGGTGGTCAGCGACGACGAGCCGACCTTCACCACGACCCGGTCGGCCCGCAGCACGAAATCACGGACGGTCACGCTCTGGCCTCGTCCGCCAGGCCTCCGGGTCCGTCGGGGCCGCCGAGGAGGCCAGAGCTGTCACGGCTGTCGATGTCATCAGGGGTGTCCGGGCCGTGCAGGTCGGCGTTCCGGCCGGCGAGGGCCTCGCGGTCACGGGCCCGGCGGGCGAGCCGCTGCGCACGGGTCAGCCGGGTGGAGGTGAGCAGTCGGTCGTCGCTGCCCCGCGGGCCGAGGGTCGACTCCGGCCCGGCCGCCCCACCTTCATGATCATCGATGATCCGGCCGGCGCGGCGGCTCAGCTGCGGTTCCCAGTCGAAAGTGACATCACCGATGGTGACCGCCACGCCGGACTCCGCGCCCAGCCGGGCAAGTTCGGCCTCCACCCCCAGCCGGGCGAGGCGGTCGGCGAGAAAACCGATCGCCTCGTCGTTGCTGAAGTCGGTCTGCCGGACCCAGCGCAGCGGCTTGGCACCGGTCACGACGAACCCGTCGTCCTGCGCACGCACGGCGAAGTCGGGTTCGTCGACCGCGCGGGGCCGAATGATCACCCGCTGGAACGCCTGCGGCGGCCGCGCGGCCCGATGCTCGGCGACCCGTTCGGCCAGCGCGAGCGAGAGCGCCCGCACGCCTTCGCGGGTCGCGCTGCTCACGGCGAAGACGTCCAGCCCACGGGCGGTGATCTCGGAGGTGACCAGCTCCGCCAGCTCACGGGCATCCGGGACATCGATCTTGTTGAGGACGACGGCCCGTGGCCGGTCGGACAGGTCCGTCGAGTAGGCCGCGAGCTCGGCCTCGATCACGTCGAGATCGGTCAGGGGGTCGCGACCGGGTTCGAGGGTGGCGCAGTCCAGCACGTGGACGATGAGCGAGCAGCGTTCGATATGGCGCAGGAACTCCAGGCCGAGCCCACGCCCGGTGCTCGCGCCGGGTATGAGGCCCGGGACGTCGGCCACCGTGTACGGGGCGTTGTCGCCGGCTTGTACCACGCCGAGGTTGGGTACCAGCGTCGTGAACGGGTAGTCAGCGATCTTCGGCCGGGCGGCGCTGAGCACCGACACCAGCGAGGACTTGCCAGCGCTGGGGAAACCGACCAGCGCCACGTCCGCGACGGTCTTGAGCTCGAGGACGGCGTCCAGCTGCTCCCCCGGCTCCCCGAGTTCCGCGAACCCGGGGGCTTTGCGCCGAGTGGAGGCAAGCGCTGCGTTGCCACGCCCACCCCGCCCGCCGCGGGCGACGACCACCGAACTACCAGCGCCGACAAGATCGGCGATCTGCTCGCCGTCCGGCCGCAGGACGACGGTGCCGTCCGGTACGGGCAGGACAAGGTCGGCGCCGTCGGCGCCGTGCCGGTTGGAGCCCTGGCCGGGCCGTCCACCAGAGGCCCGCTGGTGCGGGTGGAAGTGGAAGTCCAGCAGGGTGGTCACGTCCGGGTCGACCCGGACGATGACATCACCGCCCCGGCCGCCGTTGCCGCCGTCCGGCCCACCGAGCGGCTTGAACTTCTCCCGGTGGACCGACGCGCAGCCATGCCCGCCATCACCGGCGGTGACGTGAAGGATGACGCGGTCAACGAAGGTGGGCACCGCACCGCTGCCTTCCTCAACCGCGGCCGACCGGCAACACCCGCCTGATCAGGCGGACAGAAGCTCCTCGACGGGTATGACGTTGATGACCCGGCGTCCCCGCCGGGTACCGAACTGGACATGCCCGGCGGCCAGCGCGAACAGTGTGTCGTCGCCACCGCGGCCGACCTGCGCGCCGGGGTGGAAGTGTGTGCCGCGCTGCCGGACGATGATCTCGCCGGCGTTGACGTACTGGCCGCCGAAACGCTTCACACCGAGACGCTGGGCGTTCGAGTCGCGGCCGTTGCGCGACGAGCTCGCGCCCTTCTTGTGCGCCATGTCGCTTCAGGCCTTCCCGGGCTCGATACCGGTCACCCGCAGCCGGGTCAGCTTCTGGCGATGACCCTGCCGCTTGTGGTAGCCGGTCTTGTTCTTGAACTTGTGGATCCTGATCTTGGGACCCTTGACGATCTCGACGACCTCGGCGGTCACCTCGACGGACGCGAGCGCGTCCCTGTCGTGGGTCACCACGTCGCCGTCGACAAGCAGAAGCGCGGGCAGACTGACGGCCGCACCCGGCTCGCCCGGAACGAGCTCGACGTCGACGACATCGCCGACGGCGACCTTGTGCTGCTTGCCGCCGCTGGCCACGACCGCGTACACCGGTTCTCCTTGCTGAAGTCGGACGGGCATTGGAGCACCCGAGGACGGGGCGGCCCGACCGCTGATCGGACACCGCCACCCTCAGAGGCTCTGACTGGCGCGGCAGAACACCCCGCGCCTAGCCCCGATTGCACTACCTTAACACCGCTGGCCAACCACACCGCCGCTGGCCAGAACACGCCGCTGGCCAGAACACCGCCGGCCAGCCGTTGATCAGTTATCTGACCAACCACACCGACGCCGACGGCCGACGTGAACCGCCACGACGTTACCACCATGCCGGCCAGCCCCCGCGGCGGCACATACCGGCCCGCACGACAGGCCCGTGGCGCAAGGCGCCCACACCCACCCAGCAGGCGCATCCGGCCATGGCACGGATGAGCCATGGCGTCCCGCTCACCAGCACGCAACCATCGACGCTGGAGAGGGCTGCCCGGGCCGACCGGCAGCCGACACGACAGCTCCAGCCAGACGGGGGTGCACGGTGGGGTGGGTCACGGTGGGGTGGGTGGGGTGGCAGGTCGTGATCTGGGGCGCTGGTGCCGTGACGGTCACTGCCGTCCTGACCGCCGGCTGGCCGCTGCTGACCGCGGCCCACGCCACGGACCCGCCGCGACGGTCGGCGACGATCGCGGCGTCCACTGTCGTCATCACGACCGTGGCCGGGATGGCCGTCAACGACCTGGTCGGTCTTCCCGCCGCGTTCCGCGCCCTGTGTGCGCTGGGTACGGCGGGCGCCGCGTGCTGGCTTGCGGTACAGGCCCGCGGGCTGGCCACGACCGGTGGCTTCGCCGCAAGGACCGGGACTGGGAAGGCCGAGAAGACCGACGGTGACCCTGACGGGGACGCCCTCTGCGCCCAGGACGACGTCGTCCAGGCTCTGGTGGTCGCCGCCTACGCCCTGCAGATGGGGGACAACCACCGCGCCAGCGACGCCGTCGACGGCGCGCTCCAGCGGTCCCGGGCCGCCTTGGACGCGCTGCTACGCGAACGCCAACGGGGTGACTTCGTCCGGCGGGAGCCGGTGCGGTCGTACCGGACGGTGGCGGACGTGTCCGCCGCCCGGCACTGAAACCGGCACCAGGACCGGCGCCGAGACCGGCGCTGGAAGCAGGCGGCAGCGGGCTCCCCGCCGACGGCGGGCCGCCCATCGCCGGGATCCTGGCCCGCAGCCAGGATCCCGGCGATGGGCGGCCGGTCAGCTCTCGCGTGCCGCGCCCCCGACCGTCTCCAGGTCACCCGACGTGCTCTCCTGGGGTGGCGCGACAGCCCGCGAGGCACGCCGGCGGCCGGCGCGCGCTCCTGATGAACGGGATCCGTTCGATGACGGGCCCGAGCCGTTGGCCGCGCCGTCGTGGCCGGCCGTGTCACGCACGGCATCGTCACGAGCGGCATCGTCACGAGCGGCATCGTCACGCACGGCCCTGTCACGAGCGGCCCTGCCACGAGCGGCCCTGGTGCCGGGAGCTGCGCCGCCAGGGGCCGCGGTGTCGGGAGCGGCTGGCACGGCGTCGGCCGGGGCGGCCCCGGGCGCCTGGGCATCCGGGGTGGCGGCGCCCGATGCCGCGCCGGCCGTTGCCACCGCGTCTGCCACCACCGGATCTGCCGCCGCGGTGCCTGTTGCCGCACCTGCCGCCACGGCATCCGATGTCGTGCTGCCGGTCGGTGCCGGCGCCGACACCGGCGGGTCGGCCGGCACGCCCCGCGCGGGCGCGGACGCGCCGTCCAGGTGCAGGATCACCCCACGCCCGCCGCAGTGCGTACACGGCTCGCTGTACGCCTCCAGCAGTCCCTGACCGACTCGTTTGCGGGTCATCTGCACCAGCCCGAGGCTGGTCACCTCCGCGACCTGGTGACGGGTGCGGTCCCGGCCGAGGCACTCCGTCAGGCGCCGCAGGACGAGTTCGCGGTTGCTCTCCAGCACCATGTCGATGAAGTCGATGACGATGATCCCGCCGATGTCTCTCAGCCGGAGCTGACGGACGATCTCCTCGGCGGCCTCGAGGTTGTTCTTGGTGACCGTCTCCTCGAGGTTGCCGCCCTTGCCGGTGAACTTGCCGGTGTTGACGTCGATGACCGTCATGGCCTCGGTACGGTCGATCACCAGGGAGCCGCCCGAGGGCAGCCAGACCTTGCGCTCCAGTGCCTTGGCAAGTTGCTCGTCGACCCGGTACTCGTCGAAGACGTCGACCGGGCCGGCCTGCCGGCGGACCCGGTCACGCAGGTCCGGCGCCACCATGTCGACGTAGTCCTCGATCATCGTGGCTTCTCCCGCTCCCTGCACGACCAACTCGGCGAAGTCCTCGTTGAAGATGTCCCGGATCACCCTGATCACAAGGTCGGGCTCACCGTAGAGCAGCGCCGGGGCGGTGGCCTTCGTCGCCTTGCGGCAGATGTCCTCCCACTGGGCCGACAGGCGAGCGACGTCCCGGGCAAGCTCCTGCTCGCTGGCGCCCTCGGCCGCGGTCCGGACGATCACTCCCCCGTCCTCTGGAGTGATCTTCTTCAGGATCGCCTTCAGGCGGGCACGCTCGGTGTCCGGAAGCTTACGGCTGATCCCGGCGTTCTGCCCGTCCGGCACGTAGACCAGGTAGCGGCCGGGGAGACTGACCTGGCTGGTCAGCCGCGCCCCCTTGTGACCGATCGGGTCCTTGCTGACCTGGACGACGATCGACTGGCCGGACTTCAGCACTTGTTCGATCTTGCGGGGCCGGCCGTCGAGCCCGCTGGCGTCGTAGTTGACCTCACCGGCGTACAGGACGGCGTTGCGCCCCTTGCCGATGTCGACGAACGCCGCCTCCATGCTGGCGAGCACGTTCTGGACCCGGCCGAGGTAGACGTTGCCCGCGTACGACCAGGAACTGGCCCGGGTGACGAAGTGCTCGACAAGCACCCCGTCCTCAAGTACCGCGATCTGGGTGCGGTCGCCGGCGTTACGGACGATCATGCGCCGTTCGACCGCTTCCCGGCGGGCGAGGAACTCGGCCTCGGTGACGATCGGCGGACGGCGCCGACCGCTGTCCCGGCCCTCCCGCCGGCGCTGCCGCTTGGCCTCCAGCCGGGTCGAGCCGCTGACCCCGCGGACCTCGTTCGCGCCACGGACCTCGTCGTCGCGGGTCCGTCCCTCGCGCACGTGTACGACCGTCACCGGCGGGTCGTCAGGCGCACCGTCGTCGACGAGCGCGGCACCGTCCCGTCGGCGCCGACGGCGCCGTCGGCGCGAGCTGCCCGGCAGCCCTTCCTCCTCCTCGAGGGCTGCGCCGGCCGGGCCGGTCTGCCCGGACCGGGACTGCTCGGACTCGTCGGACTCCGCCGGTTCCCGGTCCGCCGCCGATCGTGGGTCGTCAGCCCCGGAGCGGCCGGAATCGGCCGTGCTGTCCAGGCCGCTTTCGTCAGAACGGCCACGCGCCCCGCTGAAGGCTGCGGTGTCCAGCTCGTCGATGTTGTCGGTCTCCTCGTCGGCGCGAGCCCGGCCGCGGCCGCGCCGGCCGCGCCGGCGCCGGCGCGTCGAAGCGCTGTCGCCGCTGTCGTCGGCCGCCGGATCCGTCTCCGTCGGCGCGTCGGCATCGGTGTATCCGGCGAGCTCCAGCTCAGGTTCGTGCTCGGGATCGTCGTCGACGCCCGAACCGGTACCGACGGCCGGCCGCGGTTCGGGCTGCGCGTACCGCCGGTCTCCACCGGTACCGGTGGACGGGCCGGCCGTGGCGGTGGACGCCCCATCGGAGCCGTTCGCGGCGTCCCCGTTCACCCTGTCGGCACCGAACGCGGAGCCGAACGAGAAGGTGTCGGCGCTGGTCGGCGAGGACTCGCGGCGGCGGCGCTGCACCAGCTCGATCGCGGCGGGCTCGGGCGCCTGGAAGGTCACCGTCGTGACCGCTCGGCCGAGGCGTGGCCGTGGCTGCGCGGCCGGGGCGATGTCGCCGGTCACCGGCGTCCGCGGTCCGTCGGTCCGCGCGGCCACGGAACCGCTAAGATCAGAACGGGAGAGATCAGATTCGGGCGCGGCCGGCCACGACCGGTCGGAACCGGTGGGCTGGACAGCCGTCACTCGCGTTGCCGACGGCTCTGTTGTCGACAACGGCGACAACTCTGCCGGCGATGGCTCAGCCGGCTCCGCCGGTGGTGTTGACGGCGCCGTCGTCGACGTGGCCGGTGTCGCTGACGCTGTCGTCGACGGCACGGCTGCCGGTTCCGGCGGATCGGTTCTCGCGGTGGCCGGCTCGCTGGCCACGTCGCTGACGGCTACCGGCTCGTCCGGTGACGACGGCGTACCGGATGACTCGGTCGTGGCAGGTGACTCGGTCGGGACCTCCGCGCTGATGTCGACGGCGGTTTCGGCCCCGTCTCCGGTCAGGACCTTGGGCGGGGGTCCGGCTGATCGTCCGGCAGCGCGCCGCCGTCTCGGTGCTGGACGAGTGGTAGGTGTCTCATCGGAGCCTGTCAAAATGTCTTCGGGCACGGGTTATGAAGCCTCTCGGGGTCCCCGGGCGCGCTGCTGTCACAGTCGCGACCGCTCAGGAACCACTGTCTCGGTCCGGCGGCGTACCACCAGCGAATCCTGCGACACCCTGCATCACGCATCGATTCGACCGACCAGCCGTTCCGCGTCGTCGCGGTCCGGCATGAGCGGATCCGCCACGGTGCCATCCGCCAGCAGCCGACCTTGCCCGAGCCGCAGCGGTTCGGGTGGTACTGGCGGCCGAAGGCCGGCGACCACACAGAGGGCGGTCAGCATGTCGTCGGGTCGTACGGCGGGCGTCGTGTGCCGCACAACCGTATCCAGTATCGCACACGTGTCGTTCTCCGCACGGCAAACCATCAAGACCACTGCCTGACGGACATCGAAGCGCCGATGTCCGTCCTTGATGACCCGCTCCACCTCGACCAGGTCACGGGCGAGCAGTGCGTCGACGGCGGCGGCCAACGCGGCGGGCGCGACACCCGGCAGCCGAACCCGCCAGCGCGACGCGTCCACCAGCTCCGCCAGTGGCGTCGCGGTCGCCAGCGCGCAGGCCACCACGTCCAGTCCGGCCGGCAGGGCCGCGTCCAGCGCCTCCCCCAGCGCCCGGGGCTGGCGATGCTCGGCCAGGGCGAGCTCGACGTACTCGGCCTCGCTGGCGGCGCCCGTGGGGGCGGCGCCCAGCCAGGAGATGCGCGGATGCGGGCTGAAGCCCGCCGAGTACGCCATCGGGACGTCCGCGCGCCGCAGGGCACGCTCGAAGGTCCGTGCGACGTCCCGGTGGGACAGAAAACGCAGCCGTCCCCGCTTGGCGAACCGCACCCGCACCCGCGCGACGACCGGTGGCGGGGGCGGGCCCTCAGGACGCCGCGGCATCGGCCGGCCTGCCGAGGTTGCCCGAGCCGCTGGGGCTGCCGGGACCGCCGGGCCGGGCCGGGCCGGTCGACACGAGCGGCAGGAGGGTCCGGCCGGTCGGGCCGATCTGGGTCTGCGTACCCATGGTCGGGCAGACCCCGCAGTCGTAGCAGGGCGTCCAGCGGCAGTCGTCCAGCTCGGCCCCGCGCAGCGCTTCCTGCCAGTCCGACCACAGCCAGTCACGGTCGAGGCCGGCGTCCAGGTGGTCCCAGGGCAGTACCTCGCGCTCGTCGCGCTCACGGGTGGTGAACCAGTCGAGGGAGATCCCCAACGGTTCCAGCTCCGCGGCGCAGGCCTTCTCCCAACGCTCGAAGGAGAAGTGCTCGCTCCATCCGTCGAACCGGCCACCGTCGCGCCATACCCGTTCGATCACCGCGCCAACCCGGCGGTCACCGCGAGCGAGCAGGCCCTCGATCATGCCCGGACGGCCGTCGTGGTAACGGAAACCGATCGATCGTCCCACCTCCCGGTCGCCGCGGATGGCGTCGCGCAGCAACCGCAGCCGGGCGTCGGTGACCTCGTGGGAGGCCTGGGCCGCCCACTGGAACGGCGTGTGCGCCTTGGGCACGAAGCCGCCGATCGACACCGTGCAGCGGATGTCGCGGTGTCCGCTGGCCCGCCGCCCGGCCCTGATCACCTCGCGGGCGAGGCCGGCGATCGCCAGCACGTCCTCGTCGGTCTCGGTGGGCAGGCCGCACATGAAGTACAGCTTCACCTGCCGCCAGCCCTGGGCGTAGGCGGTGCTGACCGTGCGGATCAGGTCCTCCTCGCTGACCATCTTGTTGATGATCCTGCGTAGCCGTTCGGAGCCGCCTTCCGGAGCGAAGGTCAGCCCGCTGCGACGGCCGTTGCGGGAGAACTCGTTGGCCAGCGTGACGTTGAACGCGTCCACCCGGGTCGAGGGCAGGCTGAGCGAGGTGTGGGTGCCCTCGTACCGGTCGGCCAGGCCCTTGGCGATCTCGCCGATCTCGCTGTGGTCGGCGCTGGACAGCGACAGCAGCCCGACCTCGGTGAACCCGGAGGCGGCCAGGCCCTGGGCGACCATCTCGCCGACGGTGTCGATGCTGCGCTCCCGGACCGGACGAGTGATCATCCCGGCCTGGCAGAAGCGGCAGCCCCGCGTACAGCCGCGGAATATCTCCACACTCATCCGTTCGTGGACGGTCTCCGCCAGCGGGACCAGCGGCGCCTTCGGATACGGCCAGGCGTCCAGGTTGCTCACGGTGTGCTTGGCCGGCCGGTCCGGCACCCCGGGACGGTTCGGGGTGACCGCGCGGATCCGGCCGTCCGGTCGGTAGTCCACGTCGTAGAAGGACGGCACGTAGACCAGCCCGCGCCGGGCCAGCCGCATGAGCAGTTCCGTCCGCCCGCCGGGGCGTACAGCGGGCTGGCCGGCGGTCCTGAAGGCACGGACTACGTCCGTGATCTCCAGGACCGCCTGCTCCCCGTCACCGAGGACGACCGCGTCGACGAACGCCGCGATCGGCTCGGGGTTGAACGCCGCGTGCCCGCCCGCGATGACGATCGGATGCCGCTCGTCCCGGTCGGCTGCGTGCAGCGGGATGCCCGCGAGGTCCAGGGCGGTCAGCAGGTTGGTGTAGCCGAGCTCTGCGGCGAAGCTCACCCCCAGCAGGTCGAAGTCACCGACCGCGCGGTGGCCGTCCACGGTGAACTGGGGGATGCCGTGCTCGCGCAGCAGTTCCTCCAGGTCCGACCAGACCGAGTAGGTGCGTTCGGCCAGGACGTCCGGCTGCTCGTTGAGGATCTCGTAGAGGATCTGGACACCCTGGTTGGGAAGGCCGACCTCGTAGGCGTCGGGATACATCAGGCACCAGCGAACCAGCGCGTCCTCCCAGGGCTTGACCTGGGAATTTCCTTCGCCGCCAAGGTAACGCACGGGTTTGCGGACCCGCGGCAGCAACGGCTCCAGGCGAGGGAACAGCGACTGTCCGGACATGTCCGCGAGCCTACGGCACACACGCCGGCCAGCACATGGTCACCGGCCGCCGACCGATCGACGGACGATCAATGGACGACCGACGGGCACGGCCGCCGGCCGGTGAGCCCGGCTGGCCGCGAGCCCGTCGGACCCGCCCTACCAGGCGACTGCACCGGCCCTACCGGGCGACTACAAGGCATAGGAGCGCTACAGGGCGTAGGGGTCCGAACGGGATCGGAGCCGGACGTTCTGCAACAGGCCGACCGCCAGCAGGTTCGCGAACATCGACGACCCTCCGTAGGACAGGAATGGCAGGGGCAGCCCCGTCACCGGCATGACCCCCAGGGTCATCCCGATGTTGACGAACATCTGGAACGCGAACCAGCACACCACCCCAGTAGAGATCATCGTCCCGAAGGTGTCGCCGGAGTCGAACGCGATCGACAACGCCCGCCACAGCACCACGCCGAGCAGCACCAGGACCCCGCCGGCGCCGAGAAAACCCAGCTCCTCCCCAGCGACCGTGAAGACGAAGTCGGTCTGCTGCTCGGGCACGAACTGGCCCTGGGTCTGCATCCCGCTGAACAGGCCGCGGCCGGTCAGGCCGCCGTTGGCGATCGCCGTCATGGCCTGGTCGACGTTGTAGCCGGTCGACGAGGTGTTCTGGTTGTCCCGGACGAACTCGGTCAGGCGCGCCTCCTGGTACGGCTTGAGCAGATGGAACTGCAGGATGGCCGCGCCGAAGAGGACCCCGCACAGGATGAGCCCGATCACCCATCGGCTCGGGGCACCGCTGACCGCGAGCATGCCGAGAATGACGAACACGAACACCATGACGGTGCCGAAGTCCGGCTGCATCATGATGAGTGCCATCGGCACGACCGCCAGCGCGAGCACCAGAATGACGTCCTGGTGGCCGGGGTTGAGCCTGATACCGGTGTCGCGGTCGTCGTGTTTCTCCCCGAGAATCATCGCCATCCCGAGGATGAGTGCCACCTTGGCGAATTCCGAGGGCTGCAGCTGGAAACCGGCCGGCAGGACGATCCAGGAGTGTGCCCCGTTTATCGTCGAGCCCACCAGCAGAACGGCGACCAGACCGAGCAGCGATCCCAGGTACACGAACGGCGCGTATGCCCGCAGAATGCGATAGTCGACGAGGGTCGCCACGCCCGCGAGTACCAGCCCGATGGCCAGGTTGAGCAGGTGGCGCTTGAGGAATATCTGTGGGTCGCCACCGCTCTCGATCTCGCGCTGCCGGGTGGCGGACCACACCAGCAGCGCCCCGAGCACCGCCAGCATGATCACGGAGATCTGCAGCGGCCAGTCCAGCCGGCGCAGCGGGGAGTGCCGGCCCGACGCCCGGTCTCGCAGCTGGCCGATCCTGCCGCGCGGTGGAACCGGGGACGAACGCAGGGCCGTCGGGCTCGTCATGAACCCTCCATCCATGATCGCCGATAGAAGAGCGGGTGACCCGGGGGCCCTCGACGTCAGCCGGAACCAGCGCTGGCGGGAGCCCCGGGGCTCGGGGGGACATCGGGTGGCCCGCGGACGGAGGCGGTCACCGCACCCGTGACGGCCGCGGGCGCGGGCGCCACGGCCGTACGGACGGCGGCCCCACTCACGGGGGTCGGGCCGGCGGCCACGGCAGCGATCCTCTGAACCGACACGTCCTGGACCGTGGTATCCGGGATGCTGGCACCCGGGATGGCCGCCGGCGCCGACGCGGTACCGGCGGCCGCACCGCCGGCGGTGCCGCTGGCAGTCGCACCGGCGGCGGCCGCACCGGGGGCGGCCGTATCGGCGGCGAACGTCCCGTCCCGCTCGAGGCGGGGCAGTTGCGACGGCGGCCTGCCGTCGGCGAGCGCCGCGGGGCGTCCGATGCCGTAGATGCTCTGGTAGATGGCCTTGACGGCCGGAGCCGCGTACTCGGCGCCGGTCCCGGAGTCCGGGACGGTCACGACGACGACGAACTGCGGGTCGTTCGCGGGCGCGAACGAGGCGAACCAGGAGGTGTCCCCGGTCCCCTCCACCTCGGCGGTACCGGTCTTGCCTGCGATCGGGATGGTGTCGTTCGGCCAGTCCGCGAACACCCCGGTCGCGGTCCCGCCGCCCTCACTGGTCACCCCGTGCAGGGCGTTGCGAATGTAGGCCAGCGAGTCGGGCGCGACCGGAAGCCTGCCGGCGACCCTGGGCTCGATGGCCCGTACGACGCGGCCGTCCGGGGCCATCACCGCCTTGGCCAGGGTGGGCTGGTACAGCGTCCCGCCGTTGGCGATGGCGGCGTAGGCGGCCGCGAGCTGCAACGGGCTGACCGACAGGTACTGGCCCTGCCCGATCGCGAACTGGACCGCCGCGCCTCCGTTGTACAGGTAGCCGTCGACGCACGCCTCGGCGGCGTAGCGGCGGAACCGCTCGGCCTTGGCCGGGTCGGTGACCTCCGGGTAGCCGTTGCGGGCCCGGCGGCAGTAGGAGTCCTTCAGCTCCTCCCAGATCTCCTTCGCGCCGGCCCGGTCGACGACCGACCCGGCTGTCTCGCCCGGCAGGTCGATGCCGGTGCGGCTGCCGAACCCCAGGGCGCGGGCCATCCTGACGAAGTACTCGTTGGGATCCCGGTATGGTCCGCGCCCGTTGCGCAGCCCGCCGTCGGCCAGCCATGCCTCGTAGGCGAACTGGTCGAAGATGACGTCGCAGGAGATGACCAGGGCCTGATGGAGGGCGATCGGTCCGGCGGACGACCCCTCGAAGTTGTGGAAGGTCTGGGTGCCGATCTGCAGGCTGGGCGCGCAGTCGTACTTCTTGGTGGTCGACGCGCTGAGGTTGGTCAGCGCGGTCAGGGTCGACACCGGCTTGAACGTCGACCCGGGCGCGCTCGAGCCCTGGTACGCCCGCGACAGCAGCGGAATCCCGTTGGCCTGGTCGGACAGTGCCTTGTAGTCAGCTTCGGAGACGCCCCCGACGAAGACCGACGGGTCGTAGGAGGGCAGGCTCGCCATGGCGATCACGCGACCGGTCTTCGCGTCGAGCACGACGCCGGAGGCGGTGCGCGCCCGCTCGCCGCCGAGGGAGTCCAGGGTCTTCTGCAGGGTCTGCTCAACCGCCTGCTGGACGCCGATGTCGAGCGAGAGCACGAGGTTGCCACCGCTGCGCGGCGCGGTGGCCGACGCGGTGCCCGCGACCCGCCCGAACCGGTCGACCTCGAGCCGCTGCACGCCGTCGGCGCCCCGCAGGTCCGTGTCGTAGGTGTTCTCCAGGCCGGCGACACCGACCAGGCTGTTCTGGTGGTATCCCTTGCTGGCGCCGTCGGCGTCGAGTTGCTTCTGGGTGACGGGGCTGAGATATCCCAGCTCGTGCGCGGCCAGGGAGCTCTGGGGGTACTCGCGCACGGCCTGCAGGTCGGCCGAGACCCCGGGGAACCGGTCGGGATGTTCGATGATCGCCAGCGCCTGCTGCGCGGAGACGTCCTTGGCCACCGGGACCGGCTGGTAGGGCGAGCCGTTCCAGCACGGCGGCTTCACCGTGGCGGAGCAGAACTGGATGCGCGCCCTGACGTCGGCGACGGGCATCCCGATCACACCTGACAGCCGCTCCAGCACGGCCTGTCCGGAGTCCTTCTGCCGGTCGGTGACCGACCGGTTCACCGATATGACCAGGGAGGTCCGGTTACGGACGAGGGGCCGCCCCTGGTCGTCCACGATCTGGCCACGGATCGCCGGGGTGACGACCTCACGGACCCGGTTGGTCTCGGCGAGATGGCGGTAGTGGTCACCGTCGAGTATCTGCAGGGTCCACAGCCGGGCACCAAGTGTGATCAGCAGGGATACCGCCAGGACGCGCAGGACGACCAGCCGCACCCGGATGCGGTCGTCCAGGGACGCCTCCAGGGGGCCCGGCCGTCGCGCTCGTCCTCCGATCACAGCTGCTCCCTGCGCAGGCGCCGCAGCCCGGCGGTGACCAGCGGGAAGACGACCGGGGTCAGCACCAGCGCGTAGAGCGCCGCGCCGAGCGCGCGCAGCAGCGTCTGGGTACCGGTCAGGCTCGGCTGGCCGATGATGCCGGCCATCGCGGCGTGACCGGCCGTCGCCGTCGCCGACGCGGCGGCAGCGACGGCCAGCGGCAGGTAGGCCGACCGGTCGGTCTCCTCGCCGACGAGCCCCACCCCGTACCCGACCAGCGAGAAGACCAGCGCGGTCTGGCCGAGGACGTGCGTGGAGAGCAGGTCCGCGAGCACGCCGACGCTGAAGCCGACGACCGCGCCGGTGACGGGTCCCTGGCACAGCGCCACGAAGCAGAGCACGACCAGGACGATGTCGGGGCTGCCCAGCGGCAGGCGCAGCGCGGCGATGACGGACACCTGCAGCACGATCAGGACGGCCATCACGGCGACGGTGACCACGACGATCCTGCCCCGCGGCTCGGCCGCGCGCGTACCCGTGTCCCACATGATCCCGCCTCAGCCGGTGGACGTCCTCGCCGCGGGGGCGAGCGTCGCTGTCGGGGAGATCCGCACGGGCAGGCCTGGCGACGGCGACGCGGTGGCCGGTGGCCGGGACGGCGCGGCAGCCGGCGGCGCGGCGGTCGGCGGCGGTATCGGACGTGGTGGCAGCAGCCGGTCGCCCGGATCGGTGGCGGGGCGGCCGACGACGACGCCGACGAGGTCCAGTGAACCCAGGGCGGCGAAGGTGGTGACCTCGGCCGAGCGCGAGAGCCCCCCGCCGGAGTCCAGGACCTTGGTGACGACGCCGATCGGCACCCCGCCGGCATAGTCGACGCTGCCGAACGTCACCAGACGATCGCCCGTCTTCACCTGGAGGGTGGCGTCGTAGAGGGTGAAGGTCAGGCTGCCGGAGGTGCCCCGGCCGGTCACCGCGCCGAGCAGCCTGGTGTTCTCCAGCCGGGCGCCGACGTGGCTGGCCGGGCTGGAGACCAGCCGGACCACGGTGGTGTGGGCGGTGGCGGTCAGGACGGTGCCGACCAGCCCGTCATTGTTGATCACCAGCCTGTCCGGGACGATACCGTCGGCGCTGCCGGCGTTGATCGTAACCGTCCAGTCCGTCCCCGTGATGTCACCGATCGCCACGACCCTGGCCGGGATGATCGTGTACTCTCCCCTGTCGGCGAGCAGCCGCAGGCTGGACAGCGCCGCGGCCTGCCGCCGCACCTCCTCGTCCTCGGCGAGGCGCCGGCGCAGCTCGGCGTTTTCCGCGGCGAGGGCATCCGCGCGCTTCTGGTACCGGTTGGGATGGGCCAGCGCGGACAGGGTGCGCCCGATCGGACGGGTGACCGTGCTGACCGCCCCCTCGACCCCGCCGAACGCCTCGCGCAGGGCACCGCGCACGCCGGACGAGCGCTCGCTCGAACGGTAGTCAATGGTGATCAGAGTAAAGGCCACGACGAGCAACACGATTATGATCATGCGGGAACGCCGGGTGTCACGTCCCACCACCGGCCTCCGTACCTGACCTGAAGAGAACCCCGTGCCCGCGGACGGTCAGCGACGGGGCTCGGAGATGAGTACCTGCTGCAACGCCTCGAACTCCTCTACACACTTGCCGGAGCCCATGGCGACCGAGTGCAGCGGGTTGTCGGCTATGTGGATCGGCATGCCGGTCTCGTGGCGCAGGCGTTCGTCCAGTCCGCGCAGGAGCGCTCCGCCACCGGTCAGCACGATCCCGCGGTCCATGATATCGCCGGAGAGCTCCGGGGGGCACTTGTCGAGCGTGACCTTGACCGCGTCGATGACCGCGTTCACCGGCTCCTCGATCGCCTTACGGATCTCCTCGGCGGTGACGACGATGGTCTTGGGCAGGCCCGAGACCAGGTCCCGGCCGCGGATCTCGGCGCTCGGCTCGTCCGACATCTTGTGCGCGGAACCGATGGCCATCTTGATTTCCTCCGCCGTCCGCTCACCGAGCATGAGCGAATACTCCTTCTTGACGTAGGAGATGATGGCCGTGTCCAGTTCGTCCCCGGCGGTCCGGATGGACTGGCTGGTCACGATCCCGCCGAGGGAGATCACCGCCACCTCGGTGGTGCCGCCGCCGATGTCGACCACCATGTTGCCGGTGGGCTCGTGCACGGGCAGACCGGCCCCGATGGCCGCGGCCATCGGCTCCTCGATGATGTAGACCTTGCGCGCGCCGGCCTGGTAGCCGGCGTCCTTCACCGCCCGCTGCTCGACCCCGGTGATACCGGAGGGGACGCAGACGACCAGCCGCGGCTTGGCGAAGTGCCGGCGCCGATGGACCTTCTGGATGAAGTAGCGCAGCATGCGCTCGGTGGTGTCGAAATCCGCGATGACGCCGTCCTTGAGCGGACGGATCGCGACGACGTTGCCGGGCGTGCGGCCGATCATCCGCTTCGCCTCGGTCCCGACGGCGAGGATGCCCGTCGTGGTGGTGTTTATCGCGACCACGCTGGGTTCGTTCAGGACGATTCCGCGGCCACGGACGTAGACGAGGGTGTTGGCGGTGCCAAGGTCCACGGCCATGTCACGGCCTAGGAACGACAGCGAACTGGACATCGTCGGATGCCGGCCTTCCCGGGTGTGGGGTCTGGGTGCGCACGCAGGCTGTGCGGGGTGTGCAAGGCAGGCGGTGTCCGTAACGATGTCGTGTCCACTGCTTGTTCGACGGGCCCCATCCAATAGTCCAGTAGTCCGGCAATCCAGTAGAGACGCTGTTGCAGATACCTGCTGTTGCAGACACCAAAGAGCGTAAACCGGGCCCCTCGAGCCTGCCGTAGGTGTGCGGATACGTGGCGTGCGACGGTTCACCTGCCACGCCGGGTCACCAGGCCTGTCAGCCCCGACCCGTACGATCAGTTCTAACACTCGGAGTAGCAAGGATGCTACCTGAGACAACCCGATGAAGGCGCCCGGAGTAACAACATTACGTAACCCTCACGAATGTAACCCGCATGAACCAGACCCGTACGAACTTGGACACCCACCCGTCGGGTGTGGCGCTCCGGTGGGCGGCACGCCGCCCACCGGAGCGCCACACCCGGCCTCCGTTCTCAGGGCCGAGCGGGCCCGCGGGCCGAGCGGAACCAACCGTCAGCTCAGCCCCGGGAAGAACAGGTCGATCTCACGCTTGGCGGACTCGGGCGAGTCGGAGCCGTGGACGAGGTTCTGCCCGATCTCCAGGGCGTAGTCGCCGCGCAGGGATCCCGGGGCGGCCTTGACCGGGTCGGTGGCGCCGATCAGGCCACGCGCCGCCTCGACCGCCCGTGGGCCCTCGGCCACCAGCGCGACCAGCGGGCCGGAGACGATGAAGTCGACCAGCTCGCCGAAGAACGGCTTGGCGGCATGCTCGCCGTAGTGGGTCTCGGCGACCGAGCGCTGAAGAGTGCGCAATTCGAGGGCGACCAGGGTCAGCCCCTTGCGTTCCAGCCGGCCGACGACCTCGCCGACGAGGCCACGGCTGACGCCATCGGGCTTGACCAGAACGAGGGTGCGTTCGACGGACACGGAACTCCTTCTCCTAGCTGCTCGCGTGGACAGCCGCGGTCCTCCGACGGCTGCTGTGGACCTTATCCACCGCCACGCCACGTTATCCACCGCCACGCCACGTTCGGCTCACTGGCAACATCTACCAGCTGACATCTACCGGTCAACTTCTGCCGGTCGACATCTACCGGCCAGCAGACGTCGGCCAGCGGGTGCCGGTCAACCTACCCGTCAGCGACGCAGCAGGTGCCGAGCCTCCCCCACCGTCACCAACGATCCGGTCACCACAATCCCGGCGCCGCCGAGGTCACCGTCCCGTTCGGCCAGCCGGACGCCGGCATCGAGGGCGTCGTCCAGGCGGACGGCGACCTCCACCCGGTCGGGGCCGAAGACGTCCACCGCGACCGCCGCGAGGTCGTCGACGGGCATCGCCCGTGGTGATCCGCTCTGGGTGACGACGACGTCGTGCAGCACCGGTTCGAGGGCGGCGAGGATGCCGGCGGCGTCCTTGTCGGCGAGCATCCCCACGACGCCGACCAGGCGATCGAAGCCGAACTCCTCGTCCAGCGCCTGGACGAGCGCCCGCGCGCCCGCGAGGTTGTGCGCGCCGTCCAGCAGCACCGTGGGCGAGCGGCGGACCACCTCCAGGCGCCCCGGGGAGTCGGCCTGGGCGAAGCCGGCCCGCACCGCGTCGATGTCGAGCGGCTCCCGGCCGCCGCCGAGGAAGCTCTCGACGGCCACCAGCGCGCATGCGGCGTTGTGCGCCTGATGCTGCCCGTGCAACGGTAGGAACAGGTCCTCGTAGACACCACCGAGGCCACGGATAGCGATCACCTGACCACCGATGGCGATGGTACGACCGAGCACCCCGAACTCCAGCCCCTCCCGCGCCACTGTCGCCCCCACCTCGGCGCACCGGCGCAGCAGCACCTCGGCGGCCGGCAGCGGCTGCTGGGCGAGCACGACGAGCGCGCCCGGATGAATGATCCCGGCCTTCTCCGCCGCCACCGCCTCCGGGGTGTCCCCGAGCTCCGGATGGTCGATGGAGATCGGGGTCACGACCGCCACTCCGGCGTCGATGACGTTGGTCGCGTCCCAGGTCCCGCCCATCCCGACCTCGACGACGGCGACGTCGACCGGCGCGTCCGCGAACGCGGAGAAGGCCATCGCGGTCAGCAGCTCGAAGAAGGTGACCCGCTCCGGATGCCGGCCGTCGACGAGCTCCGCGTACGCGATGACGTCGTCGTAGGCCCGGGTGAAGACCTCCGGCACGGCGGGCCGGCCGTCCAGGCTGATGCGTTCGGTGACGCTCTCCAGATGCGGGGAGGTGTACCGGCCGGGTCTGATCCCGAACGCGCGCAGCAGCGAGTCCGCCATCCGGGCGGTGGAGGTCTTGCCGTTGGTCCCGGTCAGGTGGATCGACGGGTAGGCCCGCTGCGGCCGGCCCAGCAGGTCGACAAGGTCACGCATGCGGTCGAGGTCCGGGAGCATGCGGTGCGGGAAACGTCCGGCCAGGGCCTTCTCGACCCGGGCGAGACCGCCGTCGTCGCTCAGCAGACCCTCGTCGCTCGGGCCCGCGCCGCCCGGGCCGGCGTCGTCCGCTCCCACGTCAGGCCGACTTCTCCTGGCGAGGGGTCCGCTTGGACGAGGCGACGTCACGGTCGCGCGGCACCAGCGTCGGGTTGACGTGTTCCAGGACGACCTCGCGCGTCACCACGGCCCGGGCGACGTCCTTGCGGCTGGGGATGTCGTACATGACCGACAGCAGGACCTCTTCCATGATCGCTCGCAGCCCGCGGGCGCCGGTCCCGCGCAGGATCGCCTGGTCCGCGATCGCGTCGAGGGCGTCCGCGGTGAAGTCGAGGTCGACCCCGTCCAGCTCGAACAGTTTCTTGTACTGCCGGACCAGCGCGTTCTTCGGCTCGGTGAGAATGCGGATCAACGCTTCCCGGTCGAGGTTCGAGACGCTGGTGATCATGGGCAGGCGACCGATGAACTCGGGAATCATCCCGTACTTGAGCAGGTCCTCCGGCATGACGTCGGAGAAGACCTTCGCGGCGTCCGGATCGTCCTTCCCGTGCAGAACCGCCCGGAATCCCAGGGATTTCTTGCCGATGCGTGCGTCGATGATACGGTCAAGTCCGGCAAAAGCTCCACCCACGATGAACAGGACATTTGTGGTGTCTATCTGGATGAATTCCTGGTGGGGGTGCTTGCGACCACCCTGGGGCGGCACGCTCGCGGTCGTCCCCTCCAGTATTTTCAGCAGCGCCTGCTGAACCCCCTCGCCGGAGACGTCCCGGGTGATACTCGGGTTCTCCGACTTACGCGCGATCTTGTCGACCTCGTCGATGTAGATGATGCCGGTCTCGGCCTTCTTGACGTCGTAGTCGGCGGCCTGGATGAGTTTGAGCAGGATGTTCTCGACGTCCTCGCCCACGTAACCGGCCTCGGTGAGCGCCGTCGCGTCCGCGATCGCGAACGGGACGTTGAGCATCCGGGCGAGAGTCTGCGCGAGCAGTGTCTTGCCGCAGCCGGTGGGCCCCAGCAGCAGGATGTTGCTCTTGGCGAGCTCCACGTCACCCTTGGCGTCGCCGCCGGCCCCACCGGCCTGGACCCGCTTGTAATGGTTGTAGACGGCAACCGACAGGATCTTCTTGGCCTGCTCCTGGCCGACGACATAGCTGTCCAGAAACTCGTAGATCTCGCGGGGCTTCGGCAGCTCGTCCCACTTGAGATCGGAGGATTCCGACAGCTCCTCCTCAATGATCTCGTTGCAGAGATCGATGCACTCGTCGCAGATGTAGACACCGGGCCCGGCGATGAGCTTCTTCACCTGTTTCTGGGACTTGCCGCAGAACGAGCACTTGAGCAGGTCGCCGCCGTCACCTATGCGTGCCACCGAGGACTCAGTCCCTTCGTCCAGACGATGGTGTCGCCTGCAGGTCAGGGGCGGCCGGGCCGCCCAGTCGTCGCCTGTCTGTTACTATCCTGCCCGCGTTACCGACTGTTGCACATGCCGGCGACATCGGGCTGATGGCCGTCACATCCTCGTGTGGGGACCGTACCCCGTACAGACGCCCGGTGAGAGCCCTATCGCGCGGCTCGCGCAGATCAGCCCACGGTCCGGCGGCCGCGTCCGCGGACGCCCGCGCCGTACGGATTGAGCCCGGGCACGCCGTGGGCACGGCAGCCAACGCGCCGACCGGCCGTCCATTTGATCACCTGCCACCCGATACACGCCCGACATCGTGATGAAACAGCCCCGGACGCCCCCACGGACGGCCGGGGGCAACACGATCGCATGCCTTCCGCGCCCTGGACACCCGGGGCCGCCCACCGCGGCGGGCCGGCGGGGCTGGCCCGCCGGCCGCGCGGTGCCCGGCTCCCCCGGCCGTCCGGGGGGCGAAAGCAACGCAGTCATGGTTTTCGCCGCGCCGGGGGTCGCTACCGGGTGGCCGACGAAGCGGCTGCCAGCTGGGAGGACTTGCGCGTCGAGATGACCTCGTCGATCAGCCCGTACTCCTTGGCCTCGGCCGCGCTGAGTATCTTGTCCCGCTCGATGTCCCGGCGGATCTCCTCCTCGCTGCGGCCGGTGTGCCGGGCGTATATCCGCTCCAGCAGCGCACGCATCCGCAGGATCTCCCGAGCCTGGATCTCCAGGTCACTGGACTGGCCCTCGCCCTGCCCGGACGGCTGGTGCAGCAGGATGCGGCTGTTCTCCAGCCCGAAACGCTTGCCCGGGGTGCCGGCGGCGAGCAGCACCGAGGCGGCCGATGCCGCCTGCCCCATGCAGATCGTCTGGATGTCGGGACGGACGAACTGCATGGTGTCGTAGATCGCCGTCAGCGCGGTGAAGGAACCGCCCGGAGAATTGATGTAGATCGAGATGTCGCGGTCCGGGTCCTCGGACTCCAGGAACAGCAGCTGCGCCATCACGTCGTTGGCGGACGTGTCGTCGATCTGCACGCCCAGGAAGATGATGCGCTCGCGCAGGAGCTTCTCGTAGGGATCGAGAGCGATCTCGCCCCGGCTGGTCCGCTCGATGACGCGCGGCAGGACGTATCGGCTGACGGGTTGACGGCTGGTGTCGCCCTGACCGGTGATCGTCTGGTTCATGTCCGGGTGCCTCCCCGACGGCTTGTGATGATCGGTGGCAGATTCGACGGTGCGGGCCGAGCGTCCCGCATGTTCTTCGAGCCGGTCCGGTGGGTGGTGGCCTGGTGGATGTCGATCGATCCGCGCGGTCGACGTCCACCAGGACGGCCCGGCTCGACCGGGACTAGCTGACCGCGCTCTCGCTGGGCACCTGGCGGGCCTGCGATACCACGTGGTCGACGAATCCGTAGTCCTTGGCCTCCACGGCCGTGAACCAACGGTCGCGGTCGGAGTCCCGCTCGATCTGCTCGACGGGCTGGCCGGTGTGGAACGCGATCCGCTCCTGCATCATCCGCTTGGTGTAGAGCATCTGCTCGGCCTGGATCGCGATGTCGGACGCGGTACCTCCGATACCACCGGAGGGCTGGTGCATCATGATCCTCGTGTGCGGCAGCGAGTAGCGCTTGCCCGCCGTGCCCGCGCACAGGAGGAACTGGCCCATCGACGCGGCAAGGCCAAGAGCCACCGTCACGATGTCGTTCTCGACATACTGCATGACGTCGTAGATCGCCATGCCCGCGCTGACCGAGCCGCCGGGGGAATTGATGTACAGGGAGATGTCCCGATTCGGATCCTCGGCGCTGAGCAGCAGGAGCTGGCCGATGATCGTGTTGGCGATCTGGTCCTCGACCACCGAACCCAGGAAAATGATCCGTTCGCGCAGCAGGCGGTTGAAGACCTGCTCCTCGAAACCGGCCCCGTTCGACCCTGGCGAGCGAAGCTGCGGGACTGCCAGGCTCGGGGCTGCGATATCACTCACGGTTAACTCCTCGGCTTCCTCGCGCTGGCGGCGGTTGATCTGACCGGCTCGACACTATCTGTGACTCGCGTCGGTTCCGGGAGTTCACGCTCGATGTTCGCGCTGGGCGTGAGGGCCGGCCAGTCCGAAATCTGATCAATTCGGACATCGAGGCATCATACAGGCGCCGGATGGACGGCCGGCCAAGGCCCCGGGGGCCGGCTACCAGTCGGGCGCTACCAGCCGGGCGGGGTCAGGTACCGGTCGGGCGGACGAGGCACCGGGGTCAACCCCCGGACGGTCCTCGTCCACCCGGCGACGGTCAGTCAGGGGTGGTGCCGGGACGCTCAGACGCCGGGTGTGGGGCCGACCTGGGTGTCACCGGCCACCTCGTCGTCGTCATCGTCATCGCGGGCATCGCCGTCGACATCGTCGACATCGGCGTCGTAGGCGCTGCCGGCATCGGCGTCGGCGGCGTCGTCGACATCGTCGACTGCCGGCTCCGGCCGGCGGGGCAGGTCCAGCTCCACCGCGTTGCCCTCGGCGTCAACGACCTTCACCTGCTCCAGCAGGAAGGTGAGAGCCTTGCCGCGCAGGGTGTCCGCCATGATCGAGGCAAGGCCCTCGCCCTGGGAGATCTGCTGGGCGAAGACCTCCGGGCTCAGGCCCGCGCGTTGCGCCCGGCCGATGATCTGCTCCATCAGCTCGCCCTGCTCGACGCCGATCTGCTCGATATTGATCACCGCGTCCAGGATGAACTGGGAGCGCAACGCCCGCGCGCCCAGCCGCCGCAGCTCGTCGAGGTACTCCTGCTCGCTCTGGCCGAGCGACTCCAGGTAGGCGGCCCGCTCGAGGCCGAGGCGCTCAAGCTCGTGGGAGAGGCGGTGCTCGCGGGCCTCGACCTCGCTGTCGAGGACCGACTCCGGCACCGGCACGTCGAGCCGCTCGATCAGATCGTCAAGGATGCGCTCCCGGGCCTGGTTGAGCTGGTTGAGCCGGGCCCCCTGGCCGAGGCTCGCCCGGACGTCCTCGAGCAGCTCCGCCAGCGAGTCGAACTCGCTGGCGGTGGTCGCGAAGTCGTCGTCGAGCTCGGGCAGCTCACGCTCCTTGACGCCGCGGACGGTCGCCGTGACCTCAGCCGACTTCCCGGCGTGCTCCCCGGCCAACAGCTCGGTCTGGAACGTCCGGCTCTCGCCCTCGGAGACACCGGTGATCGCCTCGTCGAGGCCCTCGACAAGATCGCCGCTGCCGACCTCGTATGACAGGCCAGCGGCGTCGGCGCCCTCGACGGTCTCCCCGTCGACGGTCGCGGTCAGGTCGAGCGAGATGAAGTCACCGGCCTGGACCGGCCGCTCCACCGGCCTGAGGACGGCGAACCGCTCCCGCAGCGTCGTCAGATGGGCCTGGACCTGCTCCTCGGTGACCTCGGCAGCGTCGACGGTGATCTCAACGGTGCCGTACTCCGGCAGGGCGATCTCCGGGCGGACGTCCACCTCGGCGGTGAACACCAACGGGGCGCCGTCGGCGAACGAGCTGATGTCGACCTCGGGCTGCGAGAGGACGTCGACCTCCTCCTGGCGCACCGCGTCGGTGTAGAACCGGGGCAGTGCGCTGTGGATGGCCTCCTCCAGGATCGTCCCCCGGCCGAGGCGCTGGTCGAGGATGCGCGGCGGCACCTTGCCCGGCCGGAAGCCGGAAACCCGGACGTCCCGCGCGAGTTTGCGGTAGGCGGCGTCGACAGAGGGCTTGAGCTCGTCGAAGGGCACCTCGACGGTCAGCTTGACCCGGGTGGGACTAAGGGTTTCCTTGGTGGCCTTCACGGCGCGGCTAACTCCTGATGCGGCGGTGGATCGGATGGACGCGCCGAGATTACCGGTCGGGGCGGGGAGACTCGAACTCCCGATCTCCTGCACCCAAAGCAGGCGCGCTAGCCACTACGCTACGCCCCGTGGCGTTGCTCCTCCATCCTACGGGGTAGAGTCTCTGGAACGTCCCGCGGGTGTAGCTCAATGGCAGAGCCCCAGCCTTCCAAGCTGGCCATGCCGGTTCGATCCCGGTCACCCGCTCGTTCGCGCCGCCCCTGGTCAGGGCCACACCCCGGCCAGGGTGGCGATCTTTGTAGCACGGCGATCCTTGTCGTGTCGTCGGCCCGCGCGGTGTCCGGCCCGGTTCATCGGGCACGATCGGATGCACCATGACGCTCGCCGACCGCCTGCCCCCGCATCCCGACCCCGACAGCATCTTCGACGCGTTCACGGAGTGGACGCAGAAGCAGGGGCTCACCCTGTACCCCGCCCAGGCCGAGGCCCTCATCGAGGTGGTGACCGGATCCAACGTCATCGTGGCCACCCCGACCGGGTCCGGCAAGAGTCTGGTGGCCACCGGCGCGCACTTCGCCGCGATGGCCCACGGCCGGCGCAGCTTCTACACCGCGCCCATCAAGGCGCTGGTGTCGGAGAAGTTCTTCGCCCTGTGCGCCACGTTCGGCCCGGGCAACGTGGGGATGATGACCGGGGACGCCGGCGTCAACGAGACCGCCCCCGTCATCTGCTGCACCGCCGAGATCCTGGCCAACATCGCCCTGCGGGACGCGGCGGCCGCCGGCGTGGGGCAGGTCGTGATGGACGAGTTCCACTTCTACGCCGACCCCGACCGCGGCTGGGCGTGGCAGGTGCCGCTGCTCGAGCTCGCGGACACGCAGTTCGTCCTCATGTCGGCGACCCTCGGGGACGTCCGCCGGTTCGAGGAGGACCTGACCCGCCGGACCGGCCGGCCCACCGCCGTCGTCCGCTCCGCCCAGCGTCCGGTGCCACTGTTCCACCACTACGTGACCACCGCGCTGCACGAGACGCTCGAGGAGCTGCTGAGCACCCACCAGGCGCCGGTCTACGTCGTCCACTTCACCCAGGCGTCGGCGCTGGAACGCGCCCAGTCGCTGATGAGCATCAACGTGTGCAGCCGGGCGGAGAAGGACGCCATCGCCAGGACGATCGGCGGGTTCCGGTTCGCCGCCGGGTTCGGCCGGACGCTGTCCCGCCTGGTCCGCCACGGCATCGGCGTCCACCATGCCGGCATGCTGCCGAAATACCGCCGGCTGGTGGAGCAGCTCGCCCAGGAAGGGCTCCTGAAGATCATCTGTGGCACCGACACCCTGGGTGTGGGGATCAACGTGCCGATCCGCACGGTCGTGTTCACCGCGCTGTCCAAGTACGACGGGACGCGGACCCGCCACCTCAGCGCCCGGGAGTTCCACCAGATCGCCGGGCGGGCCGGCCGCGCCGGCTACGACACCGTCGGCACGGTCGTCGTGCAGGCGCCCGAACACGTCGTGGAGAACGAACGTGCCCTGGCCAAGGCAGGGGACGACCCGCGCAAGCGACGGCGGGTCGTCCGCAAGAAGCCCCCGGAGGGATTCGTCTCCTGGGGCCCGGCGACCTTCGAGCGGCTGGTGGCCGCCGAGCCCGAGCCTCTGACGTCGAGCTTCGCCGTCAGCCACGCCATGCTCCTCAACGTGATCAACCGGCCGGGCGACGCCTTCGCCAGCATGCGCCGGCTGCTCACCGACAACCACGAGAGCCCGCCCGCCCAGCGCCGGCACATCCGCCGGGCCATCGCCATCTACCGGGCGCTGCTCGCCGCCGGCGTGGTGGAGAGACTCGCCGTGCCGGACGAGACCGGACGCACCGTCCGGCTCACCGTCGACCTGCAGCTCGGCTTCGCCCTCAACCAGCCGCTGTCTCCCTTCGCTCTGGCCGCCCTGGAGCTGCTCGACCGCGACGCGCCCGACTACGCGCTGGACGTGGTGTCGGTCGTCGAAGCCACCCTGGACAACCCCCGCCAGGTCCTGTCCGCCCAGCAGTTCAGGGCGCGCGGCGAGGCCGTCGCCCAGATGAAGGCGGACGGCGTCGAGTACGAGCAGCGCCTCGAGCTGCTGGACGCCGTCACCTATCCCAAACCGCTGGACGACCTGCTCGGCGCCGCGTTCGAGACGTACCGGCGCGGCCACCCGTGGGTCGCCGACCACGAGCTCGCGCCCAAGTCGGTGGTGCGGGACATGTACGAGCGTGCCATGACCTTCGCCGAGTACATCGGGTTCTACGGCCTGGCCCGCTGCGAGGGGCTGCTCCTGCGCTACCTGTCCGACGCTTACAGGGCCCTGCGGCAGACCGTTCCCGAGGAGGCCCGGACCGAGGAGCTGACCGACCTCACCGAATGGCTGGGGGAACTGGTCCGCCAGATCGACTCAAGCCTGCTGGACGAGTGGGAGCGGCTGCGCAGCCCCACCCCGGACGGGCCGCCCGTGCGCGTCGACGCCCCGCCCCCGGCGGTCACCGCCAACGCACGCGCGTTCCGGGTGCTCGTCCGCAACGCGCTGTTCCGCCGGGTGGAGCTCGCCGCGCTGCGGCGCTACGAAGACCTCGGCGCGCTCGACGCGGACGCGGGCTGGGACGCCGACCGGTGGGCGGGGGCGCTGCGGCCGTACTTCGACCTCCACGACGAGATCGGCACCGGCCCCGACGCCCGCGGCCCCGGACTTCTGATCATCAACACCGAACCGGGCCGCTGGACGCTGCGGCAGATATTCGCCGACCCGGCCGGCGACCACGACTGGGGCATCAGCGCCGAGGTCGACCTCGCAGCCTCCGACGACGCCGGCACCGCCGTCCTGCGCGTCACCGCCGTCGACCAGCTCTGACGCCCCGGCCGCGCCACCGCAGCCCTGCCCGGGAGGCACTCCGAATCCCCTGACGCTCTCCTGACGCTCCCGGAGCGCGCAAGAAAGACGATCACGGCAGTGAGGGAACAAGTGGCTGCCACAGCAACCACTTACGTACTCACTCCGGCAAGGGGGAACGGGGGACGGGCGGACGCATCCGGTGGGTCGGGTGCGGCTGTTCGGGCGTGCTCGTGGCCGGAGGTGTGATCATGTGGAGTCATGTGACGCGGCGTCACGCAGCATGGCCCGCACCCGCATGAGGGCGAAGCCGAGCAGGTTGCGGCCGGGCCAGGCCGAGGGCCGGTGGGCGCGGTTGTCGTCGGCGGCCAGGCCGATGCCCCACACCCGGTCCAGCGGACTCGCCTCGACCAGGATCCGGTCCCCCGTGCCGAACAGGTAGTTGCGCAGCGACGGATGCTGGGAGAACTTCGCCGCGTTGCCCTGGACCACGATGTCGAAGCAGTGCTCGTTCCACACCGTCTCGTCGAAACCGCGGACCTGCCGCCCGTGCTTCTTCGCGGCGGCGGGATCGGAGGTGGCGAGCACCCCCCGCGCGGCAACAAGATCGCCGAATAACCGGGCCTTGCGTTCCATCATGAAGTGCTCGGCCGTGGGGTAACGCACCCCGTTCACGGTGAATGCAGACGGCCACCACTGGCTCAGGCATCCCGTACCGACACTGCGGCCACCACCGCGCGGTGACCGGTGACCCCAGAAGAACAGAAGATCCAGTTCCTGCCCGGCCTGCTCCAGCAGGACCAGGTCCTCGACTTGGGACGCGTTCTGCGGTGTGGTTGGTCTCTCCGGTGTGGTTGGCGTGGTCGGTATGGTCACGGCCCTGATGGTCGCACGAGCGGCCCGGCCCTCAACAGCGCTTCAACGGCATTCGTCCGAGCGCGAACCAACCCGAACCCAACCGCCGCGGGCATCAACGACCGCGGGCATCCGGCGCGAAGATGGCAAAACCGGCCAGCCGCCGGCCGCCACAAGCGCTGTGACTACCGCAGGTACTTGCCGATCACCTCAGGTGTCGGCCGCTGTGAGCGCTGGTCACCCTGAGCACTTGTTGTCGATCCAGTCGGCGAGCTGCCCCCGAAGCTCGAGATCCCCGGGGTTGTGTGACACCTGGTCGGCGAGCTGCCGGACGTTCCCGTCCGGCGCGAGATCGCGGACCGTCAGGGCGACCAGCCGGGCCACGTCCACGCTCGCGCGCACGTCCGCCGCCCGGGCCTCGATCTGCGAGCAGAGCGTGTCGGTGCCGGCCTGTCTGGTCTCCTCGGACACCGCGCCGCAGCCGGCCAGGCCGACGGTCATCGCCACGACGGCGGCCGTGGCGGCCAGCCGGCCGACCAGCAGGGTACGTCTGGGAACCCGGGTTCGGCCGAACATCGGGGCTCGACCGGACGCCTGAACCTGGCCGGGAGGCTGGGCGTGGTCGGAAGCCGTAGTGGGCATGGTCCGGTCTTCCTCCTGGCGTTCGGCAGGCCGCCAGCTCCTGGCGCTGCCGCGGGCGATGTCCCGGCCGATCGTAGCGATCGCCTGGCGGCCGGCCGCCGGCAGCGGCCAGCAGCCCACGCACCGGTCCGTGGGCACCGGGCGCCGCCGGCCCGTGGCCATCGGTTCGCGGGTACCACTGTCGTCAGGGGCGGCGCCGACGGACTAACGTCGGATGGTGTGCGGGTGGCAACCTGGAACATCAACTCGGCGAAGGCGCGGCAGGCCCGTCTGATCGAATGGCTGGACCGGGCCCAGCCGGACGTCGTGTGCCTCCAGGAGACCAAGCTCTCCGACGCGGCCTTCCTCGAGCTCTTCGACGAGGATCTCTTCCGGCGCGGTTACCGTGTCGCCCACCACGGTGACGGACGCTGGAACGGCGTCGCGATCTTCTCACGGGCCGGGCTCGACGACGTCGAGGCCGGGCTCGCGGACGGCCCGGGCTTCCCCGCGCCCGAACCGCGGGCGCTCGCCGCGACCTGCGGCGGCATCCGGATCTGGTCGCTGTACGTGCCGAACGGGCGCGCGGTCGACGATCCGCACTACGCGTACAAGCTCACCTGGCTCGCCGCGCTGCGCGCGTCCGTTGAGAAGGCCCTCACGACCGCTCCGGTGATCGCCTGCGGCGACTTCAACATCGCTCCGACCGATGCCGACGTCTGGGATCCCGCCGCCTTCGCCGGTGCCACGCACGTCACCGACGCCGAGCGGCGGGCGCTGCGTGAGCTGACCGACCTCGGCCTGGTCGACGTCATGCGCAGACGCTGGCCGGACGAGCAGGTCTTCACCTACTGGGACTACCGGGCGCTGATGTTCCCGAAGAACATGGGTATGCGTATCGATCTCCTCCTCGCCAGCGACAGCCTGGTCGACCGGGTACGCGCGGTGTGGGTCGACCGACAGGCCCGCAAGGGCACGGGCACCTCCGACCACGCGCCGGTGATCGTCGACCTTGACGAGGCACCGGACGGCGACATCGGCCCGATGGTCCCGCCCCCGTCCCCACCGCGGGCGGCCGGCACCCGGCGCCGCGCACCGGGAGGCCCGGGACGGACGGGGGCGGGACGAACCGCGGCGGAACCGAACGCGCCAGGCCGCCATCGCGCCGGCCCCGACACCGCCGGCCCAGGTGTCACGAAGCCGGACGTCACCAGCCCGGATGCCGCGGATACGGGCACCCTGGAGGCGGGCGGCACGGATACCCGAGCGAACTGACCGCCGCGCCGGGGCACGGAGGACCGGCCCGCGGTGCGGCCCGGTGACAGTTCAGCGATGGCAGTTCAGCGGTGGCCGCCCGGCGGCGCCGCGGAGCGTTCCGACACCACCGGGCGGCAGGTCGCCGCCGCGGTCGACTACCCGCGGTCAGCGGCCCGGCATCCGCTCAGGACTCGACCGCCGGCGTGTGCCCAGGCTCGTCCGAGTGGCTCTCCGAACTGTCAGCCGACCCGGCGCCCGGCAGCGCCGAGGACGCGCCCGGGTTGACCGGGATGCGCGTCCCGTAGGCGGGCGCGAGCGCGCCCGCGAGCCGGACCGACAGCACGCCCTTGTCGTAGGTCGCGGAGATCTGGTCGGCGCCTACTCCCTCCGGCAGGTTGAACTCGCGGTGGAAGGCGCCGTACCGGCGTTCCCGCACGACGACACGCCCGCTGTCGCTCTCGCGGGTGTCGGCGCGCTCACCGCGGATGACCAGCCGGCCGCGCTCCAGTTCGACCGTGACGTCCTTCTCGATGTCGGCGCCGGGGAGCTCGAGGTGGACAACGACATCGTTACCCTCGGTAACCACGTCTGCCAACGGAGCGAAGCCGAGGCGCGGTATCCGTGCCCGCTCGGGGGCGGCGTCCCAGCTACGCCGGACGATCTCGTGGAACTCGCGGTCCAGACGACCGAAGGCAGCGAACGGCTCCCACAGGTAGGTGCTCATGGCTACTCCCTTCCTTCCAGCGTCGACCCCTGCACCGGCCAACTACCAACCGAAGGCTAACATCACCGGATCTGGATCATCTCAGTGTTGTTGAGTCTAGCAGACTCATACTTATGAACGAGCACTGAAGCAGTACAGTTCCCGACGCCGTGGCAGACTCTCCGGCCCGCCGGTCAACACCCGGCCCGTACGGCGTCGCCCCACCTGACGTCGCCCCACCCGACGTCGCCCCACCCGACGTCGCCCCACCCGACGCCGGCCCACCCGACGCCGGCCCACCCGGTACCGACAGCGGATGTGGCCCGCACGAGGCTGTCTCACCCGGACCGACCAGCACCCGACCGCCGATCGTTGCGACCACCTGCCTCAGCTCCGCTCCCACCGGCCAGACAGGTCCGACTGGACGCGACAGGGCAACAAAGATATTAAAAGTTATAAAAAGGCATGAAATATGGACAACACGACAGCGGAGCAAGTGGAACAAAAAGAACAAAAGGCAGCAGCGCAAAAGGCCATACGGCCGTGAGCGGGCAGACGAACGGGCAGACGAACGGGCGGAGCAGCGCAGCGGCAGGCGGGACAGCCAGGCGGCAGGCGGCACGAGGGCAGCGCCGTGGAGGTGCCAGGACAGCGACCGCGGCGCGGTCACGAGCCGATCCGAGCCGGTCAGGCGTCCCGCGACCATCGACCACGCCCCACCGAGCAGCACGAGCGCCGTGTAGACGCCGAGCAGCGCGATGCTTCCCTCGGCGGACAGGCTCATGGCCGGTGGGTTCACGGTGACGACCGAGACCGCCATCGTCGCCGGCAGGTAGGGCAGGACGTCCTCCTGCAGCTCTCCCGGCAGGAACTGGACGGCGATCTGCAGCACCACCATGACGCCGAACAGGACGCTCAGCGCGCCCGCGGTATGGCGGATGACCGCCGCGAGCCCAAGCCCGATCAGCCCGATCAGCGTGAGGTAGGCCGTGGCGCCGAGGACGATCCGGACGATTTCCGGATCACCGAAGGATGCCTGCTGGCCGGTCGACCGCAGCAGCTGTTGCCCGAGCACGAAGGCGACCAGGCAGGCGACGAACGCGCCGACCACCACCACCCCCGCGAAGACCACGGCCTTCGCCGCGAGCACGACCAGCCGGTTGGGGACGGCCGCGAAGGTCGTCCGGATCATTCCGCTGCCGTACTCTGAGCTGATCACGAGAACGCCGAGCACGCCCAGCGCGATCTGGGCCATGAAGATCCCGCTGAGGCTGAGCGCGGCCGGCTCCCCGCCGACGTCCCCGCCCTGGTTGGCGGTTGCCCCGCACGCGATCGCGGCCAGGCCGACGGTGATGACGAAGGCGGCGAACAGGGTCCAGTACGTCGACCGGACGGTCCACAGTTTCGTCCACTCGCAGCGCAGGGCGTTCCCGAACGTGTCACGCCGGCCCGTCGCCGCGGACGGCCGGGGCGGGACGGCGCGGCCGGGCTGGTCGGCGGGCAGCCCCGGCGGTATGCCGTCGACGAGGCTGGTGGGCGGGCCTGCGAGGTCGCGGGGTGTGGCGTCCGGGGGCATGGCTGTCAGGGCCTCGATCCGACGGTTGTGGGTGTGCCGGGGGATGCGTTGGGAGAAATGGCCTGGAGCGGGTCCAGCCCGGTCCGGTAGTCGATCGAGTCCCGGGTCAGATCCATGAAGGCCTCTTCCAGGGAAGCCTGCTGGGTCGACAGTTCGTGCAGGACGACACCGTGGGCGGCAGCCAGTTCACCCACCGCGGGTGCGTCCATCCCCAGCACCTCCAGGGCCCCGTCCGGCCCGGGCTGCACACGCACGTCCGCCCGGTCCTGGGTCAACAGTGCCGACAGCTGCCCGGCCTGCGGCGAGCGCACCCGGACCCGGTTGCGCGAACTGCGGGAAAGCAGGTCCGTGACGCTCGCGTCCGTGACGAGCCGACCCCGTCCGATCACGACGAGATGGTCGGCGGTCAAAGCCATCTCGCTCATCAGATGACTGGAGACCAGCACCGTCCGTCCTTCGGCGGCCAGCTGCTTCATCAACGCGCGGATCCACCGGATACCTTCTGGATCCAGGCCGTTCACAGGTTCGTCGAAAAGAAGCACACCTGGATTGCCGAGCAACGCGGTCGCCACACCCAGGCGCTGTAACATCCCGAGCGAGAATGTGCGGATCCGCCGGCGGGCGACTGTGGCGAGGCCTACCATTTCCAGCACGGTGCTGACCCGGGACGGGCCGATGCCGTTGCTGCGCGCGATACACAGCAGGTGGCTGGACGCGCTGCGTCCACCGTGCACGGCACGCGCGTCCAACAGCGCTCCAGCCTCGCACAACGGTCGCCGGATCGACGCGTACGACCTGCCGTTGACCCGGACCTCGCCCATGGTCGGCAGGTCCAGGCCGACGACGGCGCGCATCGTTGTCGACTTTCCCGCTCCGTTCGGTCCGAGGAATCCGGTGACTCGGCCGGGAAGAACCTGGAACGAAAGGTCGTCCACCGCGACGGTCGAGCCGTAGCGCTTGGTCAGCCGATCAACTTCGATCATCTGTCTCCGTCCGGACCGCGTGCAAACTGCCGGATACCGACCATAACCACCGGCCGACTCCTGCCTGAGGAAACCCCAGGCGCGGCCACCCGGGATACCCGTTGTCCTCCGGCCGACACCGGTGGCCGGGACGATGGCGTCGGTTGCCCGATAGTGCCGGGCGCCCGACCGGCTTCCACCTGCTACGGCCGGTCGTCACCAGCGATGTCGACCAGCGTCGACACGACTGGCAATATAGGTACATGATACCGTTTTTTATGTGCTTTCTTCCTATGAAGGTCGAATATCGAAATATAGCGAGGCCACCGCCAATAAGATCATTGTTGGCGAGTGGCCGGCCGCGCGCGTCGGATCAACGCCGGCCCCGGTCACGGAGCTCTCCACCGCCGAGTTCTCCACCGCCGACGCCACCGCAGCGGGCGCTCTGGAGACCAGCCCCCTTGAGCAGCTGGTGTTGCGCGGTGACGGGCTGACCACCACGTCACTGGAAATTCTCACCGGCCGTCGCATCACTGTCCGTATACGTCGTCAGCAGCGCTTTCCGCTGACGACGCCGAGCCAGCGCGGCTACGCGGCGGACATCCGGGGAGTGGACAGCGGCCCCCGGTTCCACGAACTCGCCATCCGCACCCATCGTGACACCTACGCCGACATCGGGTTGCGCGATCTCGACGGCAGCCCCGGAGACGAGCTCCTGGTCCGCGAGGTGCTTCTCACCAGCGACAACGGTGTCGTCCACGGGGCGGCGTCCCTGCTCGCCATCACCGACAGGCTGCCGGCCGACGTCGTGCGCGCGCTGGACACCGAGGAGCCCATCGGCAGGCTGCTCATGCGGGCCGCCCTGCCGGTCGTCCGTGAGCTGCGGTCATGGGGACGACTGCCGGCCGGCGACTTCGCCACCCACCTCGGGTCTGCTCTCAGTGCGCAGTCCCGGGTGCCGGCCCGGACCTACCGGATGCTCGACATGCGGACCGGTCGCCCCCTGACGCTGATCACCGAGTGGTTCTCCCCCCACCTGTTCGGCCACGACCCGAGCTGACTACGCCGGCCTACGCCGGCACCGGTCGCGCCGACACCGGTCGCGCCGACACCGCGGCACCAGCCATGCCGCGACGCGCGGCCGCCCGGTCACTCCATATCGTCACCTGAAGCGGCTGCGTCGTCATGCCTGCTCACGGGATGCCCGCTCACGGGTCCTCTCCCGGCCTGCCCAGGCCCACTCGTGGCTCACTCACAGCCCGCCCAGGCCCATTCGCGGTCCGCTCGCGGTCCATGCGCGCGGGATCTCCACAGCCGGACCGGTTCTCGGCGAACCGGCCGGACACCAGTGGCCGGACCGCCGGGGACGCCGGCGCACCGACTGGCGTGACCGACCGGTAACCCGGGAACACAGAAGCACGGGACCGTAGCGGCACCGCTACGACAGAGGCCTCCCCTACCTGTCGCTAGTTACGATAAGTGATATCGATCACATTTTTTGCTACCGTAAGAAACGAGCGATCGTCGTTAAGCACAACTCGTTTCCATCCGTTACGCTCTGTTCCATCAATCTCCATCAACGCCAGCCCGGCCAGGCAGCCGCCCCCACCCGGGCCGGACGCCAAGGACCTGAGGAGGCAACCACGTAATGACGGCGGAGACTCCGGCGAGACCGCCGCGGACACGACGGGGATCACGACGCCAGGCCCGCACCGATCTGCCCCGCCCCCCGGCTGACGCCGCCATCTGGAGCCAAGGGCTCACCCGGTGCTACGGCACCCGGCGCTCGGTGGACAGGATCGACATCCACGTCCCAATGGGAGCGCTGTCCGGATTCGTCGGGCCGAACGGTGCCGGCAAGACAACCACCCTGCGGATGCTCCTCGGGCTGATCAAGCCCAGCGCGGGACACGGTTTCGTGCTCGGGCATCCGATCGAGCGGCCCGCCGAGTATCTGTCCAGGGTCGGAGCCATGATCGAAGGTCCGACTTTCCACCCTGGCCTGACCGGGCGGGCCAACCTGCGCATGCTGGCGCGGCTGCGCAGGCTGGGCCCGGAGCGCGTTGCCGAGACGCTGTCCATGGTCGGCCTCGCCAGCCGGGCCGACGACCGGTTCGCCTCCTACTCCCTCGGCATGAAACAGCGGCTGGGGATCGCCGCGGCCCTGTTGCCGCGTCCCGATCTGCTGGTGCTCGACGAACCGACCAACGGGCTCGACCCGGCGGGCATCCGCGAGATCCGCTGCCTGCTCAAGGACCTGGCCGGAGGACGCATGACAGTCTTCGTGTCCAGCCACCTGCTGTCGGAGGTCGAACAGATCTGCGACCACCTGGTGATGATCAGAGACGGGCGGCTGCTGTTCCAGGGCCATGTGACCGAACTGCTCGCCGCCGAGGACCCACGGCTCGTCCTGACTCCCGAGTACCCCTGTGACGCGGCACGGCTGGCCGCCCTGCTGGGTGACCACGGTCTACGGGTCGATCCACCCGAGCGCTCGCCGGACGGCTCGGTCAGCGTGCACGCCCCGGAGGGCTCGGCGGCGAACCTGAACAGGATCGCCATGAGCGCCGGTATCGCGCTGCGGGCGCTGCGCGCGTGCCGGCCCACTCTGGAGGAGACGTTCCTGGTCGCGACGGGGGGAGTCGACGGGGACCTGATCCCCCGCAGTCGCAGCTCTCCGGACGTCCCGACGAAATCTCCGGACGCCCCGGCTGACCTGCTCACCGCCAGGGCCACCGCATCGACCGCCGCTGGAGGGAACTCATGACCGCGGCACTGCGGGCCGAATGGATCAAGCTCGGCCGCTCGCGTTTCTTCTTCGGCACGTTGGCGGCCGTCGTCTCGGTGGCCGCGCTCGGCGCGATACTGACCATGCTCTCGATCGGACGTCGCGACTACGACGGGGTGCCCGTCACCGCGACCGCCATGTCCCGTCCGGACGGGGTCATGCAGGGGCTGGAAGCCGTCAGCATCCTGCTCGGCGTGGTCGGGCTCGCCGTCACCGCCGCTGTCATCGGCGCCGACTACACCCAGGGAACCCTGCGTAACCAGCTCATGGCCCAGCCGCATCGGCTCCGTCTGCTGACGGGCAAGTGCCTGGCCCTGGTGACGTTCATAATGACGATGATCGCCGCGGCCACCGTTGTGGCCGCGGCCGCGTCGTTCGCCATAGCTCCGATCCGGGGGGTGGACACCGCTGCCTGGCACAGCCTCGCCGGCCTGACGGAGATCGGTAAGGGCTACCTGAACGTGCTGGCCTCGTCCCTGGGATACGCGACCCTGGGGCTGCTCGCAGGGGTCGTCTTCCGCTCCCCCGCCGCCGCGGTGTCGGTCGCGGTCGCCTACGCGCTGCCGCTGGAGATGCTGGTGTCACGGATCTTCAGCCCGGCCGAGAGTTGGCTGCCCGCCCGGCTCATGGACACCCTGGCCTCGGGTGCACAGGGATACCGGATCGCCTACGAAGCAGCCGGCCTGCGCATTCTGGTCTTCTGCGCCGCCGCGGTCGCGGCCGCCCTGGTGCTGTTCGCGCGCCGCGACGTGACGTCCTGACCCGCATCAGCCACTGGTCGAGTTTGAACGGCGGGTACGGCCACGCGATGGCGTCCAGGACCAACTGGTTGACCGGCAGCCACATCACCCGGCGTCGCGCGTCGACGGCACCGCGCCGCAGGCCGACATAGCGGTTGGACGGCCCGCGCAGACGGCCCAGCCCGATGTCGATCGGCTGACCGACCGTGAACGTCATCCGCCTGCCCCGCCCGGACGGGCGGACGGCCCGCAACGTGCCGTCGAGGCCGGCCAGCACGACCGCCCCGCTGGCCGGGTCGAACACGATGCTGCGGACCAGGCCGCCCGAATCGGTGCCCGCCACGAAATACTCCGGTGGGTTCGCCACCCCCCAGCCGCGCCACGGCCAGCCGTCGGTCGCCGGGGCGCGGGTGACCAGGCCACGGTCACCGTCGATCTTCGGATAGACCGCGAGCGTCGCCGCGCGCAGCCCGTCCGGGCGGGTGCGGGCGACGTACAGGGTGCCGTTGTCGTCGAAGCACGCGGTCTCCATACGGGAGCCGTCCACAGCGGCCCGTACCGCGGCGCTACAGGGAGTGATCGTCCCGCTCCCCTGTCCCGCGCCGCCCGCCGAGTAGGAGAACTCCTGGATCGGGAAGGAGACCACCTGGTGGTCGGCGGTCCGGCAGTCACTGATCAGCACGAAACGCTCGTCGCCGGCCGTGGACGTGGGGTCGGTGACGACCTCCCGGGGGTTGACCACCACCGGTACGCCGAAGACCTGGACCTCCGGGTACTGCCAGGACGCGCGTACCCGGCCCGCGGTGTCCACGACCAGCAGCGCCCCCTGGTCGGTGCCCAGGGTCGAGGACCCGAAGTACTGTGCGATCACCAGGTGGCCGCTGGCCGGCAACCGGGCGATCGCGGCCGGGCCGCGCGACCACCGCTGCTCCCCGCGGCCTTCGTGCGGAAAGGCACTCGCGGCCACCCCCGGCAGCGCGGTCGCCGCGAGCTGGTCGGTCGTCCACGACCGCGTCGGATCGTAACTCCAGGGCTGGCCGGGAGCGGGACGACGGATCTGCCCGAGCGCCGGCAGTTCCCCGTACACCGCCGTGTCCCAGCCGAAGTACGACACGGCCGAGACGAACATCACCCGCTCGTCCGGGCCCGAACCGGTCACGATCACGTCGGCGACATCGGCGCCGCCGACGCCGCGGAACCCCGCGTCGGCCCGGGGCAGATGTGTCCGCCCGGTGGTCGACGGCACGACCAGCCGGGTGAAACGCATCGGGCCGGGCTCGAACACCGCGATCTCCATCCCCGTCCCGGTGGGCTGGGCCTGGTTGTCCGAGAACGGCGTGGTCGCGGTGAAAACGGTCCCGTCGGAGGTGACGGTCGACATGTAGGCGGCCTGGCCAGGGCCGAAACCCCAGCCGGGCACGTCCACCGTGACGATCCGGGCGCCCTCGGCGTCGTCGTGGAAGCTGTCGAGGTCACCGAAGCTGCCGGGCGCGCCGAACAGCGCGAGCGCGCCCATGTCGGCGGTATCGCCATGATCGTAAATACGCTCCGTGCCGAACAGCAGCCTGGCCGTGCCGGCGAGCGCGCCCAGCCCAGCCGTGGTCGCGCCGGCCACCATCCAGCGACGGGTCACGCCCCGCCGCCACGCCCGCGACTGTTCCGGGCATGCGCACGTATCCGCGCGTTCCTGGCACTCCCCGCATTCCTGCTGCTCCTGCTGCTCCTGTCGGGTCGCGTGGACGCCGTGGGATGCCGCGAGGACAGGGGGGGCGGTGACCGGCGCGGGGGTCGCGGACGCCGGCGCGGAAGCAGCGGGGGGAACGGCCACCGGGACGGACGGTCCGTACTCCACCGGATCGGCTGAGTCGACCGGATTGACCGGGCTGACCGGATTGGCTGGGCTGACCGGGCTAGCCGGACGACGCCGGGAGCGGAGCGGGATCCACTCCCGGGGCGAGACCGTCGGTTCGCCCCGGCTCGCCGGCTGGTCAGGCCGGTCGCCGGCGCGGGGGGATACGTCACCGGGTGTCGGCGTGTGCCCCCCCGCTGTGGAATCCCGACCCATGCCTCCCAGTGTCCGATGACCACATGGCCCCGGTTCGTCAGGATCGGAAAACCGGTCGGGTGACCTACCTTTCGGTTTGGGACCGTTTCAGTGCGGTCTGAAACCATTTCGGCAGGTCTGACGGCACCGGCTCCCCGTCCGGCGGCGCGTCCAGCGATCACATATCAGTCATTGAATAATCACTAGCAGCTACTCGGCGCGGCTGAGGATGAGGGCCTCCGGCTCGCGGACGGGCCCCCTGTCACGCCCTCCCACCAGATCGGCGGGGCCACGGCGGGGCCATCTGCCCGACCGCCGGCCGACAGCCTGTTCCCACCCGCCGGGTCGCCTGCCCAGCCGTGCCCGCGCCCACGGCTCGGCCGCCTGCCCCGGCGGTGTGCCCGCGGCCGTCGCCAGCACGACGGGCGAGTGCGCCCGCACCACCATGAGGCCGGCCAGCAGGGCGGTCACGGCCTGGCAGACGAGCGCCATCGCCGCGGTGGCGACCAGATCCCCGCCGGCCATGATCAGACCACCGCCCGTGAGCATGGTTCCGGCCGCGAGCACACCCACCACGCCGCGGCGGCCCGCGCCCAGCAGGTAGTTGGTGAACAGCAGCGTCACGGCCAGGCAGGTCATGGCAAGCGCCAGCACCCACAGCGCGGGCGCGCCCGCGGTCAGCTTCGGGCCGAAGACCTCCGACAGCAGGAACCGGGCGGCCACCGCGCCGACCGCCACCAGCAGCAGCCCGGGGGCGACCACCCAGCCGACCGCCACCAGCAGCGCCGCCGTGGCGGGCTTCCTGCTGCCGGCGGCGGGCCGCCTCCGGCAGCAGGAAGCCCGCCACGGCCAGCCCGATGAACACCGGTACCTTGCAGGCCGTGGCGATGGCGGCGTACGCCCCGACCGAGTCGGGGTTGAGCCAGCCGACGATGACCACGTCCATGTTCTGCAGCATGGCCAGCGGCACGAGCGCGGCGAGCGCGGTTGTCGTGTCACGCCGCAGGGCGTGCCTGGTCCGCACCGTCGGGACGGGCGGCAGGATGATCGGCCCGGTGGAGCCGATCCGTTCCGGCCCATCGCCACCGTATGTGATCGAATGTCGAACATCTGTTACTTTACGTGATGTTCGTGCGGTGCGTCGACGAGCGTGCTCGGTCGCGAGCGCAACACCGACGATCAGACCGAGGCCCGCGCCGTTGACGCCCAGCCCCGCGAACACCAGACCGACGGTGACGGTGATCCGGGCCACGCCCTCCAGGACGAAGTTGCGGGCCAGGTCCTGATAGGCGCGGCGGGCCTGCAACAGGCCGCGCTCGACCGACAGCGACACCCACACCCCCGCGGCCACGACCGCCTCCGCGATCGCCAGCGGGTGCGGGTAGGACAGCACCGCCGCCGTGGGCCTGGCGGCCAGCAGGCCGAGGACGCAGGCGACGGCCACTCCGACCGCGCAGACACCGCGCAGCCGGCGGATCCAGAACCCCCGCTGATGCCGGGTGTGGCCGGGTGCGGAGGTGTCCCGCTGCACCACGGCGATCTGCAGAGCGGAACCGCCCATCGACAGGATCAGGAAGATTCCGGTCTGGACGACCAGCGCGCCGTAGTTGACGGCGTCGAGCGCCCGTGCGAACACCAGGTTGGCCAGCAGGTTGCCGCCATTGATGGCGACCCCGGCGACCGCGAGCGCCCCAGGCCCCTGGAGAGCTCGCGCGAGCGCCGCGCGTCCGACGTTCGTCACCCATCTCCTCCCGCCCGGCCCCGCTTGCGGTAGCGGGTCCATTTTGCCGCCCTTTGCCGGGCATCGCTGATCCACGGTAAGCCACCGCTCGCGCCCCATCGACGTCCGGTCCCCGCGATCTGACACCATCGTCGCGGGCTGGGGCGAGGACCGCGCCACCGGCGTCAGAAGGTTGACGACAGCCGTCCACTGAAAGGAGTGCGCCAGTGCCCGTGACCGCAGCGCCCGCAGGCAGTCTGAGCAGGCGGATCGACGCGCTCGCCGGCCGTCGTGTGGTGTTCCTCAACTGGCGTGATCTTGACCACCCGCAGGCCGGTGGTGCTGAACTCTACTGCCAGTCGGTGGCCGAGCGCTTCGCCGCGGCCGGCGCCCGAGTGAGCCTGCTCACCGCCCGCCCGGCCGGCCAGACCCGGTCGGCCACCGTCCGCGGCGTCGAGATCCACCGCCGCGGCGGCACGTTCGGAGTGTATCCGGCCGTCCTCGCCCAGCTGCTGCGCGACCGCCGCGGCGTCGACGCGGTGGTGGACTGCCAGAACGGCATCCCGTTCTTCAGCCCCTTGGTGCTGCCCGCCAGCACCGCGGTGATCCAGGTCCTCCACCACGTCCACCAGCGGCAGTTCCCGCTCTACTTCCCGGCGCCGGTGGCCCGGATCGGACAGCTGCTGGAGACGCCGGGAAGCCGCTGGGTGTACGGGCGGCGCCCGGTGGCGGTGGTGTCACCGTCCACCCGGGACGAGGCCCGGGACGTGCTGAAGCTGGCCGGGCCCCGCTTCATCGTGCCCGGCGGCGCCGACAGCCCGCTGCCCGGCCCGGCCCGGCCCGCGTCGCCCCGCCCCGCCGACCGGCCGACCATCGTCTGTGTCGGGCGGCTGGTCCCGCACAAGCGGCTGCACCTGCTCATCGACGCGCTGCCCGCGCTGCGCGCGTCCCATCCCGGCCTGGTCGTGGAGATGGTCGGGGACGGACCCGACCGCGACCGGCTGCTGCAGCACGCCCACGAGCGGGGCGTCGGCGAGGAGGTCCTGCACTGGCACGGGTATGTCGACGCGGCCGAGCGGGACCGGCTGCTGTCGACGGCCTGGCTGACGGTCAACCCCTCCCACGGGGAGGGCTGGGGCCTGTCGGTGCTGGAGGCCAACGCCCACGGCGTGCCGGCGGTCGCCTTCCGCGTCCCCGGGCTACGTGACGCCGTCCGCGACGGGCACACCGGCTGGCTGGTGGACGAGCCCGGCCCGCTCACGGCGACGATCGACGCGGCCCTGTCCACGCTGGCGGACCCGGCCGTGGCGGCGCGCTGGCGTTCCCGGGCGCGGGCGTGGGCCGCGGGCTTCACCTGGGACGCCACCGCCGAACTGCTCGCCCGGGTGGTGACCGCCGAGATGGACCGGCTGGCGGCGGCCCGGGGCCGCGGGAGGCGCTCGGGCCGTGGCCCGCTCGGCGGACAGCCACCGGGTGGGAACGCACCGGCTGGAAGCGCACCGGGCGGAAGCACACCGGGCGGGCCGCTGCCAGGCTGGCGGCGGCTGCCGGGCCGGCGGCCGCGGGGCGGGAGCCCGCTGGACGAATCTGCGTCCCTGAGCGGGCCTGCCTCGGCCGGGCGCCGACGCGGGTCACGCCGCGCGGACGACGTCGTGACCCGCGCGGAGTTCCCGCTGGCGCCCACTCGGCCGCTGCCGACCCTGCGCCGCACTGACCTGGTGTACCGCCTGACCGGGGACGACGCCGTGCCCGACCGACTGGGCGGGCAGGCCGCTGCCGGCCGGGCGGTCGCGGTCCTCTACGGGGCCTCCCCCGCCGACGCCCGCGCCGCGCTCACCCGAGCCGGCGTGACCGGTCAGATCGAGGCACGGGCCGCCACCGGCGAGGATCTGTTGATCGCAGCCACCCGCTGTGCCCTGCCCGACCCGCAGCCCACCAGCGGAACCACCATCACACCCATGATCACCAAAGTAGGCTGATGCCTCTCTGGCAGACGTCTCTGGCAGACGCTTCCCCGAGCTGTAGGTGAAAACCGTCGTGCTAGCAGCGGTTCCCACCTACGGACGTGGAACCCGTAGGTGGGAACCGCTGCGATAGCAACCGAAACCACCTACTGTCTCCTCTTCCGGCCAGTGGCGCCCGCTGCCGGGCAGCACTGCGGACGGTGTCCGTGTCACCCGACCGCGGCAGACTGGGCGGCTGTCTCTGAGGGTGGGAGGCCGGTCAGTTCGTCCAGGGCTGTCCGGTACACCCGCGCGAAGCGACGTACAGCGGCTCGGTCGAACAGGTCACGGTGGTAGCAGAAGGTCAGGCCGAGATCGCGACGGTAGCCGGCGGCGGCTATCACCAGTCCCTGTGGCAGCCCGGCGAACGCCGCGAAGTGCAGTGAGGCGACGTCCGGCCCGGACGTGCCCGACGCCGACGGGTCGGCGAGCCGGCCCAGGTTGGTCACGGTGATCGTCGGCATCAGCAACGGTCGCGCCGTGATCACAGCCAGCCGTAGCAGCGCGTGACGGGCCGGGCCGGGCAGCCAGGCGACACCGCCGATCCTGCCGCCGGTGACCGGCCGCGCCCCGACCGTCCTGCCCGCTGCCTTGCCCACCGCCTTGCCCGCTGCGGTCTGCCGGCGTACCGCGGCAAGCGCGGTGGCGGGATCCTGGCGGTCCCGTGGTGTCGTCACGATCAGAACCTCGCCGGTGTGGTTCCCGATGGCGTCCGTACCACCCGGGGCGCGCTGGCTGATCGGCATGCGTACCCGCACCGTCATGGTGGGCTGCCCGGCCGCGGTGTTCCACCGCTGGACGGCTACCTTCGCGGCGGCCAGCAGGAGATCGTTCACCGTGGCCGGGGCGCCCGCCACCGACGTCCGGACGGATCTCGGGACCGGGACGGTCTCGCAGTACACCCCGTAGGCGGAACTGTGACGATCATCCGTCGCCCGGCCGGGATGAGCCCGCGCGGAACGCGTGCGGCTGCCCGGCCGGCTCCCCGGTGACGGGGCGACTCGGCTGGGCAGCCGCGGCACCGGCAGCCCGAGGACGAGCCGGCGCACCGCGCGGACCTGTGCCGGCCGGACGGGCACCGCGTGCAGGCCCGGCACCGCCTGGCCAGACAGCTCGGACGCACGCGCGCCGGTGGCCTCAGCCAGCCACGCCGGCTCGGTGGGCACGCCGGCCAGCGCCCGGAAAGCGGTGCTGGGGCAGCGCTGAAGGATCGCGCGCAGCAGCATCGCCACGCTCATCCCGTCCAGGGCGGCATGATGCGCGGCAACGGCGACCGCGTCGCCGGCGGGCAGCCGCACGTGCAGGACCCGCAGCGGGCAGGATGCGGTCAGGTCGAACGGATGCGAGCAGATCTCCGCGAACTTCTCCCACACGTCATCGTCACCATCACCTTTTGCCACTGTCAGCACGTCGTCCGGGCTGTGCGGGAACCACCACCGCCGGCCGGACAATCCCGTGCGCATGCGTGCCCGGGCCATCGGGTGACGCAGCAGGACATCGATCACCGCGTCCCGCAGGATGAACGAATCGATGATCTCGCGGGTACGAGCGATCATCCCGACCGAGATCGGCGCGGTCCTGCGGTCAGAGGCGACGATCAGATCTTCCAGTACCGAAAAGCGGCGTTCCCGGACCGGCCGGGCACGCTTGGGAACAGGCCGACCGGTTTCGTCCGGACCAGCTCCGGTGCGGCCGGGAGCGGTCGTCCCGGAACGGTTCTGGACGGAGCCGCTCCGGCGGGAGCCTGCTCGGACCAGGCCGGCCGACACCGGCGCTACGGACGATCCGGTTCGCGGGGCGGGGACCACGGGCGCGGACGGTCCCGGGAGCAACGCGGATCGCCACATTTCGTGGGGGTCGATGTTCACATCCTCCTTCTTCCTGCCCGTCCATCCCGGTCAGGAGAACGGTGCAGCGGCGAATGTCCCCACGACAGATCCCCACGCAGCCCAGTTTCCGACTCGCCGGGACCATTGATGTGATCCAGTCGGAAACAGTGGTGAAGACCTCTTCTGTCGCCGGATTCGCTCCGGTTACCAGTGATTACCGGCGAATGCCCATCGGTGACCGCAGCGCCGAGACGACCACGGACATCGCCGGCGGAAGCCGAATGGGTATCGAGTCGAAACGCCGAGATGTCGAGACGAGAAGCCGCGAGAACAATCATCTGCAGAATAGTACTTGAACGATTTTTTACCCCATGGACGGCGCGGGTTCAGTACGAAGATTCAGCACGAGGCGCCCTGCCGCCCATCGACGGCGCCCGGGCCGACAACAAGAACAACGAAAAAACAACGAAACGGTCGGATGAGGCACCGGACGCGATGGTGGGGCCAGGAGTGCCGGACCAGGGCGGGTCAGGTCAGGACGGAGCGCCGTCCGGCCCAGAAACACCGCTCCACCCGCTGCGGCGCCGACACCGGTCCGCGCGCTTCGCCGCCGCGCGCCACGAGGCCACCCCCATCCGGCCTCATCCGGTCATCCGACACCGAAGCCGAAGCCGCCCGCCGTGCTGGCCGAGCCCGGCGGCAGCGCCAGCGGTGCCGCCGCTCGTCATCCGACACCGAGGCCGAGCGCTCCGCGGCGCCGCTCGCGTCGTCCACCAGGACGGGCCGACGTGAGCGGTCCGTACCGCTTCGGCCCGGGGCCCAGGTGGCGGCCCGCCCGCGACGATGCCTTCAGCTGCCTTCAGACGACCTCGCGGGGAGCCGGCTGGCGGCCCTCCCGGTTCGCCGGGAGCCGGCTGGCGTCCCGGCCAACCGGGAGAATGGCCGGTGAAGTGGGCATCTCCGCCGGAGCGCCGCCGGCCACCAGGGCGCCGGTACCCATACTGATCACCCGGGCGACCGGGGCCTGTGACGGCTGCGTGTCGTCCGTGGCCGCCGGGGCCGTGCTCACGCTGGGGCGCCGGACGACCGCCAGCGGCGTGGGCACCGGCTGGAGAACGACCGACGGCTGTGCCTCGACGGGGCGCAGGCCCAGCGGCGCGGACGTGACCGCGGCCCGCCGTCGGTGGTAGCGCCTGGCCCGCAGCACGTCGACCAGCATCGCCGGGGTGTGCCGGCTCACCCGGAACGTCCCACCGGCCATCTCCGACCAGCGGACGGGCACCTCCGTGATCCGGTAGCCCATCGACCGCGCCAGTGAGAGGACCTCGACGTCGAACCCGAAGCCGGTCGACCTGGCCAGGCTGAACAGCAGTTTCGCCTCGGCGTGGCGGAACGCCTTGAAGCCGCACTGGGTGTCGGCGACGTCCAGCGCCGTGAACGTGCGGGTGATCTGGTTGAACGCCCAGCTGCCCATCCGCCGGCCGTTCGAGCGGACCGTGCTGCCGCCGATGCGGCGTGATCCCAGCGCCACCTCGGCGTCCTGCAGGGCTGCGAGCAGCAACGGGAGATCGTTCACGTCCGAGGCCATGTCGGCGTCCATGAACACGATCGACGTGCCCCGGGCCATCGCGACCCCGGTCCGCACGGCCGCGCCCTTGCCGGAGTTCCAGGGGAGCTTCACGACATGCGATCGCGGGAACCCGCTCAACAGCTGCTGGGCGACCTCGGCGGTGCGGTCCGTACTGCCGTCATCGACAATGATCACTTCCGCGCCGGCGAGCCTGCCCAGCACGGAGGTGAGACGAGGCAGCGACTCCGGGAGCCGGTGCGCCTCGTTGAAGGCGGGGATGACGATACTGACGGGAACGTGGTCCAAGAGTCACTCCCAAGCTGGGTCGGCAGCGACGGAGGCAATTGTGATCGCCTGCCGATCTCGAGGTACTTCGGGCCGCCCGATGCCCGGCCGAAGTGTCGTCGATGCGACATCGCCAAGCCGTCAGGATTTGAGACGCCGTACCGGATGCGTGTCCGGCGGCTAACGACGCACCGACCGGCGGCCGACAGCATGCCAAAACCCCTGGACGGCGCATGACGGGGGCCGGGTGCCGGACCCGCGCCCGGCCCGCTCCGGCGGTCGGCGTCACGGTCCGCGTCCACTCGGAGTGTGAGCGCTCACTGGGACACCTCCGAGAATTCGCCGCGACACCGGATCCGAATACCGTCACTACAACCTCACAATCGGTAGCATCACCATCGGCTTCGCTGTCAGGACACCAGCCCGTGAGCGCGACCGTCCGCCCACGCGGTGGCAGCGCCCACGCGTATGCCCATGGCATCCTCCCGCAGGCACGATCCCCTCCTTCGCCCGCCACCCTGACATCGCCCCGACGCACATCCGACAGTCCACGGTTCGTCACACCACGACCGCTCCTCCCCCGGGCGGGGAGGGCACGGTACCGCCTGGAAAGCCGCGACCCGCGGGGTTGCGCCCCCAACGACGGCCGGGCCGGCGGACGACTTCCGCCGACTTCCGCCGTGACGATCGTCCGTTCGCCCGCTTTCGTATTCGACATTATGCGATCATGAAGCTTCGATCGGTTTCGGCGCGGGCCCGCACTATGTGACCGACGTCCCGGGCCACGTCCGGCCATCCGGTACGCATGAGCCGGACCCGCCGTCACCTCCGAATACGCGAAAAAGCCATAATCATTCATCCTTCGACTGATCCATGATATTCCGCCAATATCAGGCGACAACCAGACGATACCCGCTCCCCGCCGGCACACCCCCGGCCGAGTGGTGACGACCGGCAACCGGGCGGACACCGCACCTCGCGCTTCAGCGGACACGGCAAAGCGGGTGCTCCGCCCATGCGAGCACCCGTCCGACGGCGTCGGGCCGCTCCCGATACTGCTCACGGACACCTCCGGCACCGGATCAGCCGAATGGCGATCCGAGCGGGTCCGTCCCCGGCCTTTCCCAGCTCCGGCGGGCACGGCCGCCGACGGGATTCTCCCGGTACGTCACGGGAGCCGGAGGCGATACCCGATCACGTTTCCCCGCGCACCCGGCGCGCCACCTCCCCGCCCACCGTCGCGCCCCGACATATACCCCGGACAAAAACAGGGAACCCCCGCCGCCAGGAATTCGTCCAGTTCCCCCGACAAACGTCGACGCATCTGCGCTGAAAGTATCGTGGAGGTGAGATCCACCGGTTTCCGCGGGCCCGACGGGGGCACCCGGCGCGGACGGTACACAACGGTCCCCCTGGCCAGGCCGCCCGGGCCGGGGCACCCTGGATCCGGTGGGCGCCCCACATGGGGCGCCACGGGAGGGACAGGTGATGACGCAACGACGTCAGTTCGACGGGCCCGGCCCCGGAGGCGGCCCTGGCAGCGTCTCGTCCGGCGACAGCACGCCCGACAGCGGCAGGTCCGACAGCGGCACGGCCGCGGACGGGCCGGGCCCGCGGCCGACCGCTCCGGACCACCCCGGCAGCGGTCAGCAGAGCCAGCAGGACAAGACCGGCCGCCGCAACACCGGCGATCCCGGCCTGCGCGCGCTGATCGGCGCCGGCCGGTCACGGCTGCCTCCGGGGACGGCGATGCGAGCCCGCGACATCGCCCGCCCCGACCCCGACGACCTGGCCGAGGCCGAGCGCAGCGTTGTCATCCGCCGGCGCCCGTGGACGGATCCGACGGCCACCACCCCCCGGGGGCAGCGTCGACGTTAGAACGTCGGCGTCAGGGAGCCAGCGGCGCCGACGGCACCGGAACCTCACCGGTCCGCTCGTAGGAAGAGATCATCCCGATCCGCCGGACATGACGCTGTTCGGCGCTGAACGACGTCCGCAGGAACGTCTCGACGAAGTCCACGGCCTCGGGGACGGTGTGCAGCCGGGCACCGAGACTGATCACGTTGGCGTCGTTGTGCAGCCGGGCGAGCCGGGCGGTCTCGGTGCTCCAGACCAGCGCCGCGCGCACCCCGGAGACCTTGTTCGCGCAGATGACCTCGCCGTTGCCGGAGCCGCCGAGAACAATGCCGAAGGCGTCCGGCTCGCCCGCGGCCGCCACGGCGGCGGCAAGCACGTACGGCGGGTAGTCGTCGTCCGGGTCGTAGGTGGCAGGCCCGTGGTCGACCGGGGTGTGCCCCTGCTCGGTCAGCCACGTGATCAACGAGGCCTTCAGGTGGAAGCCCGCGTGGTCGGAACCAAGATGAACGCGCATGGGTGGAAATGATGCCCGCCCCCTGCGCTGCCCATGCCGGCTCCCCTCGAAAAGGAGGACAACGCACCCATCGGGCCGGGCTCCCATCCGGATCGGGCCTCGCCCGGCGCGGTCCGGCCGGACCGCCGGCACCGCCCGGTCGAACACGGGTACCGCCCGGCCGAACGGTTGACGTACCGCCCGGTCGAACGGTCGGGTGCCGCTCAGTCGAGCGGGGGCTCAGTCGAAGATGGGCGGGAGGTCCCGGGTGCGCTTGAGCTCGTAGAAGCCGGGCGTGCCGGCGACGAGCAGCACCCCGTCCCAGAGCCGCCCGGCGGCCTCGCCCTTCGGCGACGGGGTGACGACCGGGCCGAAGAAAGCCGTGTCCCCCACCGCGATCACCGGGGTTCCGACGTCCATGCCCACCCGGTCCATGCCGTCGTGGTGGCTGGCCCGCACCGCCTCGTCGAACTCGTCCGAGGTGGCCGCGTCCACGAGGTCCGTGGGCAGCCCGGCCTCGGTCAGCGCGGCGGCGAAGGTGTCGGCGTCCCACTCCGCCTTCTCCAGGTGACGACGCCGGCCCAGCGCCGTGTACAGCGGGAGCAGCACCTCGTCACCGTGGCGTGCCGCGGCGGCGGCACTGATCCGCACCGGCCCCCACGCGCGCTTCATCCCCTCCCGGTACCGCTGCGGGAGGTCCTCCCGGCCCTCGTTGAGAACGGCGAGGCTCATCACGTGCCAGCTGAACCGCACCGGCCGTACCTGTTCGACGTTCAGCGCCCAGCGCGACGTCAGCCACGCCCACGGGCAGCTCGGGTCGAACCAGAAACCGGCCTGTGCGGGAGCGGACGGGTCGGGAGAGCCGGCAGGCCCCGGTTGCGCTCCGGAGGCAGGTGACGGGCGTGTGGACACGGTCTCGATCCCGGGCTGTGTGGTCACAAGTCACTCCTGATCACCAGAAACGGGCACGCCGGCAGGACGATCATGGGTGCCGCGCCGCCGGAAGGCCCGGGTTCATCGGTCACTCAGGCCCAACCACCAGGGGCGGGTGGCTACTTCCCGGATCGGGCGAGATAGCTCGCGACCCTGTTGACCACCGCCACGAACGGCACGGCGGCGACCGCTCCGGGGATGCCGGCAAGCACCCCGCCCGCGGACAGCGAGACGACGATCGCCAGCGGATGCAGCCGCACCGCCCGCCGCATGACCAGCGGCTGGAGCAGATGGCCTTCGATCTGCTGCACGGCGAGCACCACGCCGAGGATGACCAGCGCGGGTACCAGGCCGTTGGAGACGAGCGTGACCAGGATGGCCGCCACGCCCGCCACCGTCGCGCCGACGATCGGGATGAACCCGCCGAGAAAGGTCAGCAGTGCCAGCGGCGCGACCAGGGGAACCCCGACGACCAGCAGGCCGATGGTGATGCCGATCGCGTCCACCAGCGCGACGAACATCGTCCCGCGGATGTATCCGGTGACGGTCGCCCACGCCTCCTTCCCCGCGCCCCGGACCCGTTCCTCGGTGCCAGGGGGGAAACGGGTCACGATCCAGTCCCAGATCCGGTCACCGTCGTGGACGAAGAAGAAGGTCGCGAACAGGGTGAGCAGGATGCCGGTGAGCACCTCCGCGGCGACCGTGGCGCCGGAGAGCACACCGGAGACCAGCCGTCCCCGGTTGTTCGCCAACGTCCTGGTGATGTCGTTGGTGAGATCGTCCAACTGGCTCTGCGACAGGTGCAGCGGGCCGTCCCGCAGATAGTCGCGGACCTGCTCCACACCCTGGCTGACCTGGTCGGAAAGGCTCGGGAACTCGTTGGCCGCGTTGAAGCCGACGCCCACTCCGGCGCCCGCCACCAGAATCAGGAAGCCGAAGACGGTCACGAAGGACGACACCAGCTTGGGCACCCCGTGCCGGCGCAGCCGCATCGCCGTCGGGTAGATCAGGGCGCTGACGAGCAGACCGGCGATCACCGGGATCACCACGACGCGGACGCGCCCGATGACGATCATGAATATGTAGATCGCCACGCCGATGACGAGCAGGCGCCACGACCATCCGGCGGCCACCCGCAGGGATACCGGTACGTGCGGATCACCCGTTCCGGCCGGGGCGGCGGTTCCCGCCGCCGGGGCGTCCGCCTGTGGCGCCGGCGGGGCGTCCGTTCGTGGCGGGGTGCCGGGTCCCGCGGCCGGGGCGGGATGGCCGCCTGGCGGGACGGCCGGGCCCGGCGCCGCGACGTCCGCCGCCGCGCCGGCGGGGACAGTGCTGGACTGGGCGGCGGCGTCCGACGGCACCGCGTCCGGACCCGGACTGTTCACGGACTCCGTCTCCTGGGTCGCTGCCTGCGCAGCAGGCACCTCCGGGGGCGGAGCCTGCGGAGGGTCCGTCTGCGGAGCCGAAGCGTCCGGAGCCGACGTGTCCGGAGCCGACGTGTCCGGAGCCGAAGCGTCCGGAGCCGAAGCGTCCGAGGGCGGGTTTTCCGAGGGCGGGGGCTCAGTGGCCGGTACCCGCGTGTCCGGCGCGGGATCATCCGGACGGGCCCGGCGTCCGCGACCGATCCTCCACTTCACGGGAGCTCCCGGTCCGCCGCCACGGTGGCCTCACTGATCAAACCCGTCACCCGCTGTGCCCCTTCCCCGGCGTCAGCCCCCGCGGTGCCACCTTCGTTCCCGTGCCACCCTGCTCGACAAGCCGGGCGTCGGCTCCGCAAACACTGCTCGAATCCCCCGTATCAAACCCGACAGCGGACGAGCTGGACAGTCGTGCGCCGTCATCGGGCAGGTCCGGGTGGAGCCGGCACGACCAGTGCGGAAGGCATGGGAGACTGGAAAGCCGTCGGGCTCTCTCCGTCGCGCCGACCGGCCCGCCAGGCCGGGACGTTCGACGCCTCGTCCCGGACCGAACAGACTCGGGCCGGCGGGCTGGAGCCAGCAGAGCCCACGGAGCAACCGGACATCGTCCGTCCACCGCCGCTGGATCGAAAGGACCTGTGTGTCAGCCAACAACCTCACCCGCGACGAGGCGCGTGAGCGCGCCCGGCTGCTCAACGTGTCCTCATATGAGGTGAATCTTGACCTGATCAGCGGTGACACCACGTTCGCGTCACGGACTGTGGTGCATTTCACCAGCACTGAGCCGGGCGCCGCCACCTTCATCGAGCTGACCGCCCCGGCCGTGCGCACGGTGACTCTCAACGGCCGCGCGCTGGACCCGGCCGAGGCACACGACGGCAACCGGATCACCCTGACGAATCTGCGGGAGGCCAACGAGCTGGAGGTGGTGGCCGACTGCGCGTACTCGAAGACGGGTGAGGGGCTGCACCGGTTCGTCGACCCGGTCGACTCCGCCGTCTACCTGTACACGCAGTTCGAGACCTACGACGCGCACCGCATGTACGCCTGCTTCGACCAGCCGGACCTCAAGGCGGTCTTCAAGCTGTCGGTGGTGGCGCCGTCGGAGTGGCGCTGTATCTCCAACGGCCGGCATCTTGAGACCACCGACGCCGGGCAGGGCCGGACCTTCTGGCTGTTCGAGCCGACACCGGTCGTCTCGACCTACATCACCGCGCTGGTCGCTGGCCCCTACCACGAGGTGCGCGACCACCACGACGGGATCGACCTCGGCCTGTACTGCCGGCGGTCGCTCGCCGAGTTCCTCGACCCCGAGGAGATCTTCACCATCACCAGGGCCGGGTTCGACTTCTACCACCGGGTGTTCGACTACCGGTACCCGTTCGGCAAGTACGACCAGCTCTTCGTCCCGGAGTTCAACGCCGGGGCGATGGAGAACGCCGGCTGTGTGACCTTCCTGGAGGACTACGTCTTCCGCGCGAAGGTCACCGAGGCCCGTCGGGAGCGCCGGGCCGAGACGATCCTGCACGAGATGGCGCACATGTGGTTCGGCGACCTGGTGACGATGCGCTGGTGGGACGACCTGTGGCTGAACGAGTCGTTCGCCACGTTCATGTCGGTGCTCGCCCAGGTGCGCTCGACCCGGTTCACCAACGGCTGGACGACGTTCGCGAACGCCGAGAAGGGCTGGGCCTACCGGCAGGACCAGCTCTCCTCCACCCACCCGATCGTCGCCGACGCCCCCGACATGGAGGCCGTGCGCACCAACTTCGACGGCATCACCTACGCCAAGGGCGCCTCCGTCCTCAAGCAGCTGGTGGCCTGGGTGGGCCAGGAGGAGTTCCTCACCGGCCTGCGCTCGTACTTCCGCCGCTACGAGTACGGCAACACCTCCCTGCGTGACCTGCTCGACGAGCTGGAGAACGCCAGCGGCCGTGACCTGACGGTGTGGTCGGCGGACTGGCTGGAGACCACCGGTGCCAACACCCTGCGGCCCCGGTTCGAGACCGGCTCCTCGGGGCTGTTCACCACCTTCGACGTGGTGCAGGAGCCGGCGTCCTCGCCGCCGACGGCGAGCGCGACCCTGCGGCCGCACCGGCTGGCGATCGGCCTGTACGACCGCGCCTCCGACGGGTCGCTGCAACGCCGCGAGCGCGTCGAACTCGACGTGGTCGGCGCGCTGACCGAGGTGCCGAAGCTCGTCGGGGCCCGGCGGCCCGACCTGGTGCTGCTCAACGACGACGACCTCACCTACGCCAAGGTTCGCCTCGACGACCGTTCGCTGGCCACGCTGATCGACTCGATCGGGACGATCCGCGAGTCGCTGCCACGCACCCTGTGCTGGGCAGCCGCCTGGGACATGACCCGAGACGCGGAGCTGGCCGCGCGCGACTACGTCAAGCTCGTGCTGTCCGGGGTGGCAGCCGAGGACGACATCGGCGTCGTCCAGTCGCTGCTGGCAAAGGCCCAGCTCACCATCAACACTTACGGGGATCCGGCGAACCGGACGCGGGCCCTGCGCGAGCTGTCCGCCCGTGTCGAGGAGCTGCTGCGCGCCGCCGCGCCCGGCAGCGACCTGCAACTGGTGCACGCGACCACGTTCGCCCACGCCGAAGAGCCCGACCAGGTCGCACGGATCCGCGCGATCTTCGAGGGCACCGACGTCGTCGACGGCCTCGTGCTGGACACCGAACTGCGCTGGACGCTGCTGATCCAGCTGGTGGCGCGCGGCGTCTACGGCCTTGCGGAGATCGAGGCGGAGCTCGCCCGTGACCGGACGGCGACCGGCGAGAAGCGGGCCGCCACCGCCCGTTCGGCCCGCCCGACCGCCGAGGCGAAGGCCGCCGCCTGGTCAGCGGCGATCGACTCCGACACGCTGTCGAACCACCTGCTCGTGGCGACCCTGGGCGGTTTCTGGATCCCCGGCCAGGAGGAGCTGACCCGGCCGTACGTGAGCCGTTTCTTCACCGAGATCGGCGAGATTTGGCGGACGAGGACCTTCGACACCGCTCAGACGATCACGCAGATGCTCTTCCCGTCCGCGATCGTCGAACCGGCGACGGTGGAGGCGGTGGACGCCTACCTGGCCGAGGCCGATCCCGGCCCCGCCCTGCGCCGGGCCCTGGTCGAGGGCCGCGACGGCCTGCTGCGCGCCCTGCGCGCCCGCGCCAAGGACGCCGAAGCCGCCGCCAGTTCCTGATCCCACTGATCCCGCTGAAACATCCACAACCAGACGCCGCGAACACCGACAACGAAGACCATCCGGACCGCACGCTCCGCGGCTTGGCAGGGTACTTGGAGGGGTGGGCACGACTCCCATCCCTCCAAGGCCAGGAGCCTCCGCCAGGTCCGGAGCGGCCCGGTTTCCACTTGACCATGCCTGCAGAATGCAGGCATGACGGTTACCATCACGATACGTGATGTTCCGGAGGACGTGCGAGACGCGCTGAGTGAGGACGCCCGCCGGCAGGGGCAGTCCCTGCAGGCATTCCTGCTGGGCATGCTCACCCGTCAGGCGCGGTTCGCGCGGAACCGGCGGATACTCGCGGCGGTCGAGCGTGAGCTCGCGGGCGGCGACGGAGCCGGCCCAGATGCACCTGACGCCGCACAGGTCCTCGCGGCCGCCCGCGCCCAGCGTAACGGCGGCCGGCCCGACAGCGACAGCGCCGGTTGATCGTCGTTGACGCGTCCGTCCTGGCGAACGCGCTGGTCTACGCCGACGAGCGCGGCCAGCGGGCACGGGTGGCGCTGGGACACGACACCGAGTGGGCGGCACCCGAACACTGGATGGTCGAGGTCTTCTCCGTGATGCATGGCCTCACGCTCGGTAAGAAAATCAGTGAAGAGCGGGCGCGTAGCGCCATCGCCCGGCTTCCTCATCTCGGGGTGGACCATGTCCGTATCGATGCGCTGCTGCCTCGCATGTGGCAGCTTCGATCCGGGATCAGCGGCTACGACGCCGCATATGTCGCGCTCGCCGAAGCGCGCGATCTTGCTCTGGTGACTTCCGACAGCCGGCTGGCCCGCGCCGCGATGCCGTTCTGCGCCGTACGGCTGGTGGAATAGCCGTCCGGCCGGTGGAACAGCTGTGGCCATTCGGTGAGCAGGCTGCGGAGTCCCATCGGGAGTCCCCCATCGGGAGTCCCCCATCGGGAGTCCCATTGCGGGGCGGCACACTACAGACTTCCGCACCCTGCGCGCCCGCGTCAGGGACGCCGAAGCCGCCGCCTGCTCCTGAGCCAGCCGACGACGGTTCAATAGGTCAGAAGGCGGGGGACCAGGAAGGCGCTACCGGAACCAGGAATTTCCAAAGCTCGCAAACGTCCACAGACAGACAGCTCACCATCCTCCGTGTCAATCTGACAGACCGTGACATACCCAAGCCTGGGCTACCGGGAATGTCCCAGGCCACTGACGTGGAGAAGAACGACCATGAGCCGTGCAAGCTCGCGATCGTCGGTATCCAGCCGAGGACGGTCGACTGCTACGGGAGTCCAGTGGCACCGCTGGGTGGTTGAGCCGCTGGGCGGGCGAGCCTGTGGCCTGCCCTGTCCGGCTGGGAGCACTCCGCACCCGGCCGGACAGGCCGCGCCGGTCCGTCGGTCGGCCTGACCTGGTCGGGTCAGGTGCGGAAGGGGCCGGTGATCTCGAAGGTGATGCCGCCGGAGGCGGAGTCGGTGGTGCCTCGCTGGGAGGAGAAGTACAGCCGCTGGCCGTTCGGGGTGAAGGCGGGGCCGGTGATTTCGGACGAGTTGTGGCCCACCAGGCGCAGGAAGGGAGCCACGATGTCGTCCGGGGTGATGATGCAGATCTCCAGGTTGCCGCCGTCCTCGGCGACGTACAGGTCGCCGTATGTCGACCCGGTGATGTTGTCGACGCCGGTCAGCGGGGCGGAGCCGGGAGACACCAGCGAGTCGTCGTAGGCGAGTTCGAACGTGTTGGTGTCGACGTGCAGCTCCCACACCCGGTTGTCGCCCTTGGTGGTGAACCAGGCGGTGTTGTTCGCGTAGTGGACGCCCTCGCCGCCGTTGAAGTGCTTCGCGCCGGACACCTGGTTGCGGGTGGCGGTCGGTGAGCCGTCCACGTCCGGGACGGTCTGCCAGGTGAACGTCCCGGACGTGCCGCTGCCGGCGACCAGCACCTCAAGGGTGCCCGCGGAGAGATTTCCCCAGGTGGTCGGACGGAACCGGTAGAAGCAGCCGTCGGTCTGGTCCTCAGTCAGGTAGATGACCTGGCGGACCGGGTCGGCCGCGGCCGCTTCATGCTTGAAACGGCCCATGGCCGGACGGCTCACGGCGGACGCGCCGGTGGCCGGGTAGGTCTCCCAGACCTGCCCTGTGGAGGTTTCCTCGCACGACAACCAGGTGCCCCAGGGGGTCGCCCCGCCCGCGCAGTTGGAGCTGGTGTTCGAAAGGATCCGCTGGGCGGAGATGATGGTGCCACTGGAGTTGAACCGCAGCACCGAGACGCCACCGCCACCGCTACCGACCTCGGAGTTGGACGCGTATATCCAGCCCGTGCCGTTCGGGAAGACCGCGCCGCCGTCCGGGGCGTTGTGCCAGGTATAGCTGGTCCCGGAGACCACCTGGCTGGAACGGGCGACGATGCGGCTGGTAAAGCCACTGGGAAGCATGACACCATTGGCGTCGGCGGACAGCAGCGATCCGTAGGGGCTGGGACCGTTCTGGGCGGGAGCGGCCAGAGCCGTGTCCCACATCGCGCCGGAAAAGGCGAGAACACCCGCTCCGGCGACAGCGGAACGCAAGAATGTTCGCCGTTCCATTACCGACCCCCAAAATACGGTGACAGCGCCGGGCCGGCGGCGGTGAATTCCCTGCTCTTTCGTCGCCGACAGCCCTTCCGGACGGGATTGTCCGGGCCGTCGGTAACACTAGGACGAAACCGGTGGACGTAGGAGGAAAACGGCGATGAACATCAGGAAACCGTCCGAAAACAACATGGAAAAGAAATGGAAAGGAAGGCACCGGCTGCCGGCGGGCCCGTACTAGTAGACTGTCGCCGCTAATGTGTGGGGTATAGGTGGCGGAGTTTGGTGCGGGCGTCATCGGTGGTGAAGTGCCAGTTGACTTGGCGCTGGTTGGCGTTGACGGCTGTCTGCCAGGCGTCGAGTTCGGTGTTCAGGACGTCGAGGGTGTCGATGCGGCGGTCGAGGCATTGGCGGGTCAGGGCGGCGAGTTCGATTTCGGCGATGTTGAGCCAGGAGCCGTGTTTGGGGGTGTGGTGGATCTCGAGTCGTTGCGCGAGTGCGAACGCGACGGCCGGGTCGAAGGCCTCGTAGAGCGAGGAGATGTCGTGGGTGTTGAGGTTGTCCATGACCAGCACGACCCGTTCGGCGTCGGGGTAGTCGAGGGTGAGCAGGCGCCTGACGTGGTGTGCCCAGTCGATCCTGGTGCGCCGTGGGGTGGCCTGGACGCGGCGCCAGCCGGCGAGTGGCTCGACCCAGCAGAAGATCGAGCAGGTTCCGTGGCGCACGTACTCGGAGTCCTCGCGCCGGTCACGCCCTGGCGTGGCGGGGATCGGGTCGCGGGCGTGGGCCAACAGCTGGTAGGGCTTCTCGTCCATGCACACCACGGGCACGCCCGGGTTGTGGGGCCGGGCGTAGACCGCCAGAACGTCTTCCATCCGCGCGGCGAACTGCGCGTTCGCCCTCGGTGGGATGGTCCAGCACTTCCTCAGATGAGGACGCAACCTCGTTTTTTTAAGACCCGGCCGATGGTGGAATGGTCCAGGTCCGGGATGTCGGCGACCAGCGCGACGTGCTTTTCCAACAGCCGCAGCGACCAGCGTGCATAACCAGCCGGTGGCTGCGAGCATGCCAGCGCGATCAGTCTGGCCTCAACCTCGCCGGTCACCGGGGAAGGCACCGGGGGAAGCTCCCGTGCCTTCCGACCGATCGTGGCCCCACATCCCCACCGGTCTCGGTGAACCGCTTCGCGACCAGCCGCAGCGTCTCACCCGAGACCCCGACCCGGACCACGAGTTCTTCTTGGGAGGCAACCGGGCCGACCGAGGTGTCCAACGCGAGCAGGACCCGCGCCCGCCGGATCATCGACGCCGGATGAACCCCCGTCGAGGTCACCCGAACCAACTCGTCACGATCAGCCTCGGTCAAGGTGACCGGCCACTTCTTCTGCGAACCCACGACACAGTCCTGACCGGCAGAGGGACGGGGAGACCTGCCAGACCCAACCCTCTCACCCAGACACAAGACACACCAGAACTAAGCAGCGACAGTCTAGTAGTTTGCGGTCAGCCAATGTTCACCCTGTCCGCCACGCCCGGGCGGGGCCCCTGGCGGCGTTGCCAGAATCCTCGTGTAGCGCCGCTACACGACGGTTCCCGACGCCTTGCCAGGACCACCTGGACGCGACGGCCAGAGCAGACACCGGCTGACGCGGTATCAGGAAGAACGAACAGGGATCGCGAAATCCGCGGGACCCGGACGAACACGGCCGTCCACCGCGCACGGAAAAAATCGCGTGTTCTTCGGCTGTTCGGGAGGCCGCTGAACAACGACGCCCGCCCTGTCCACGGGAAAACTGGTGACGTCAACCGGGACATGTTGGCCAGGCAGCCCGACCGGGCATGGCGCCGGCCTACGGCCCCGGAGCGGGCCTGGCATACAACATCGCGATCGCGCCTACCACGACACGATCGCGATTCGGGCGGTGCACGACATCCGACAAGCTGTGTCCGACAAGCTGTTGTCCAACAGCCGCTGCCCCACAAGCCGCTGCCCGACAAACCGCCTCAGAGCGAGACCAACACCCTGGTCGGCCCGCCGTGGGAGGCGGACGGGTCGGGGCCGGCGGCGTCGGCCAACTGGCGCAGGCCGTTGACGATCCCGTTGACGATGTCGCCGAGGGCGAAACTGGAGGTCATCGTCAGGACGGCAAGCCCGGCGGCCTGGTCGGTGACGCGCTGTCTGGCCCCCCGCGTCGTCCCGATGTGGACGAACCGCTGGCCGGGAGAGACCAGGATGGCGACAGCCGGATCGCTCGGGCGTCCCACCAGGTTGGCCAGCAGCCGTTCGGCGAACAGCGCCGGGTCGTCGTCGACGGCGCCCACCCGGACGGCGAACCGGATGCCGGTGCGGGCCTGCGCTACCGCCCGCGCCCGTTCGAGCCGGTCGCGCTGCTCCCAGGTGAAGGGCTCACCAGCTGCCACTGGCACCGCCCGCGCCGGGTGAGGCCACGTGCGGGTGCTCACCTTCGGCGGCGGCCGCGGGCGGATCCCCGACCCAGACCTCGTCATGCTCCCAGGACCGCCCCGGCCGGTAGCGGGACGGGCCGCTGCCCCGGCTCGACAGCAGCGTGAGCCCGATCGCGACCAGGAACCCGCCGATGATCGTCCCGCCGTAGACGGCCCAGGCCTCCAACGGCGTGAGCGGATCGGGACTGTACCGATCCCCGATGTCCTGCGCCAGGGCGGCGCCGCACATCGCGGGAAGAGCGAGAACAGCCAGCGTCACGACGGTGAGTACGCGGCGGGTGGTGGTCAGCCGAGGACGTCGACGAGTCACGTTGCGAAGGTTACCGGGTGATTGGCCCATGGTCGCCTGAAACCGAGTCCAGGCGGTACGCCCCGCCAGGCAGCCCAGCCCGACCACGGCCTGATCATTACTTTACGTAGCAAAGTCCATCGTCTGCTGTCGCCTTCGGCCGCTGCCACCGCCGGCCGCCGGCGCCTTCGGCCACCATCACCTCCAGCCGGCCGTGTCGCCTCCCTCCAGCCGCCGTCGCCGTCGCCGTCGGCCACCGTCACGCCCGCCGGGCCTGTTCGCGCACCTGGGCGAGCAGCCCGGCCAGGCGGTGTACCCGCGGGTCGGCCCGCAGCCGCTCCACGGTGACGGACCGGCCGTCGGCGTCGGTCACCGGCAGCCGCCAGTTCGGGTACGCGTCCACGGTGCCGGGCAGGTTCGGTTGACGCAGGTCACCCAGGGCGTCGCCCGGCGCCGCGAGCACGATCCGTGCCGGCGAGCGGACAAGCAGGCCGTGCAGGGCGAAAGCAACCTCGCGCAGCGCCGACTGGTCGAGATCGTCCACGGCGGTGGGAGCCACGGCCAGCAGGCCCTCGGCCCGCAGCAGCGCGATCAGCGCGTCCCGTTCCCGCCGCCATGCCCGCAGCTCGGCATCTGGTGAGTGTCGCAGCAGGCCACGGCGGGCCCGGACCCGCACGTGCGCGCCGGTGAGGTAGCCGGCGACGGTGGGCAGGTCGTGGGTGGTGATGCTCGCCATCGCCGGTTCCCGCCAGCGTCGCGGCGGCAGCGGCTCACCGTCGGCGTCGCGTTCGAACCAGGCGACGGTCGAGCCGAGCACCCCGGCGCGGGCCAGCCGCGCCGCGACCGAGGACTCGACCGTGCCGAGATCCTCACCGACGACGAGCGCCCTGGCCCGGGCCGCCTCGAGCGCGAGCAGGCCGAGCATGGCGTCGGCGTCATAGCGGACGTAGGTACCCGCCGCCGCGGAGTTCCCGGTCGGGATCCACCACAGCCGGAACAGGCCGAGGACGTGGTCGACCCGGATGCCGCCACCCCGGCGGAGCACGGCGGCGACCATCTGCCGGAACGGCGCGTAGCCGGTCTCCGCCAGCCGGTCGGGCCGCCATGGCGGCAGCGCCCAGTCCTGGCCCTGCTGGTTGAACCCGTCCGGGGGCGCGCCCACGGTCGCACCGGCGGCGAAGACGTCCCGCAGCGCCCAGGCGTCCGCGCCACCCGGATCCACGCCGACCGCGAGGTCGTGCACGATACCGACGGTCATCCCGGCGTCGCGGGCGGCTGCCTGCGCGGCGGCGAGCTCGGCGTCGCAGGCATGCTGCAGCCAGCGGTGGAAGGCGATCCGTTCCCGCAGCTCGACGCGGGCGGCGGCGACGGCGGGGCTGTGCGGGTCGCGCAGGTGCGCCGGCCAGCGCCGCCAGTCCGGGCCGTGCCGTTCGGCAAGAGCGCACCAGGTCGCGAAGTCGGTGAGGCCGTCGTGCCCTGTCTCCGGTCCGTCCGCCTCGCCGGGTCCAGCGACCTCTCCGGGCCCGGAGACACTGAACAGCAGCTCCAGGGCGGCGAGCTTGGCCCGCCACACCGCGTCCCGGTCCAGAAGCCCGGCACGGCCCGCGGCCGGCCCGGCCTCCCCCGGGTCGTCCCCCGCCAGCCCACCATGTTCCGGGCTGCTGTCCGCGGGTTCGACGGCCACCAGCCCGGTATCCGCGGGCTCGCCGTCCCGCGGCTCGTCCGCCGGCGGTGGGTCGGCGGCGGCCGCGGCGCGGGCGGTGGCGGCGAGCTGGTCGACCCGGGTCCGGGTGGCGGCGTCCGCCCGGGCGTATTCGGGCAGGTCCTGCGGATGCAGGTACAGCGGGGAGGCGAAGCGTCGGCTCGCCGGAAAGTACGGGGACGGTTCGACGGGAAACGTCGGGGCGGCCGCGTGCAGCGGATTGACCAGCAGCACGTCGGCGCGCCCGCCCTCCTCGCCGCCGGACCAGGCCGCGAGGTCGGCGAGGTCGGCGTAGTCGCCCATCCCCCACGAGCCGGCCGACCGCAGCGCGTACAGCTGGATCATCCATCCCCAGGCCCGGCCGGGAACGGCCCCGGCCGGGCCGGGCACCGCGTCCGGCACGACGACGAGCTGTGCCGTGGCTGTGACGGCACCGGCCCGCAGCCGCAGCACATGATCGCCCAGTGGCAGGCCCGCGGGCAGGGCCAACGGGACGCCGAGGAGTTCCCGGCCGTCGACCCGCCGCCGCCCGACGGTCGCGCCCCATCCGGTGAGGTCGCGGCGCCCACCGTCCTCGAGCTCCAGCTCGGCGACGGGGACCGTGCCGGCGGGCACCCGCGCGATCACCGGCGTGGGCGCGGACCGCCGTACGATCACACAGGCGGGCAGCGGACGCCGCCACGGCGCGTCACGAGCCGTGGCAAGGGCCGCGGCCGGGTCCGCCGTGTCGACGTCGAGCAGGCCGAGCACCGCCCGCACGACCTGCGGGTCGACGGCGACCTCCCGGTCGTCGGCGTCGACGTAACGGGTGGCGACGCCGTACACGTCCGCCAGCTCCGCCAGCGGCGGGTCGATGCCGCCGGCCCGGACGGCGCGGCCATTCCCCGCGGCCTGGCCAGCGGGGCCGCTGCCGGCACCGCTGCCGGCGCCCGGACCGCTGCCGCTTCCTGCGCCGGTCCCCCTGTCGGTGCCGTTCCCGATACCGGCATCGGGACCGGTGCCGGTATCTGAGCCGCCGCTACTGTCAGTGCTGCTGCCGGTGCTGCTGTCGCTGTCGTCAGAGGCCACGGCCGAATCCTCTCGCCCGCCGGGGCCCGTGGTCGGACGCCCGGGCGAACCCGGCCGGCCCTGCCGAGCTGACCTCGTCCCAACCGCCGGGAAGACCACCGTCGCTGCCCGCCTCGAACGGTGCCGACCACAACACGTCCCCGGGAACCGGCAGTGACAGCCGCATGCGCGCGCCTCCGCGCGGAGCCTCCTCGGCCCGCACGCTTCCGCCGTGCATGGCCGCGGCATCGGCGACGATGGCCAGACCCAGCCCGGAGCCGGGCAGCCCGCGCGCGGACGCGGCGCGGTAGAACCGGTCGAAGACCCGCAGGCGCTCCTCCGGCGCGATGCCCGGACCCTGATCGGTGACGACGACCTCGCCGTTCCCGACAGCCACCAGCACCTCACCCTGCGGAGGGGAGAACTTCACCGCGTTGTCGAGCAGGTTCGTCACAGCCCGTTCCAGCATGTGCGGCCGCCCGTCGACAGGGGACGAGACCGCGGTCACCACGATCTGGACGTTCTTCGCCTTGGCCCGCCGGCGTACCCGCTCCGCCGCGGCATGGACGATCTCGGTCAGGTCGGTGCGTTCCACGTCCTCGGGGGGAGCTTCGTCGCGGGCCAGTTCGACCAGTTCGCTGACCAGCCCGCTGAGTTCCCGGATCTGGGCGTCGACGTCACGCAACAGGGCGTCCCGGTCGTTCGCGGGCAGCGCGCGCCGCGGGTTGGCCTCCGCCCGCAACAGCAGTTCGATGTTGGTGCGCAGGCTGGTCAGCGGGGTGCGCAGCTCGTGGCTGGCGTCGTCGACGAGCTCGCGCTGGCGGGCCCGGGATGCCTCCAGTGCCCGCAGCATGCTGTTGAGGCTGCTGGCCAGCCGGGCAATCTCGTCACTGCCAGTGACAGGTATCAGCGCGGACAGGTCCTGGGTGCGGGCCACTTCCTCGGCGGCGGCCGCGGCTGCGTTCACCGGTTTGAGGGACGCCCGCGCGATCAGCCTGCCCAGCAGCACCGCCCCGGCCACGCCGGCCACGCCCACCCCCAGCAGGATCAGCCCGAGGGTGCGCAGCGTCCTGTCGACGTCGGCCATGGGTCGGGCCAGCTGGATCGCGCCCGGGGTGCGGCCGGGGACGAACAGCAGGGGAACGGTCGCCACCCGGTAACGCGCACCATCCACGGTGACGGTACGCAACTGTTTGTCCGTGACCCCCTCGGCCACGGCGAGGTCGGTGTCGTTCACCGGCAGCGTCACCGACTGCCCCGCCCAGGTGGCCGTGCTGCCGTCCTCGAGAATGATCTGGGCCGGCAGGCCGAAGTTGGATCCGGTCAGCCATCGCGGGCCGCGAGCGCCCGGTGGCATGCTCGGCATGACCGTCCGGGCCACCGCCTGGGCCTGCTCGGTCAGCTGGTCGTCGATGGAGTTGTTGAGCACGATCCCGGTCGAGGCGAGCGCCACGCCCGCGACCACGGCCACGACGGCGGCCACCGCGACGCCGATCAGCACCACCATCCGGTTGCGCAGCGACAGATGGCTGTGTGCGAAACGCCGCCGCCAGGATGTCCTGTCCGCGGCGGCGTGTCCGGGACTTCCGATTCCGGCCGTCTCCACCGGCGCCCCCTGTTGCCACCCGGTGGTGTCCGGGCCGGGCCAGGCACTCATCCTGACCGCGCCGTCATGCCGGCGCCTTCACAACAGGCCAGAGCGTGACCGAGCGAGACGCGGCCGAGCGGGGCGCGACCGGCCAGGAGGCGGCGGGCCGGGACGTGACGGGCCGGGAGCCGGCCCGGTCACGGCGGCCGGGACGTCGTCCGTGCCTGTCCAACGCTTCCTCCCGCCGTCCGTCACACCCGGGCCTGCCGTGTCACCGGCGGCCGTACCCGCCCATACCCTCCTCGCATCGCACCATCCGTCACGCCGTACCGTCCGTCACGCCGTACCGTCCGTCACGCCGTACCGTCCGCGGCGCGCTGCCGGTCATGCCGTCTCCCGCAGGACATAGCCGACCCCACGGACCGTGTGCAGCAGCCTGGGCTCGCCGCCGGCCTCCAGCTTGCGGCGCAGATAGCTGACAAACACCTCAAGGGAGTTCGAGGACGGACCGAAGTCGTAGCCCCACACCCTCTCCATGATCGTCGAACGTGACAGCACCTGGCGCTGATGGGCCAGGAAGAGCTCGAGCAGGTCGAACTCGGTCTTGGTGAGGGTCAGCTCACGGTCACCACGGGTAACCTGCCGGCTGCCCGGGTCGAGCCGGACGTCGGAGAACGTCAGCACCTGCGGCCGCCCCGGGCCGGGGCCGGCGGAGTCCGCGGACCCGCCGGCGGCCACCGCGGCGGCGCTGGCCGCCCGGGCCGACAGCGACGCCCGGCGGGTGAGGGCACGCAGCCGGGCGAACAGCTCCTCCAACGCGAACGGCTTGACCAGATAGTCGTCGGCCCCGACGTCCAGACCGCTCACCCGGTCGGCAAGCCCGTCACGGGCAGTAAGCATGAGGACGGGTAGGTCGTCACCGCGGGCCCGCAGCCGCCGGCAGGCCTCCAGGCCGTCCACCCGCGGCATCATCACGTCGAGCACGACGATGTCCGGCCGGTCGCGGGTGACGGCGTCCAGCGCCTCGGCGCCGTCCTGGGCGGAGCTGACCTCGTAACCTTCGAACCTCAGCGACCGTTCGAGGGACTCCCGGACCGCCGGCTCGTCGTCGACCACCAGTACACGCACATCACACAGTCTGCCCGGCCCACACCGTGGCGGGAGCCGGTGCGAGCAACTCTCAGCTTCGCCTACCGTGATCCTTATCAGCGGTTCAGCTACCAGCCGTGTACCGGCCGCGCTCCCGCCGGTCGTGCTCCCACCGACCACGCTCCCCCGGCCGTCCGGCCCCGATGGCGGAGCCGGCACGGCCGTGGAGCGCCGCGCAGGCGGGCTCAGCTGGAGCCGGACGCCGGACCGGATGACCGGCCGACCGGTGAGCGCGCGGGTCGGGGCAGCTCCGCGATGGGCCCGCTGTCGGTCACGTTGGCCGCCGCCCGCGGGTCGGCGCCGCCGTCCTCCTCCTCGTCGGCGCCCGGCCTCTTCTCCTCCTCATCATCGTCGATCATGACGACCTCGCTGCGCTGGACGCTGCCGAGTTCGATGCCCTCGGCGTCCAGCGCCGCACGGAAGCGCTCCCGCAGGGCGCGGGCGATGTCCCACTGCTTCAGCGGCTGGGTCTTGACGATGACGCGCAGTGTGTAGCCGTCCGCGGTCATCGTCTCCATCCCCCACACCTCGGGTTCTTCGAGGATGGCGGCGGCGAACCGCGGATCCGTCCAGAGCTTGTCCGCCGTCCGTTTGAGGATCCGCTTGGCCGTGGCCACGTCGGTGTCGTAGTCGAGCGGTACGTCGAGCACTGTCCGTGCCCACTGCTGGCCCTTGTTCCCCACCCGGGCGATCTCGCCGTTGCGCACGTACCAGACGGTGCCCTCGACGTCGCGCAGGCGGGTGACGCGCAGGCTGACCGCCTCGACGTTCCCACTGACCGGCCCCACGTCGATCACGTCGCCCACCCCGTACTGATCCTCCAGCAGCATGAACATGCCGGCCAGGAAGTCCCGGACGAGGTTCTGCGCGCCGAAGCCGACCGCGACACCGACGATCCCGGCGCTGGCCACGATCGGCGCGAGGTTGATGTCCAGCTCGCCGAGGATCGTCACGAAGGCGATCCCGAAGACGATGATGGACGTGACGCTGCGCAGCAGCGATCCGACCGTCTCGGCGCGCTGCCGGCGCCGCTCCAGCAGCACGGTGGGATCGCCGAAGGCGCCCAGCAGCACCGTGCGCCCGGAACGCAACAACCCTCCCGAGTTCCCGCTGGAGGCCCGGCGGGTCGTCCGGACGATGAACCGGTGCAGCAGCGACCGGATGAGGAAGGCCGCCACCAGGATCAGCACGATCTTCAGCGGGGTGCCGACGAAGACGTCGGCACCCCCGGCGAGGTACTGACTGTGGGTGATGTCGTAGACCGTCCGGCACAGCACCCCGGGCTGGTCTCCGCAGGCGTTCTGCAGCGCGTTCCTGAGCTGGTCCAGGCTGGACGGCGGCGGGATGTCGGTCGGGGTCGGTACGGGCGCGCTCACGGACGCGGCGGGCGATGGCGCCGCGCTCGACGCCTCGGCCGCCGAGGGCAGTAACGACCCGAACGACTGGGCAAGCAGGAACGGGGAGTTGGCCACGGCCTCCAGTCAGCTCCTCACACGTGATCGGTTGGCGAATGTTCCGATGGACGTCCCCCGGGGATCCGGCCGCGTCCAGTCTTACCTGTGGGCGTCAGCCCCCGGACGAGGGGGCTGACGCCCGGCTATGACGCGCCGACGACGATCTGTCACACTGAGCGTGTGAAACACGAGCCGAGTTGCGCGGTGTGTCAATGATTACCTGACGACAATCGCGAACCCACTCGCGTTCGGGGCCCGAAGGCGGTTGACTGTCTCAGTGTCACCGGTGGCTAGCTTGTGACGGCCGCCATCCGGTAGGGCGAGGAGGTCGGCGCGTGACAGAGGCGCTGGTTCTCAATGCCACGTATGAACCGTTATGCGTGGTTTCACAGAGGCGTGCGCTGGTGCTCGTGCTCACCGAGAAAGCAGTCATGGTCGAGCCCGGGGACAAGGTTCTCCATTCGGCCACGTACACGGTCGAGGTGCCTGTCGTTGTGCGACTGGCCCGGTTCGTCCGTGTACCTTACCGCTCGCAGGTCCCCCTCACCCGCAAAGGGGTGCTAGCTCGGGACCATCACCGTTGCGTCTACTGTGGTGCGCCGGCGACATCGCTGGATCACGTCATCCCCCGCTCCCGCGGGGGCGCGCATGTATGGGAGAACGTGGTGGCGGCCTGCGGCCGCTGCAATCATCTGAAAGCCGACCGGGCAGTTGCCGATCTCGGTTGGCGGCTTCGCACGGCGCCTCGAGCGCCGAGCGGAGCCGCTTGGCGCATTCTGGGCAGCCGTCGGATGGATCCACGCTGGTCGCGCTATCTCAGCTCCGACGGCGACGAGGCCGCGTCCGCCTGACCTCGGGCGGACGGCCGGCCTCGCCGGGGTAACAGCGTCCTGTCGAGATGGCAGCGTCCGTCGGGGTGGCAACGTCCCGTCAGGGTGACGGCGTCCCGTTGGTGTCGCCGCTCGCCGGGATCGCCAGATCGAACCACACCCGTTTGCCGTCGCCAGTGGTTTCCACACCCCACCCGCGCGCGAGCATATCGACGATCTTCAGGCCCCAGCCCGACTCCCCGTCATCGCCCGAGACCCGTCGAGGCATCCGGGTACCTTCCCGATCATCGACGCTGACCCGTAACCGGTCCCCCTCCTGGTGGACGCGTAACACCAGATCGCTGCGGGCGTGCAGCACCGCGTTCGTCACCACCTCGCTGACGAGCAGCAGGGCGTCGTCCGCGACAGCGGCGAGACGCCGCCCGGTGAGGACCCGCCCGACCACCGAACGGGCCCGGACTGCCGACTCGGGCTCGGCCGGCAGCGCCACGTCCACCAGCGCCGGCCGGGACGGATAGGTGGTCATCACCAGCAGTGCCGTGTCGTCGTCGGTCTGCACGGCCACCCCGGCGGCGGCCAGGCACCGGCGCAGCAGCGCCCGCGCGGAACCGGACGAAGAAGCCCCCGCGGCGGGCACCCCGGCGTCCACCGCCGCCATACCCTCTCCCGTGCACCCCGCCGTGCCCTCCGCCGTGCACTCCGTCGCGTTCTCCATCGCCTTGGCCAGCCCGCGGCGCAGCCGGTCCATGCCGTCCTCGAGCGGACGCCTGCGCGACTCGACGAGCCCGTCGGTGTACAGCACGATGCCGGAGCCGGGCGGAAGCTCCAGCGACGTCTCCGAGAACACCCCGACACCGCCGACGCCGAGCGGCAGGCCCGGGTCGAGGACCAGGTAGTCCGGCTCCTCGTCGGGCATGACCAGCAGCGGTGGCAGATGCCCGGCGTTGGACACGGTGGCCCGCCGGGCCGCCGGGTCGTAGACGATGTACATGCAGGTCGTCAGGTGCAGCCCGGGCAGCGAGTCCACCACCCGGTCGAGCCGGGTGAGCAGTTCGGCCGGCGGCCAGTCCTCCAGCGCGTACGCCCGCAACGCCGCCCGCAGCTGCCCCATCACCGCGGCGGCGTGCAGGCCGCGCCCCATCACGTCCCCGATCGCGATCCCGACCCGGCCGCCGGGCAGCGCGATCACGTCGTACAGGTCGCCGCCGGCCTCCGTCCCGGCCGTTCCGGGGCGGTATTCCATCGCGATCTCCACCCCGTGCAGCGCAGGTGGGTTTTCCGGCAGGAGCGAGCGTTGCAGGGTGAGCGCGGACTCCTGTTCGACGCTGTAGAGCTGCGCGTTGTCGAGCGCGGCCGCCCCCCGCCGGGCCAGATGCTCGGCAAGGCTGATGTCGACGGGGGTGTACGTCTCCGAGCGGCGCAGCAGGGTGACAGCGCCGAGCACCCGGCCATGCCCCGGCATCGGAACGGTGATGATCGGCCCCTTCAGGAAGTCGGGGAAGGGGATGTCCGTCATCCCCGTCGGGGACATCCGCGCCAGCAACTCGTCGGTCAGGTACGGCATGTACCAGGTCTGGCCCGTCCGCAGGACGAGGCCGGGCCCGTCCTCGCTGTCCAGCGTCGGCAGCCGGGAGGGGAGGAAGTCACGCAGGAACCCGGCGGCCCGGCTGTCGCGGTGCATGATCGTGCCGAGGCGTACCTTCTCGCCGTCCCGGAGGAAGACGATGACGCCGTCACCGAGCCGTGGTACCGCCAACGCCGCGATCATATCGATGATCCGCTGTGGGTCGAGGGATCTCGACAGCACCAGCCCGGCGTCGGACAGATAACCCAGATGCTCCAGCTCAAGCCGGTCGGGGACCCGCTCACGGGGACGGCCCAGGATCTGGCGCAGCGGCATCTGGCCCAGTGACCAGGTCTCCCGGCCGATCTCGGCCAGGACGGCTCCGAGCCGGCCCGCCGCCGTCCCGGTACGCGCTGCCCCCGTCCGGCCAACGGTCGCCCGGCCAGCGGTCGCCCGGCCGGCGTCCGGCTGGACCTCGTCCGGACGGACGGGGCCGCCCACCGTGCCGCCGGCTCCGGCCGCGCCGCGGGCGGCCGGAGCGCGGCCGGCCCCGCTGTTCCCACCGACGTCGCTGGCAGCGCCGGCATCGCCACCGCCGCCGGCGACGAATCTACCGCTGAACGTACGGCCGCTCAGAACGCCGCCGAGGCGTCCGGTTCGCTCATACACAGCCTGCCGGACAAGCACGAACGGACTGCGCACACCTTTTGAAGTCAGTTGATAACGTGCCGTCACCTCCTCCACCTGGCGAAGTCTAGTTCGGTTATCGGATACCGTGCCTGGCGACAGCCTCCTCAGCAGCCGGCCGAAGGCGGTTCGATCATTCGATATTCCGCGTCCGAAAGCCATCCTCACGATCGCCGGAAGGATCCGACGACGTTCGACGACGTTCATCGAGAGACGCCGGACAACGACAAATCCCCCGGGATTGGATGAGGCCATGGCTGACTGGTGGCTCGACGCAGTGCTGTACGAGGTCTACATCCGCAGCTTCACCGACTCCGGCTCCGACGGGGTCGGTGACCTCGCCGGCATCACCACCCGCCTGCCCTACCTGCGCGACCTCGGCGTGGACGGGATCTGGATCACTCCGTTCTACCGTTCCCCCATGGCCGACCACGGCTATGACGTCGCCGACCACCGTGCCGTCGACCCGCTCTTCGGCGACCTGGCCGCCTTCGACGCGCTGCTCACCGAAGCGCACCGGCACGGGCTGAAGGTGCTCGTCGACCTCGTCCCGAACCACTCCAGCAACGCCCACCCGGCCTTCCGCGCCGCGCTGGCCGCCGGCGCCGACGCACCAGAACGGGACCTGTACATCTTCCGCGACGGACGCGGCGCGGACGGCGACGAGCCACCCAACAACTGGGTGTCGGTCTTCGGCGGGCCGGCGTGGACCAGGGTCGCCGACGGCCAGTGGTACCTGCACCTGTTCGCGCCGGAACAGCCCGACTGGAACTGGCGGCACCCCCGCGTCCGCGACGACCACGACGCCACCGTCCGGTTCTGGCTCGACCGCGGCGTCGACGGCTTCCGCATCGACGTCACCCACGGCCTGATCAAGAACGACCTGCTGCCGGACAACCCGCCGCCTCCGCCCGACGGCATCCCCTTCTTCCGCGAGCGGGCCGAGCCCCACCACTGGGACCAGGAAGGCGTGCACGAGATCTACCAGCGCTGGCGCGCGATCGTCGAGGACTACCGCCGCCGCGACGGGCGGGCCAGGATGCTCGTCGGCGAGACCTGGGTGGCCGACCCCCAGCGGCTGGCCCGCTACGTGCGTCCCGACGAACTGCACCTGACATTCGCCTTCTCACTGCTGACCGCCTCCTGGTCGGCGCCGGCCTGGCGGACGGCGATCGCCGCGGACCTGGCCGCCACCGCCGAGGTGGGCGCGCCCACCACCTGGGTGCTGGCCAACCATGACGTCACCCGGCCGGCGAGCCGGTACGGCAGCGGCGAGACCGGCCTGCGCCGGGCCCGCGCCGCGCTGCTGACCCTGCTCGCGCTGCCCGGCCCGGTCTTCCTCTACCAGGGCGACGAACTGGGCCTGCCCGAGGTGGACGTGCCGCCGGCATACCGGCAGGACCCCGTCTGGGAGCGCTCCGGGCACAGCCGTCCCGGCCGGGACGGCTGCCGGGTCCCCCTGCCCTGGTCGGGGCAGCGAACGCCGTACGGGTTCAGCGCGGACGGCGTGCCGCCGTGGCTCCCCCAGCCCGACGGCTGGGCCGAGCTGACCGTTGCCGCGCAGGCGCCCGACCCGCTGTCGACACTGGTCCTGGCGCGTGGGGCGCTAGCGTTACGACGGGCGCTGCCCATGCTCGGCGCCGGCCGGCTGCGCTGGCGCGACGACACCCCGCCCACGGTCCTGGCCTTCGACCGCCCGGCGCCGCCGAGCGCCTCCGACGCACCGCCGGGCGCTTCTGGCGCGCTGTCCGGGGCATCCGACGCACCATCCGGCGCGACCGGCGCATCGTCGGAGACGTCCCACACGCGCCGCCCGGCCGACACCCTGCCGGGCACCTCCGGCGTGACCGGCCTGACCTGCGTCATGTCCACCGCCGACGCAGAGGTCGACCTGGTCATACCCGGACGTCTCGTCCTGGCCAGCAGCCCGGTCGGCTACGACGGAACCACCCTCACGCTCCCCCCGGACACGACGGTCTGGCTCGCGCCGCACCCCCGCTGATGCGGCGGGCAGCAACCGATGATCTGAAAAGATGCCGTTGGCCGCATCGGGGATGCCGTTGACCGCATCGGGCTCGCTGCCCACGATCCGTCCAGCACAATGGTCGCTGTGACCCAGCAACCGTCCGCGGCCCGTCCGACAGACACCTTCTACGACGCGGTAGGAGGCGAGGAGACCTTCCGCCGGCTGGTAGCCCACTTCTACGCAGGGGTTGCCGAAGACCCGTTGCTGCGCCCGCTCTACCCGGAGGGGGACCTCTCCGGCGCGCAGGAGCGGCTGCGGATGTTCCTCGTCCAGTACTGGGGCGGGCCGTCGACCTACAGCGAGCAGCGCGGGCATCCCCGGCTGCGACTGCGGCACGCGCCGTTCGCGATCGGCCCCTCCCAGCGGGACGCCTGGCTGGTCCGGATGCGGGCTGCCGTCGACGAGCTGAACCTGCCCCCGGAGCACTTCCAGCCCCTCTGGGACTACCTGACGATGGCCGCCAACTCCCTGGTCAACCGCCCGGCGTAACCCCGGCAAGCACGCTCGTACCCACCTTAAGTACCTTAGGTAACGGGCCGTAATGGACGCCGCCCATGCGTCGGTGGGCACTGGCCGGCGGGCACTCACCGCGAAGAAGATCCGCACGATTCCGCACGATTTTGTCACTGTGCACGCAGAAACGTCCGAAAAGCGTACACAGCAACAAACTCGTGCCAATCATGGCCTGTGCGGGTGGTTGCGGACGGAATTCGCGCACCACCCGGCCGGCGCCGCTGGGAGGAGAATTCTTTTGCCCTCGTCCCAGCAGCCGCGCGGTGGCGGCCCCGGGAGCTAGTCCCGGGTGAGTTTGCGGTAGGTGACCCGGTGGGGACGGGCCGCTTCGGCGCCCAGGCGGTCGACCTTGTTCGCCTCGTAGTCCGCGAAGTTCCCCTCGAACCAGAACCAGCGGGCCGGATCGGCGTCTGTGCCCTCCCAGGCGAGGATGTGGGTGGCGACACGGTCGAGGAACCACCGGTCGTGCGAGATCACCACCGCGCTGCCGGGAAACTCCCCGAGGGCGTCCTCCAGGGAGCGCAGGGTCTCGACGTCGAGGTCGTTGGTCGGCTCGTCGAGGAGCAGCAGGTTGCCGCCCTTCTTGAGGGTCAGTGCGAGGTTGAGCCGGTTGCGCTCCCCGCCGGAGAGGACACCGACGGGTTTTTGCTGGTCAGGCCCTTTGAAGCCGAACGACGACACGTAGGCGCGGCTGGGCAGCTCGACCTTGCCCACGACGATGTGGTCGAGCCCGTCGGAGATGACTTCCCACACGTTCTTCTTCGGGTCCAGGCCCGCACGGTCCTGGTCCACATAGGAGATCCTGACGGTCTCCCCGATGGTGAGCTCACCGGCGTCGGGGGCCGCCTGGCCGGTCAGCAAGGTGAACAGGGTGGTCTTGCCGACGCCGTTCGGGCCGATCACGCCGACGATGCCGCCGCGGGGCAACGAGAACGACAGGTCGTCGATGAGGAGCCGGTCGCCGAAGCCCTTGCGCAGCTTCTTCGACTCGATCACGACGCTTCCCAGGCGCGGGCCGGGCGGGATCTGGATCTCCTCGAGGTCACGGGGACGCGCCCTGTCGGCCTCGGCCGCCAGTTCCTCGTATCGGGAGAGTCGCGCCTTGCTCTTGGCCTGGCGGGCTTTCGGGTTCGAGCGCACCCACTCCAACTCCTGGGCGAGGACGCGCTTGCGCTTGGCGTCCTTGCCACCCTCGACCTTGAGCCGAGCGGCCTTGGTCTCCAGATACGTACTGTAGTTTCCCTCGTACGGATAGGCATGACCGCGGTCGAGCTCAAGGATCCAGCCGGCGACGTTGTCGAGGAAGTAACGGTCGTGGGTGACCGCGAGCACGGCTCCCGCGTAACGGGCCAGATGCTGCTCCAGCCAGGCGACGCTCTCGGCGTCCAGATGGTTCGTGGGCTCGTCCAACAGGAGCAGATCGGGGGCTTCGAGCAGGAGCTTGCACAACGCGACCCGGCGCCGTTCTCCGCCGGAGAGTCTGGTCACGTCGGCGTCGCCGGGAGGCAGGCGCAACGCGTCCATCGCCTGGTCGAGCTGGCTGTCGAGCTCCCAGGCGTTCGCCGCCTCGATCCTGTCGATGAGGGCCGCCTGCTCGGCGAGGAGGGAGTCGAAGTCCGCGTCCGGCGCGGCCATCTTCTCGTTGATCTCCTCGTACCGGGCGAGGACCGCGCGGATCTCCCGGACGCCGTCCTCGACGTTGCCGCGGACGTCCTTCGTCTCGTCCAGCGGCGGTTCCTGCGCGAGCATGCCGACGGTGGAGCCGGGGCTCAGCGTCGCGTCCCCGTTGCTCGGCTGGTCAAGACCAGCCATGATTTTGAGCAGCGACGACTTGCCCGCGCCGTTCGGACCGACGACGCCGATCTTCGCGCCGGGCAGGAACGACAGGCTGACGTCGTCGAGAACGACTTTGTCACCGTGGGCTTTGCGCACTTTGCGCATCTGGAAGACGTACTGCGCCATGCGGTCAACCTTATGGGTCTGGTGGGCCTGTCGGTCCGGCGGACCCACTGACCGGGTGAATTCGGACGGATACCGCGGGACGGCCGTGGCCCGGCCCGCTCGGGCTACACCCCCGTCCGTTCGCCACTTGTCCGCCTACCCCGTCGCTGTCCGGCCCATCCCAGTGGCCCTCGGTTCGCCTGTCAGCTCGCTCTGAGGCGGATCGTCGGCATCGCTCCCGATCCCACCGCGCCCACCTGGCCCTCCGACACCAGGACGCTGACCGTGCCCTGTCTGGAATCGACCCGGACGGGCAGGTCCACCTGGTCGAGGAGACGTTCACGACCGTCTCCCGCCGGGGTGTAGAACACCTTCAGCGTCACCGAACGATCATCCTTCATGGCCGGAACATCACGTGTGGTCGGAACATCGCTGACTTTTGAACGAGGTCCGAGGGCGGTCGCGTCCACCCCGCCGGGGCTGATGATGAGCCGGCTGCTCAGTGGCCGGTCCGGGTTCATCGAGAAGGAGCTCCGCCTGCCATCCGCGGTCACCTCGATACGGGCCGCTCGGGTGCCGGCCGGTACCGCCGCGCTGACGCCGACGGCAACGTTCACCCCGTCGACCACCCGCAGACGCTCCAGCCATCCCGCCGACGGCGATGACAGCGTCCGGTTGTAACCGATGGCCAGCCTGAGCAGGTACGGCGACCGGTCCGGATGGTCGGCGACGACATCGAAGTCGGCCTGCTTCCGTGACACCGCGTACAGCACCCGGTCATCCAGCGTCGGCGAGTTGGCCACCACCGACGTTGGGTGCATGAGAAACGCCGGGTCGACCGAAACGATGACCAACGTCGGACCGGGCCGAGCATTGATCATATTCGACAGATTGCGATCACGCTGGGTGAACTCCATGTTGTCCTGCGACGCGACGACCAGGATGAACCCGCTGAGGGCAAGACCCGCGACGGCAACGAGACCGGTGGTACGCGGCCACGCCGACGCCATGTCCACCAGCCCGCGGGCTCCGAACAGGACGAGCGTGACCAGCACCGGCATGAGGTAGAAGGGGCCGATGCAACGGGTGCCGCCCCACAGTTCGGCTGCGTTCCAGGCGCCCCAGAACGCCACATACCCAATGATCAGGAGCAGGGCGCCGACACCGACGGTGAGCGCCGGAGCGGTCATCCGCCGGCGGATGACCGTCGCGACCGACAGGACCGCGAGGACGACCCCGCCGCATGCCCAGGCACCGAGCAGCCAGAGATGATCACCGATCGCGGTGAGCCCTTCGACCAGCCCGAAGTGGTGGGCGGTGTCGGTGGGGAACAGTCGGCGGACCCCGAAGCCCAGCTTGTCCTCAGGCTCCAGCAGCGCGAACGGAAGCTGGAAGGGGTTGCCCGTCGCCGCGGCGTTGTAGCTGAGCAGCAGTGCGAACGGAGCGGCCAGCCCCGCGCCCACCCAGCGCAGCATCCACCACCGCCGTCCACGCGCGCCCCGGCACACCGTCCACAACACAAACGGGCCGAGGACCAGCACGACGTCGTACGGGCGTACCGCTGCCGCAAGCCCCAGGGCCAGCCCGGCCCCGACGAGCGGCACCCGACGACGGGTACGCAGGCCACGGAGCAGTCCGAACACCACGCATTCGGACAGGACGAGCACCGGCAGGTACGGCAGCAGCATCGCGCTCTGAAGGAGCACCAGCGGTGACAGAGCCAACAACCAGGCTGCGACGGCGGCGGTCCGCCGGTCGTCGAGCAGTTCGACCCCGACAAGGTAGGTCATTTCGACCGCAGCGGCCACGACGAGGGCGAGCGCCAGGGCCGTCCCACCCGTGATCACCAGGCTCAGGGCCAGCAATCCGGCGACCACAGGGGTGTACTTCAACACATAGTGGCCGTCGGTAACTATCGCCAGCCACGGCGCGTAGGAGTCGGCCGACGGTGGCGCTGGCGGGAACAGGTCGCCTCCCGCCAACGTCTGGGCCTGTAGCCAGTAGAGCGCCTCGTCGTTGTTGATTGACTGGTAGGGAAAGAGGTGCTGATTGATCAGCACCGCGGCGACGGCGCTGAGCAGGGCCGCTACCGCCACCGTCCAGCCAGGCCCGGATACCGCGGCCAACCGCGATCGCGCAGCCGCGAGCGGGGCCCGCCACCTCGGCCCGTGATCCGCCCGACCGTCCGACCCGCGGTCGGGCAGATGCTGGTCGGAGAGCTTCGAGTGCTGGTCTGTAGGCGGGCCCGTGGGTTGCGTACCCGGCACGTTGCCGTCCGTCCGGGACAGATCCGTCTGCCCCTGTGGTGCTCGGATCGGCATCGGCGTCTCGGCCCCCCGCGTACTGGTCACGGACTGACGCTACCGACAGCTTCCGCACCGATCGGGTACGGGTCCGCGTCCGCGCGAGCGGAGAGCCGACCCAACGGACAATTCGAATCCGTCCTATCAGCCGCATCACGCTGCGGCCGGATCGAGAGCCGTTACTGAAGGTGATATGTCGGCGAGCTCTGCCGCCGACATAGTTACACCGGGCAACGACTCGCCGAACGACTCCTCCGCAGCCCCGTCCGTGCGATTCGCGTCACGGTACTCCGTGCCGGTATCGAGGTGGGTTCTACCCTCGCCAGCGGGTCCACCCGCTCCGTCATGCGTGCCAACGGACTCCCCCGCTGGCGCTGCTCCTTCCGCCGCCTGGCCGCTTCCGTTCTCCCCGCTCGCGCGGACCACCCGCCGGACCTCCGCGGTCTGCCGAGCCAGGTCAACCGCGACGGCGTCGGCGTCCACCTCGTAGACGACCCGACGGTTTCCCTCATGCGTCTCGAAGGACCTCTGCCGTAGCCGCCCGACCACGAGCGTCCTGTCCCCCTTGCGCAACGACGCGCTTACGTTCTCCGCCATGTGCCGCCAGCAGGTGACGGTGATGAAGACGCTGGCGCCGTCCACCCAGCGGTTCTGCGTGCGGTCGAACCGGCGCGCGGTGCTGGCCAGGCGGAGGGAGCAGACGAAGTTCCCGTTCTGCGTGCAGCGCAGTTCGGGGTCGTCGACGAGGTTGCCGAGCAGCGTGACCGATGCCTCAATCATGGTTCCTCCCGGATCATGGGGTAGCCGGCCTGGTTCCGTACGGCGGACGGTTGTTGTGACCGGATTGGCCCCTTACGTCCCGCCTCACACTCTTCAGCTCCGCGGCCGGCTTGGCATCCGCGGTCCGCCACCTGTGGACAAACCGCATCCATCCACAGGTGCGAAGCCGCACGGATGCACGATCCACCCTCGCCGTGGCAGGGTGAGAGCTTTGATCACCGAAGGAGCACCGGAACAAACACACAAAGTACTCATTGAGTCCCATTCCGCTATCGCCAGTAACCGCGCTACGTGATCGCGACAGGAGACAGCACAATGGTGGTGCGCGCCCGTAGCTCAGCGGATAGAGCGAGTGCCTTCTAAGCACCAGGTCGCAGGTTCGATCCCTGCCGGGCGCACCGATCCGCGTATTGCGCGGACAGATCTTCCCCGCCGCGCCAGCAGCTCTGGACGCGCCTTCGACGGCGAAGACGGCGACAGCCGAGGAAGCTTCAAGCGCTGACGCGGCCGTGACCACCGATCGGGCCTCGGCGGGCCGGCGGGTTGCTTGTCAGCTGGTGTACGGGTTCCTCGAGGTCATGGGCGTGCGTGCGACGTCGAGCACCGGCGGTGGGAAGCGGGGCCGGCCGTGTAGTAGCGGGCGCGGGTTCGGCCGACCGGTTCCAGGACCTGTGCGGTGGTGAGATCACGCAGGTCGCGCTGCGTCTGCTGCAGGCTCTCAGCATGCTCGTAGCGTGAGCGGCGGACGCGCCCGGCCATGGCCACATCGTGCAAGGCCGTGACCACCCGCTCGTCCAGACCGGAGGTCTCGGCGAATTCTGAGAGCGCGCGCCAGACCCGCCCGGAGCGGTCGAGCAGGCCCACGGTCTGGGCCTACTAGTGATAGGCGGGTCAGGTTGAACCGGATTCAGCCGGAGATGTCCTGGTCGGGAAGGTATGTCGGGCCCTGGTCGGCGAGTTCGCGATAGTACTCCCAGGTGTTGCCGGGACGGCCGAGCCACACCTCGAACGCGCCGGCCGTGGACCGCGGACGCCGAACGCTCGGGCCAGCCGCGAGATCGCCAGCCGGGTTCGGGAGTGGCACGGGCGACCACACCGCGGGGCCCGTACGCCGTGTCACCCATGCCGCCCCGGCGCCCCGCCACTCCTAGGCACCTCCGTCGTTCGAGACGCCCGGACCGCATCGACCCGGTGGGCCATCCCTGACTGTCCACTTGCCGACAGTTATTTCTGTCGTCGACACAAAAAATTAGTCTTGCAGCGTGATCCATGATCCGTGGGAGCCTCCAGAAGTTCCGCTCGCCGTCGACCTCGTGATCCTCACACTGCGGGGAACGAGCCTGCAGGTGCTATTGATCGAACGTGCGATCGAGCCGTACCAAGGTGCGTTCGCGCTCCCGGGTGGCTTCCTGGCACACGTCGAGGAGGACCTCGGCACGGCGGCGCGGCGGGAGCTCGCCGAGGAGGCCGGCATCGAGGCCGGGAGCCTGTATCTGGAACAGCTCGGCGTCTACGGCGAGCCCGGCCGTGACCCGCGGGGGCGGGTTGTCTCGGTGGCCTACCTTGCCGTCGCGCCGCGGTTGCCGGAACCGGTCGCAGGATCGGACGCCGCGGATGCGAGCTGGCAGCCGACGAACCGAGTCCTCTCAGGCGAGTTGGTTCTCGCTTTCGACCATCGTCGAATCATCACGGACGGCGTCGAACGCGCCCGGGTCAAGCTCGAGAACTCAGCACTTGCCACCGCCTTCTGCGGTCCCGCCTTCACCATCGGTGATCTCCAGGAGGTGTACGAGGCGGTCTGGGGGAGGCCACTCGACCCCAGGAATTTCTACCGAAAGGTCCAGAAAGCCAGCGGGTTCATCGTTCCGGTGGGCAGGGAGCAACGGACCACTGTCGGGCGGCCCGCCCGCCTGTTCCGAGCAGGCCTCAGCTCCGTCCTCTCACCACCGATCACCCGGCCCGTCGCCCCTGCGGCAGATGCCGCCGACACGCACCCGGAAGAGGAGGGATGAGCGTGGCGAACACCCGGCCTATCGTCGTCCTGACGGCTCTCGACCTGGAGTACCAGGCAGTTCATGAACATCTGGTAGACACGCGGCTGCACCGCCATCCGCAGGGAACCCGTTTCGAGGTCGGCCGATTGGCCGGCGGCCAATGCCAGGTGGCGCTGGCACACGTCGGCGTAGGCAATCAGTCGGCAGCGGTGCTCGCCGAACGCGCCATCGCCGAGTTTGCACCGGCGGCTTTGCTCTTCGTCGGCGTCGCCGGCGGCCTTCATCGCCATATCGCACTCGGTGACGTCATCGTGGGCACTCACGTCTACGCCTTCCACGGCGCCACCAGCGAGGACGAAGGGCTCTGGGGGCGACCCCGCACGTGGCCGCTCTCGCACCGCGCCGAACAGATCGCACGCCACCTGTCTCGGACGAGAAGCTGGGCCCGGCCGCCAGTCAAAGCGGACTCCCTCCCACAGGTGCACTTCGGGCCGATCGCGGCGGGCGAGGTGGTGTTGAACTCCACCGTGTCGGCCCTGGCCCGTTGGCTTCACGACCACTACAACGACGCCCTCGCCATCGAGATGGAAGGCGCGGGAGCCAGCCAGGCCGGGCTGCTGAACAGCTCCCTGCCCGTGATCGTGATCCGTGGCGTCAGCGACCACGCCGACGGCACCAAGGAGTCGACCGACCGCCACCTGTGGCAGCAGCGAGCCGTGGCGAACGCGGCCTCGTTCGCCGTGGCACTCGCCGAGGAACTGGCCGTGGACATCGGAAAGACCGATACCGCGGAAACGAGGATCGGGAGGAGATCCACCATGCAGGTACCGAACCAGAACATCCGCAACACCGCGTCGGGGAACGCCCGAGTTGGTGTGCAGGCCGGAGCCCTGCACGGGGGCGTGACCATCGGCGCGACCGGTGAGCAAGTCCCGGCGGACCTGTCGGCGGCGCTTGTCGGCTTCCGCAACGACCTGCAGAACGCACGCAGCGCCGGAACCGTGGACGAGGACACCTACGCGGCCGCCGAAGCCGAGCTCGCCGCAGCTGACGAGGCACTCCAGACGGATTCACCAGCGACCCGCCGAGCGCTGCTGGTCGCCCTCAAGAAGGTCCGTGGGCTGATCGGTGACGTGGCCGACCTCGCCACGAAAATCGGTGTGGCCATCACCATAGCGCAGGGATTGTCGTGACCGACGACTGGGGTTTCTCCTCCGGGTCAGGCGCCCAGCCCAGCCCGGTTTCGTCCTCCAACATCGCCGACGGTTCCTCTCAGGTCGGAGTCCAGGCCGGCGTCGTCCACGGCGGCGTCCACCAGTACACGGTCGCCCCCAATGCGAGTCCGGCGGAGAAGTTCGAGGCCGGTGTCCGCCACCTGGACGGGCGCATGGCCGACCAGGCACGCCAGCTCATGCGCGAGTTCGTGGTCAGCTCCGCGAAGTCTGACCGAGTGCGCTTCCACTGGCTGCTGGCACTGGTCAGCGGACGGTCGAGGGACGAACTGTCAGCCGACGAGTCCAGGCAGCTACGCGACTTACAGGAAGACCAACCCGAGCAGGGCGATGACCCCTGGGCACAGGGCCTGCGTGTGGTGCTCCTGCTGATGGACGCAGCCAAAGGCAGGAACACCGACATCACGGTGGCACTCAAGGAGCTCGATACTCTGCCCGACCAGCAGAGGGGCATGATCCTCCGCCACATGGAACAGTTCCTCGATGGTCCACTCGAGGATGGAGTGTGGAACCGCGCCATCGCCCAAGCCAACGACGAGCAGATGGCCAACGCACGTCTTGACCGGGTCAAGAAGTTTTTTCACCCGAACCCAGCCGAACCACGGACGCGCCCTCCACGCCCCGTCGACATCTCCAGGGAGACTCGGCTGCGCGCCACGGTTTCGGTGGTGGTTCTCGCCGCCTGGGCCATAAACGTCGCCGTGCGCCTGACGACAGCCGGACGGACGTGGACGATGCTTGGGTGCACGCTGATTCTCGCCATCGGCATTATCGCCGTCCGGCACGGGGTGTCCTGGAAGATCGAGTACATCGAAGACGAAGCCGATGCACCGCAGTCCTCCGGAACATTCGCGAAAAGCATCAATCGCGATCTCGAGTACTACGTGGCCAGATACCCACCGACCCGCCGAGTGGCTGCAGTGGACGGCCAGGGCGCGGCGCAGCATCGCCAACGAGATCATCGGCATCTACTGGGAGCGTTGGATCGGCGCCAATCGGGTCGCCTGGCTGCTGCGGCACGCAGCATGGCAGATTCAGAAGATGCGGAGGGACGGGACCCACCTCTCTTGGAGCAGAGCGCAGCGTGCCGTGCCAGAACTCGGTGCGTACGGGCTGGTCGGGGTCACCGTACTCGCGGGCGGAGGTCTGTGGGCACTGGTGGCTACGGCCGGAATCGAGGTACTCCTGGCCCTGGAAACAACATTCGTCGTCACTGTGGCGAGCTACATCCATGTTATCGCCCGACTGGAGAAAGAATGCGAGAAGCGGCGATTCGCCGCCGAACAGGATCAGCACGAAAAGGTCAAGGAGGCACGACAGGCAGGATTCGAGCGGTGGAAGGCCTACCTAGCAGACCGGCCGGACGATCAGGAGATGGCACGGTGGCTCGACTGCGACCGCAGAATACTCCTCGACCGGGCGCTGCACCATTACCGACTGAAAGCGAGCAGCGTCATCGCCCACGCCTTCGTCGAGACACAGGCCGCATCAAGTAAACGAGGGCGAGTCCACCGAGGCCCGTGGCGTTACAACAAATACCAGATCTCGGTCTTTCTCCTCACCGCCGGCGGGGTTCGAAATTTCGTGTCGACCCTAGATTTCACCACGGGACGTTTCACCGAAAAGGGACGGCTGAACTACCACTTCGACTCGGTCGCCTTGATTCGCGTCGACCATGACGCCGAAAATGTGCAGAAACTCGAAATCGTCCTGGTGAACGGCCAGGTGCTCCGGATACAGATGGCAGACACCTCACCGGAGGAGATCACGACGGGCGAGACGGTTGGGCTGGTGGCCAGCCTCACCCAGGACGCCGGCGGACTGCAGCACACCATTCACGTCCTCGAAGGAATCGCCGCCGAGGGCAGGAAATGGTTCCGGCGGACGGCGTCCGGCTGGTGACATAACCTCGCCGACGAGGAACGACTGTGATGGATGGGCGCTGCCGGGGTCTGTGGATGCCTGGGGCCGCCGGGTCGTAACGAGACGTCGGGCTTTCCGGCATGGAAACTACGTCTGTGGCCGGGCCGAAGGCCGGCAGGGCTCCTGCACTGACTGCATGAGCATGCGCGACGAAGCACACCAGCTGCTTGACGCGCTGCCGGAGGACCGGCTATCCGAAGCCGTGGGCTGCTGCGGCAGTGGGCGGCGGTGGAACGCGGCGAGCGCCCCCGTCGTCAGTTCCGTACGACGGCCGTCTTCGATGGCGAGCCGGATCTGGGCGAGCACGTCAAGGGAATCATGCGCGAGGCGTGGGGCGACGAGGATCGCCGCAGCGTGTGATCGTCGTCGACACCGGCCCCGCCCTGACTTGGCTCACGTTAGTGCGGTCCTCACCGAGGCCTGTGGATCTTGTCGAGGGCGTCGGTGAGGTCGTGGGACTGTCGTCAGACCTTCCGGGAGCAAGCGCCAGGGGTTCTGGAGCGCTACCAGCGCCGCACGTCCCGCCTGGCGTGTCAGGTCGGCGCGGTGGTCCGGGAGTTAGCCGGCCGCGCGGGCGAGCGGCTGCCGACCGCGCTGCGGGTGGTCGTCTCCCGAGGCGCCGGCCGCGCGGGCGCTGCCGCGGCTGGCCCCGCCCGCGCGGTCGGCGCCTCGGGTGCTCGGCGACGACTTCGCGCTGCGCCGTAGACGCGTGTACGCCACCGTGCTCGTCGACGTGGAAACCAACGAGCGCGTCTATGTCCTGGCCGACCGCAAGGCCGACAGCCTCGAAGCGTGGCCGCGCGCCCATCCCGGCGTGCAGGTCGTCCGCCGCGACGGCTCCGGCGCCCACGCCGAAGCCGTCCGCCGCGCACGGCGCCTGCTGGGCCAAAGCCGGGCCGCAGCCCCGCGAAGGGACCCGCGCCGTGACCACCCGCGAACGCTGGCGGCAGGTCCACGACCTACTCGACAAGGGCGTCGGCCTGCTGGAATGCTCCCGCCATCTCAATCTCAGCCTGAACACCGTCAAACGCTATGCCCGTGCCGCCGAACCCGACCGGCTGGTCCGGGCGCCGCAGTATAGAGGCATTCATAGATCTTCTTGTGGTACACGCGCATACTCTCGTCGTCGGGAAAGTCCTTCCCCAGTCTCTCGCTGATCTGCTTCGGAGACCAGTTCTCGGCCAGGCCCGCGTTGACCGCGTTGTGCAGTGCTGGCGACGCGACAAGCTTGCGTTCCTTCGGACGGGCCAGCAACGCAACGCATCACGCCGCGCCTGCGCCTCCACCGCCCGATAGATCTTCTCGCCGCCGTTACGCTCGATCTCTCGCGAAATCGTCGAGTGGTGCCGGCCGAGCGCCTTTGCGGATAACCATGCCGAACAGTTCCTGCTCGGCTTCCGGAAAATCAGCTCCCGCTCATCGATTGTCAACTGCTCCCGCCGGCCTATCCACCATCCAGTCCTCGACACCAAGACGATCATCCTATTGAAACGTCGCTACGACCATTTGGCCCCGCCCTCCAGGCATCCACTCGCAGCCGCGACCGGGCTGAGCCCGAACACGGAGCCGACCTGTCAAGCGATTAAAATGATCATAACTATCCGTATCAATAAAGATACAATCAGTCACTACGACGACACATAAAATGTGATATTCCGCACGGACTGCGGTTCAGTTACACCGCAAGCGAGTTCACCAAGGTCCGCCCCGGACTGGGCATCCGGCAGCCGTCGGGCCGGGTCTCGGTCGAGCTTCGAAAACGCCGACGACGAAGGCCTTCTCCAGCTCCTCGGAGCTGGAGAAGGCCTTCCCGGCGCAGGGGTTCACCGACCCGCGGCAGGCCCAGGCTGTCGTGATCGACTGGCGCTACGTGCCCTACAACTACCAGCGCCAACACTCCACGTTCGGAGTCGTCCTGCCGATAGAGTACGAGCAACGAAAGACCGTGTTCACCCGAGAAACGGCCAACAAGCCCTCCACAACCTCGAGGAAGCTCGGACTCTACTTACGATGGAAACGGCGACAAGACATCATCGCAGCACCAGTGACGTAAGCCAGAACCGGCAGACAAACACGGCAGTCGCGGCGGACTCGCCCTTTCCCAGCCTGGGGCGGACGGTGCCGTCCGTGCTCACGGAAAGCACGGTTACGAAGCTGGGGGACCGGGTGGAGACGCCCGCCTACGACAGGCATGCGCTGACCCCGTCCGTCGTTCACCTCAGCGTCGGCGGCTTCGCGCGTGCCCACCCCATCCTGTATTTCGACGACCTTGCCGCCACAGGCGAGACCGGCTGGGGCGTGATCGGAGTCGGCATGCGCAGTCCGGCGATGGGCGAGGTACTCCGCGACCAGGATGGGCTCTACACCGTCGTCGAGCGGGACCGCGACGGGGCCAGCGCTCGACTCGTCGGCGCCCTGATCGACTATCTCTACTTACCGGACCAGCCTGAACAGGTCGCCGACCTGCTGGCGTCCCCGAATACCCGGCTGGTCACGCTGACCGTGACCAGTGAGGGCTACCAGACGCGTCCTGACATGACCACGGTTCGTCACGATCTGGCAACTCCGGGCAATCCGGTGACCGCGGCTGGACTGCTCGTCGCCGCCTTACGTCGACGTCGCGCGGAGGGCACAGGCCCGTTCACAGTGCTGTCCTGTGACAATCTCGACGATTCGGGTGCGGCGACTCGGCTTGCCGTTCTCGAGTTCACGGGCCTGCTCGACGCCCAGACCGGTGAGGACCTCACCTCCTGGGTCCGGGAGAACGTGACCTTCCCCAATGGCATGGTGGACCGCATCACCCCGACCACCAGCCCCGAGCTGCGCGACCAGATCGAGGGCGAATTCGGGGTGCCCGACCGCTGGCCGGTAGTCACGGAGCCGTTCCGGCAGTGGGTCGTCGAGGATGACTTCTGTACCGAGCGGCCTCCGCTGGAGCGTGTCGGCGTGCAGGTGGTCGACGACGTGACCCCGTGGAAGGTCATGAAGGGCCGCCTGCTCAACGGCGGGCACTGCGCACTCGGGTACCTGGGTGTGCTCGCAGCGCTGGAGACCACCGATCAGGCCATGGCCGAGCCTGTGCTGTCGGAGTACATGTCGCGTCTGCTGCGCGAGGAAATCGCCCCGCTGCTCCCGGAGCTGCCCGGCCAGGACACCGACGAGTACGTGACGACGACCCTCGACCGCATCGCGAACCCTGCCATCGGCGACAGTTTGCTGCGGCTGTGCCGGCGAGGGTCGACGAAGGTCCCCCACCATGTGCTGTCCTCGCTGGGAGAGGCCCGCGTGGCGGGCAGGCCGCACCGGCTGCTGCTGGCGGCGCTGGCGGGGTGGCTACGCTTCCTGCGGGGTGAGGACATGGAAGGCCGTCCACTGACCGTCGAGGACTCGCGAGCCGAGGATCTCCGGCGCGCCGCGCATGCCGGTGGCGACGATCCCACGACGCTGCTGGGGTTTCGAGACATTTTCGGTGACCTGGCCGACGACGCTGACCTGGTCGCGGAGCTCGGCGACCTGCTCACGCGAGCATCCCGCGACGGGATTCGCAGCATGCTCGCGGCCGTGCTCGACTTCGACGAGGAGGTCCGGTGACGAGGATCCCGAAGACCCCGGGCTTCGCTGTGCCGGAGGGCCTGGACCCCTCGGTGGTCAGGATCGTGCTCTGCGACGCGGACGACAACCTGTTCCCCTCGGAGGCGCCTGCCTTCACCGCGTCGACTGAGGTCACCAATGACTTCCTGGAACGTATCGGGGTCGACCGCCGTTGGACGCCCGAGGAGCTGCGTCGCGCCGCCATGGGACGCAATTTCCGCTCCGTGGTCCTGCAGGCCGCGGCCGACGCCGGCGTGCCCGTGGAGACTTCAACGGATCCTGTCGAGCCGGCGGAACCGTCCGCGGGAGTCGCTGAGCGCGTGTCGGCCGCCGAGATGGAGTGGTGGGTCGCCGAGGAGAAGCGTCGCGTGAGCGATCGGCTGCGCGAGGTGCTGCGACCGGACCCCGAGGTGCTGGGCCCGCTCGCCAGCATGGGCGAGAGGTACCGCCTGGCCGCGGTGAGCTCGAGCGCGCTGAGCCGCCTGGAGGCATCTTTCACCGCGGCCGGCCTCACTGGGCTGCTTCCGCCCCAGGTGCGCTACAGCGCTGAGGACACGCCCCCGGTTCCCACCAGCAAGCCCGATCCGACCGTCTACCGGATCGCCTGTGAGCGCGAGGGTGTAGCACCCACAGAGGCGGTGGCTGTTGAGGACTCCTTGACGGGGGCGACGGCGGCTGTCCGGGCGGGTATTCCCACCGTCGGCAATCTCCAGTTCGTTCTTCCGGTCGAGCGCGAGGCGCGGATCGCGGCTTTCCACGAGGTCGGCGTGGCGGCCGTGGTGGAGAACTGGTTGCAGCTGGCGTCGTTGCTGCGCGTCGACGAGGCCGAGGGAGACGAGACCGAGGGATGAGCCCGACACCCGCGGAAGCCGTCGCCCAGGTCAGTGCGTACGGTCCGTCCCTGTCGGCCGGTCCAGGCGATCGGTGCCAGTAGGGCCAGGGCGCGTATTCGGTTGTGATCAAGGGGTGGTTCACGTGAGCTCCTTGATCCAGATCATCGAGGCGCGGAGCTGGAGACCCGCAAGATAGCTGCCCGGGGGTCGGGTAGCTCCGGCGCGTTACCGCGCCGGAGCTACCTCAGATGTTCATGGTCTTGGTGGAGCGCCCACGGGTAGATGAAACTGGACATGTCATCCGCTGACGTCGCCAGTTCTTGGTACCGGCGAGTCCGGCCCTCAGATTGACGCTGGAACCCGTCCCGGTTGGGTACCCCGGGTTGCTGCCGTAGAGCGCGAGTCTCAGAATCTTGATCCTCTTGCGGGTTCCGCGGATGACGTGTCCTGCCTGGTCAGGAGATGCGTGGAACAGGAGTTGCCATGGAGATCATCTATCCGCGGTGCGCGGCGATCGACGTGGGCAAGAGGGAGATCGCCGTCGCCGTCCGCACGCCCGGGGACACCGCTGGGGAGCGTCGTCAGCAGATCAGGTCGGTGAGACACAGGTAAGCGCCTGCGGGGAATACGTGGGATGCAGGACACGGCAGTGGTCCCATTCGGAAGAACATTCAGGTGAACAGCATGATCCATCAAGGCCCAAGATGGTCTTGAAAACCGCTACGACAGGCGAGACCGAGCCCGCCAGCGCTCGGACCGTCAGGAGTTTGATCCCGACCGCCGTGTAGCCAACCGTGTAGCCAAGCCGGCAGACGTCCACGGACGACGACGGACGGCCGTGGAACTGGCGCCCAGGTCCGGCCAACTGTATGGACGAACCCGGACGCTGGCAGACGGATCGGACCGACTTTGCAAGGCAGGGGTCCGATGCGGCCGGCGGCACCGAGGTGTAGCAACCGCTGTAGCAACGTCCCCGTACGTCGGCGAACAGCAGCGGACGCCGACGTACGGTCTGATCTTGGCCGGGATCTGTGACGCTTGGTGCAATCCGTACCTTCTAAGCACCAGGCAGGTTCGATCCCTGCTGGGCGCACAACCAGCCCCTGACCAGGCAGAACATAATCGATCAACCCTGGCCGTGCGAGGTGCGCGGAGGCACCGGTGCTCACGGTAGGCGTGGATCAGGGTGAGGTCGAGGCGCGGCTGGCGGCGGGTGAGCTGTCCTGTCCGTGCCGTGGGGGTCGGTTGGCGCGGTGGGGTTAGCGCGGCCGCGGCGGGTACGTGGGGTCGGGCGGCTCGTTCCACGTAGATCCTTCGTCATGTTCGTAGCCGCGTCGACAGGTTAGGGGTACGAGTCCCCTCGTCTCCACCGCCACCAGCCAGGGCCTTCGCCGTCCTCTTCCCGTCGATCAGGGGTGAAGCGGGGTGTCGACGTGACCGGTTGACGCGGCACGGGGAGGCTCGCACAGCTATGTGGAGGGTTCCCACTTTCGTGGACAGTCCTAACTATGCAGCACGAAGTGTTTGTCCGTCAAATTCTTCCTCGAACTCGACAGGCGTGAGATAGCCGATCGAGGAGTGCAACCGCTGCCGGTTGTAGTAGATCTCGACATATTCGAAGATCCCCGCCCGGACGCGGTCTATGGTATCGAACGGGTGGAGGTGGACGAACTCCTTCTTGAGGGTGGCCCAGAAGGACTCCGCCGCGGCGTTGTCGAAACAGATCCCGGTACGGCCGACGGAGTTTCGGACGTTGTTGTCGCGACAGAAGGCGACGAACTCACGGCTGGTGTACTGACCGCCTCGGTCGGCGTGGAATATGACGCCGCCGGGTGGCCGCCGGCGGGTGACGGCCATACGAAGCGCGTCGAGAACGAGTTCGGTGCGCATGTGATCGGCGACCGCCCAGCCGACGATCTTCCGAGAGAACGCGTCGATGACGGAGGCCATGTACACCCAGCCATCCCAGGTGCGAATATATGTTATGTCGCCGTACCACAACTGGTTCGGTGCGGACGCGGCGAAGTCTTGGCCGACAAGATCAGGCAGCGATGAGGAGTCCGCGGCCTGCACCGTCGTCACCGGCCGGCGGGGACGCGGATGCACGCTGACCAGGCCCATCGTCGCCATCAGCCGCTGGACCCGCTTGTAGGCGACGGCGACGCCCTGGCGGCGGATCTCGTGGAAGATCCGCCGCACGCCGTACCGCCCCTCGAGACGGTCGAAAACAGCTCTGATCATGGTCGACAAGGTGGCGTCGTCCTTCTCCCTCCGAGACGGGCCGCGTTTCTTCCACGCATAGTAGCCCTGTCGGGACAGGTCGAGTTTCTTGCACATGTAGTCGACGGGAAAGGTGTTCGCGCCGTCGGCGGACACAGGCTTCTTCGGAGCGTGTATCGAGATGAACTCGAACTTTACTTCTGCTCGCTCGCGAAGAAGCTCGCCGCTTTTTTTAGGAAGGCGATGTCCATCTGCGCCTGCGCGTACTTCTTCCGGAGCTCCTCAAGTTCCGCGCGCTCCGACACCGACAGCGGCCGCTCCTCGGTCTCGCCGTTCTCCTTCGCCTTCTTCACCCAGTTTCCCAACGTGGTCTCGTGGATACCCAGACTCTTCGCGACCTCGGTCACCGACCGGCCCGAGTCGAGCACCAACCTTACTGCCTCGGATTTGTACTCCTGGGTGAACTTCCGGCGAGCTGACCCCATGACGCTCCTTCCCTATGGACAGCGAACCTCAGGTTCGCTGTCCACGGAAGCGGGATCACTCCAGTCGAACACCTGCCGCCGTTCGGTCCGGGTCACAGGCCGGCCCGCAAGCCCCGCCCCGCACCCCGCACACGGCCCCGGCTCATGCCGCAGGCGCACATCAGGCTCAGCGAGCATCCGCAGCGTCGATCCCGGATGCCCGCCCTGCCCACCGGGCCTGCGGCCGGTCTTCTTCCGCAGCGACTTCGGTGGCGGTTTCGCCAGCCCGTCCGAACTCGGTGGCTTCGCCGAGTTCCGCGAGTTCTTCGCGACCTGAGCTTCCAGCTCGGCGATCCGCACCCGCGCCTGTTCCAACGCCGCAGCGGTCTCGACCAGCTGCGCCCGCAGACTCACCACCAGCGCCGCGAGCTCGTCATACGACGGCACCGGCGGCGACGCGGGCGGACCATCCGACACACCCGGACCCTACGGCCCGATCAACCACACAGCACCAACGACCCGGGCCTTCAGGCCATCGAGGAGTCCCAGCCAGCCGGGAAACCAAAAACAAACGATCTACCAGACCTGACCAGTTACGAAAAGACGCGCCAGACCCGCGCCGCGACGATCCGGTCGGACACCGACGAAATGCACGTAGCCAACCCCTGGCTGCGCAGGCGAGAGGAAAGCGACGAGGAAGCCGGCCAAGCCGCGACTGTCCTCGCCGACCCGGCTTGACGAATGAAAGTGATCGAGGAACAGCCGTGGCAGTCCAGTACTGACAGGACGCCCCCACCAGTCGTCGACAACAGACACGATGTCGTCATAATCTTCTGGTCGCGCCACACGAACCTCGACAGTGGTCATGAGTATGATGATGCCAGTAGCGCCAATGCCACCCTCCTCGTTTTCTTCCATGCGTTCGCGCATTCGGAGTGAAACCTTGCGAAGCACCCCCGCGGCGACGGCCTCGAGGACGCTGAGGCGTCCGAGAACGTCTGCGAGCAGGCGCTCCTTGTTGACGGAGAAGAAGCTCAGGGTGGGCCCGGTGCTGATGACTGGCCGCACGGTTGTGCTGTGATGCTCCTGGAGGAGGAGCCGGGCGGGTCGCCCAGGACGCTGAGATCGACGTCCGGTTCCGGCAGGTCGGCGCTGTCGGCCCCCAGCACCTCCGCAACCATGATCCACACTGCCGCGATCGACATACGGGCGACGCCTGGTGGCCCGGCGGATGCGGCAGAGTTGTTTCCGCTGCTCGGCAGCGGCCGACGCCGGATGGGGCAGAACGGGCCACCCGGCCGTGTCGGACACCGCTAGTGTCCTGAGTCGTTGATTCGCTGGCAGTAGGCGGCGAGGGTCTCGAGGATCTCGTCGGCGGTCTTGGCCCAGACGAACGGCTTCGGGTCCTTGTTCCAGGCGTTGATCCATCGGCGGATGTCGGCTTCGAGTTCGACGACCGAGCGGTGCGTCGATCGGCGCAGCTTGCGGGTGGTCAGCTCCGCGAACCAGCGCTCGACCAGGTTCATCCACGACGCCGAGGTCGGGGTGAAGTGCAGGTGGAAGCGGGGTGGCGCAGCAGCCAGTTCTTCACCGCCGGGGTCTTGTGGGTGGCGTAGTTGTCCAGGACCAGGTGCAGGTCGTAGCCCTTCGGGACCGAGGAGTCGATCAGCTTGAGGAAGCGCAGGAACTCCTGGTGACGGTGCCGCCGGAAGGTCTGCGCGATCACCGACCCGGACGTCGGGTCGAGCGCGGCGAACAGGCTGGTCGTGCCATGGCGGACGTAGTCGTGGGTCATCCGCTGCGGGGTACCCGGCATCAGGGGCAGCACCGGTGCCGTGCGATCCAAAGCTTGCACCTGCGACTTTTCGTCGACGCAGAGCACGATCGCCTTCTCCGGCGGGTCGAGGTAGACCCCGACCACGTCACGGACCTTGTCCACGAACAGCGGGTCGGTGGACAGCTTCCACGTCTCGACCAGATGCGGCTTCAACCCGAACGCCCGCCACATCCGTGACACCGTCGACTGCGACAGCCCACTGGCCCTCGCCATCGACCGCGATGTCCAATGGGTATCGCCGTTCGGTGGCTTCTCCTCCAACGTCCTCGCGATCACCGCCTCGACCTGGGCGTCGGTGACCTTCCGAGGCGCTCCCGGACGTGCCTCGTCTGACAGGCCCTCCAGCCGGTCGACCGCGAACCGCTCCCGCCATTTCGCGACCGTTCCCCGGGTGATCCCGAGCTCGGCCGCGACCCCCGAGTTCGTCCCACCGTCCGCGCAGGCCAGCACGATCCGCGAGCGCAACGCCAGCGCCTGCGCGGTCTTCCGCCGTCGGGCCCAGCCCTCCAGCACCGCACGCTCAGCAGACGACAACTCGATGGGATCCGCGCTCGGGCCAGGCACCAGCCCATTCTATCTGCACACGAATCAACGACTCAGGACACTAGAGCGCCGGTCAGGTAACCATACGTATCCCCCCGAACGATGGCACGCTTCGATGGACGCCGGCCACCGGAGAAGATCAGCGCGATTTTGTCGTTGTGTACGCTTTTTGTAGCCAAAAAGCGTACACAACGACAAACTCTCCTGGATCATGACCTGTGCGGGTGGTCGTGGCTGGGATCCGCGCTACTTGACCGACGCTCTAGGATCACGCCTTGTACGCGGAGTATCGGGGGGTTGGATGGTGCGCGGTCGACGTCACCGCCAGCGTGGGGCAGCTCCCACGTCATGATTGTCGACAGAGCCCGGGTGGCCGCGGCGCTGCCCGGCTACGACCTGGGCGGGCCCCTCGGCCAGGGCGCGTTCGGGCTGGTGCTGGCCGGCCGGCACCGCGGGCTGGACCGTCCCGTGGCCATCAAGATCCTGGTGGCGGGACGCGACGGAACAGAAGCGGGGTTCGCCCCCGAGGCGCGGCTGCTCGCCGCGCTGAGCCATCCGCATGTGGTGCAGGTCTACGACTACGTCGCGACCGACGGCCTACATCTGATCGTCATGGAGCTCCTCGACGGGGGGAGCCTGACCCGCCGCCGGGCCGGTATGCCACCCGAGGACGCCTGCGCCGTCGGCCTGGCCGTGGCCGCAGCCCTGGCCTACGCCCACGGCCGCCATGTCCTGCATCGTGACATCAAAGCCGACAACATCCTGTTCGACGCCACCGGCCTGCTCAAAGTCGTCGACTTCGGCATCGCGAAAATCGTCGAAGGGTCTGACACCACCGCCAGCAAGATCATCGGAACGCCGAAGTGCATGGCTCCCGAGCAGATCGCCGAAGGCCGGCTGAGCCCGGCCACCGACCTCTACGCGCTCGGGGTGCTCCTCTACGAACTGCTCTCGGGAGCACCGCCGTTCGACCCGCAACTACCACTCCCCGTGCTCTGGCAGCACCACCTGCACACCATCCCCGCCCGGCCCTCCGGAGTACCCACTCTCATCGCCGACGTGGTCCTCCACGCCCTGGCCAAGAACCCGGCTGACCGCCCACCCTCCACCCACGCCTTCGCTCTCGACCTGGCCCACGCCGCAGCCGGTGCCTTCGGCCCGGGCTGGATCACCCGTACCGGCATCGGGCTCCGTCTCGACGACGACATCCGCACCGCCGGCGACCAGCCCTCTACCGCCCCGAGGGCACCGGCACCGCCCGGGACCCGGACGGACACGTCACCGGGCAGGCCGGACGTACCCGTCCCGGTGCCCATCGACCGCGATCTCTATCCGACTGCCATCCGTGACGTGGGGCGTTCCTGGCCACCCCCACCGGCTCCGGACGGGCCCGCCCCGTCCGAGCACGGCGCCCCGGCCTCTTCGTCCCGGCGCCGGTCGCGCCGGATACGTACCACCGCGCTTGTCGTGTCCGCCGCGGCAGTCGCGGTGCTGCTCGCCATCGCCGTCACCGCCTTCCGCGGCAAGGACTCCCCTGCCTTCAGCGTCAGGGCCTCCCCCGTCCCCCAGCCGCTGGGCTCTCCCCTGACCAGCCACACGAGCTGGGTGGAGTCGATAGCCTTCGCCCCGGACGGACACACCCTCGCCAGCGCCAACGGCGATGGGACCATACGCCTGTGGGACGTCTCCGACCGGAGCGCCCCTCGCACCCTGGGCGCCCCCTTGACCGGCCACACCGACAGAGTGCGGTCGGTGGCCTTCAGCCCGGACGGGCGCACCCTCGCCAGCGCCAGCCACGACCACACGGTACGGCTGTGGGACGTCTCCGACCGGAGCGCCCCTCACCCCTTGGGCACTCCCCTGACCGGCCACACCGACTGGGTGGGTTCGGTGACGTTCGCTCCGGACGGGCGCACCCTCGCCAGCGCCAGTGGCGACGGGACCATACGCCTGTGGGACGTCTCCAACCGGAGCACACCCCACCTCCTGGGCGTCCCCCTGACCGGCCACACCAGTTGGGTGGTGTCGGTGGCCTTCACCCGGGACGGGCGCACCCTCGCCAGCGCCAGCGACGATCACACCATACGGCTGTGGGATGTCTCCGACCGGACCGCACCCCGCCCCCTGGGCGTCCCCCTGACCGGTCATACCGGCTGGGTGTGGTCGGTGGCGTTCACCCCGGACGGGCGCACCCTCGCCAGCGCCGGCGGCGACCGGACCGTGCGGCTGTGGGATGTCTCCGACCGGACCGCGCCCCGCCCCCTGGGCGTCCCCTTGACCGGCCACACCAACGGGGTGCGGTCGGTGGCCTTCACCGCGGACGGACGCACCCTCGCCAGCTCCAGCGACGAGGCGATACGGCTGTGGGACATGGGCTGACCAGCCCAGCGAACATCCCTGGGAGCCCGCGGTCACGCCCTGGCGACACCTGAGGCCCCGTCAACGACAACAGGCGTTGGGATTTTCCCAATCGATCAGGTAATCTGGCTGCATGAACGGCATCGGGGACCGGGTGTTGGAGCACATCCGGCGGGTCCGCCACACCACCCCACAGCGGGACATCGCCGAAGAGATCGGGATGACGCCTGACGCGTTCTCACGCGCTGTGAACGGCAAGCGGGCTTTCTCCTCGATCGAGCTGGCGCGCCTGGCCGACCTCCTGGACGCGGACATCCACTGGCTGATCACCGGACAGCCCGACCCGAACCGGCTCGTTGTCGCGGCCCGGCACCGTTACGATCACGAAACCGGCCACCGGGATGTGCCCGGACGCGACGCCGACGACCGGGTGCTGCGCGACATCGCGTTGGCCTGCCGGCAGGCCGGCCTGCGGCGGCACGCACCAGCGCTCCCGGGCACTCCGGAGGGGGCCAGAGCCGCGCTGGGCGAGGATTTCGTGCGGCCGTTCGCGGAACGGCTGGAAAGCCGGCTCGGCATCGACGTCGTCCGGGTTGCGGACCTGTCCACCGCATATTCGTTCACCCTCGGCGGGCATCGGGTGATCGCGGTTCCGGCGGCGGGCAACTGGTTCCGGGAGAACTGGTCGATGGCCCACGAACTGGGCCACCTCGCCCAGGGCCACCACGACCAGGAGCTCTCCAGGACGGAGTGGGACCAGCGCGAGGCGGCCGCAAACGCTTTCGCCGCCGGCCTTCTGCTCCCCCGCGACTCACTGGCCGCGGTCGACTGGAACCGTCTCGATGCCGCCGGACTGGCCGATCTCGTCTGGCGGTGGGGCGTGTCCACCGACGCCCTGGCTCGCCGGCTGAACGCGCTGAACGGCCAACTGCCCCCGGTGGTGAGCGAGTGGGCCGAACAACCGACCCAGCGCCTGTTGCGCCGTCACTGGGTGGCCGAATCGGGCATCGATGAGATCATCCTGCGCATGGATGCCGCCGCCCAGCGCCGATTCCCCCTCACCCTCCAGGAGGCGCATCTCGCCGGAATCGAGTCCGGCGCCCTCGGCAAGAACACGCTTGCCTGGATGCTCGGCATCGACCCGGACGCACTCGACGTCGACGTGCCATCAGTACCCGAAACAGACGTTGGCGACCTCGCCGGGGCGCTGGGTCTGTAGACCGTGGCCGTTCTCCTGTTCCCCGACAACACAGTCCTGATCAACTTCGCGATTCTCAATCGCATGGATCTGCTGGGACGGCTGGCGAACGGCAACGGCCGCTGGTGTGCCACCGTCGCGGCGGAATGCGACGCCTCGGCCCAACAGCCCGGTCTCGCCGCTTTGCGTTCAGGTTGTCCTGTGTGGTTACGAATTGTATAGGACGGCGAGTGCTTCCGCGGCGTAGGTCATTGCTTCTCGTAGTTCTGGGGGGTCGAGTACTTCCAGGTCGGGGCCGAGGACGAGCAGTTCACCCCGGGCGTGTCTGATCGACTCGATCGGCAGTTCCGCGCGCACCCAGCCGTCCGGCTCCGGGATACCCGCGGTCTCCTGGATCGCCCGCACCACGGCCGGGGGAAGCCGGAACGGAGCCATTGTCATGCCGGTCGGTGACAGCCGCACGGTCGCCCGTCCCCGGTAGACCTCGGATTCGTAGCGTGCCGTCCAGCCGGCCCAGTAGGCGGCGAGGTCGAAATGGGCCGGGCGTTCGAACGTCTCGGTGCTCACCTCCAGATTCAGGATCTTCGCGACCCGGTACACCCGCAACGAGGTTGCCGGCGCGCTGTCCGTCCCGGGCCCGGGTGAGGTTCCATCCGGCCCACGGCCCGTCCGTCGCTGGCCCGGCGGTCCCCCGGGTTTCGCCGGTTCGTCCGTTGCGGCCTCCTGCCCGGTCCGCGCGGACGGTCCCGGCTGAGTGACCGGTTCAGCCGGTTCGTCCGTTGCGGTCTCGTCCGTTGCGGCGGCGCCCGCGACCAGGTACCAGGTGCCGCTCTTGAGGACCACGCCGAGCGGTTCGAGATGGCGGGTGACCTCGCGCGGAGCCCGCCAGCGCTGGTAGGTGACCCGGATGCGGCGCTGCTCCCACACCGCGTCGGCCACCTCGGCGAGCAGCGGGGTGGCCTCGGCGGCCCGGAACCATCCGGGGGCGTCGAGGTGGAAGCGTTCCCGCGCCCGGACGGCGCGTTCGCGTGTCCGCTCGGGCAGCGCCGCCAGCAGCTTCCGTTCCACCGCCGCGAGTACCGTGCCGAGCCCCAGCTCGGCGGCGGCGTCCGGCATGCCGGCGAGGAACAGCGAGTCGGCCTCGTCCGAAGTGAGCCCGGTCAGCCGGGTGCGGTAGCCGGCGAGGAGTTGGTAGCCACCGGTGGCACCGCGCTCCGCCACCACCGGAACGCCGGCCTCCGCGAGAGAGTCCAGATCACGGTAGACGGTCCGGACCGACACCTCGAGTTCGTCAGCGATCTCGCGTGCCGTCAGCCGGCCACGGGTCTGTAGGAGCAGGAGTACGGAGAGGAGCCGGCTGGCACGCACACCCGATTCTCCCTCGGTGATACCTGACAGGAGGCGTCAGGTATCACCAGCGAGGATAGGCGCCGGACCGGCGGACAGGGCCGGCGGACAGGACCGATGGGCAACCGCGAAGGAGAAGGAGACGGCCATGCCGGAGACCGCAACAACGGCTGAAGGCACCAGCACGACCGGAAACACGAGTACGGGCACAGCCGCGGCCGGTTCGCCGGCACCGGCCGCGACGGCGGCCTGGGCCGGGCTGATGCTGGACTGTCCGGACGCGAAACAGCTCGCGACCTTCTACGGCGAACTGACCGGCTGGGGTGTCGCCGGCGCCGACGACAAGGGGGCCTGGGCCTACCTCACCCCACCGGGAACCGAGATCATGATTGGCTTCCAGCGGGTCGCGGACTACCAGCCGCCGCGCTGGCCAGCGCAGGACGTGCCGCAACAGTTCCATCTGGACTTCCGGGTGACGGACCTGGACACCTCGATCGCCCTGGCTGAAGGGCTCGGCGCGACGCAGGCGGAGTTCCAGCCCGGCGGGGAGCGCTGGCGGGTGCTCCTCGACCCGGCGGGCCACCCGTTCTGCCTCTGCCCACCGGCCGGCTGACCAGGTTCCACCTGCTTCCAGCCGCTTCCGGCCGCGAGGGAGTCACCGTCCACAGAGGTCACATGCGAAGGTGCCGACTGTCCACAGGTACGGACCATCTGACGCGACGGGCTGGTAGTCGCCCATAGAGTGGCCGGGTGACCTCCCCTCTGGTCGACAGCCCGGCCGACGCCCCGCCGCTGGCCGACAGCGATGTCCCGCTGGCTGACGGCGCGAGCGACGCCGCGCGGGTGCTGCGCCGTGTCTTCGGGTATGAGTCGTTCCGGGACGGCCAGCAGGAGATCATCGATCATGTCGTCAGCGGTGGCGACGCGCTCGTACTGATGCCGACCGGTGGCGGCAAGTCGCTGTGCTACCAGATCCCCGCCCTGGTACGGCCGGGCACCGGCGTCGTGGTGTCACCGCTGATCGCGCTGATGCAGGACCAGGTCGACGCGTTGCGGGCGCTCGGCGTGCGGGCGGGGTTCCTCAACTCCACCCAGGAGTTCGACGAGCGCCGCGAGGTGGAGTCCGCCTTCCTCGCCGGTGAGCTCGACCTGCTCTACCTGGCACCGGAGCGGCTGCGCGTCGAAGCGACGGTCACCCTGCTCGACAGGGGCATGATCGCGCTGTTCGCGATCGACGAGGCGCACTGCGTCGCGCAGTGGGGGCACGACTTCCGGCCCGACTACCTCCTGCTGTCCGAGTTACGCGAGCGCTGGCCGGACGTGCCGACGGTCGCGCTGACCGCCACCGCGACCCCGGCGACGCACGCCGAAATCACCTCCCGGCTCGGTCTGGAGGACGCCCGCCACTTCGTGGCCGACTTCGACCGCCCGAACATCCAGTACCGCATCGTGCCGAAGAAGGACCCGAAGGCGCAGCTGCTGACGCTGCTGCGCGCCGAGCACACCGGGGACGCGGGCATCGTCTACTGCCTGTCACGATCGTCCGTCGAGAAGATCGCCGAATTCCTGGTGGCGAACGGCGTCGCGGCGCTGCCGTACCACGCCGGGCTCGACGCGCGCGCCAGAGCCGAGCACCAGGCCCGCTTCCTGCGGGAGGACGGCATCGTCATGGTCGCGACCATCGCCTTCGGCATGGGCATCGACAAACCGGACGTACGCTTCGTCGCCCATCTCGACCTGCCCAAATCCGTCGAGGGGTACTACCAGGAAACCGGGCGCGCCGGGCGGGACGGGCTGCCCTCGACCGCGTGGCTGGCCTACGGTCTCCAGGACGTCGTCCAGTTGCGCAAGCTCATCGACGCGTCCGCGGGTGACCTCACGCACCGTCGGCGACTGAGTACCCACCTCGACGCCATGCTCGCGCTGTGCGAGACGGTCGAGTGCCGCCGCACCGGGCTGCTCGCCTACTTCGGGCAGCAGCGCACCGCCCCGTGCGGCAACTGCGACACCTGCCTGACACCCCCGCAGACGTGGGATGGCACGATCGCCGCCCAGAAGCTGCTGTCGGCCGTGCTCCGGCTGCAGCGGGAGCGCCGCCAGAAGTTCGGCGCGGGCCACCTCGTCGACATCCTGCTCGGCAGGAAGACGGCCAAGGTGATCCAGCACGATCACGACACGCTGAAGGTCTTCGGTGTCGGCACCGAGCTCGGTGAGCCCGAGTGGCGCGGTGTGGTGCGGCAACTGCTGGTCCAGGGGCTGCTGGCGGTCGAGGGCGAGCACGGCACCCTCGTACTCACCGGCGCGAGCGCCGACGTGCTGCGCGGGCAGCGCACGGTCCTGATGCGGCGCGAGCCGGAGCCCGCCGCCAAGGCCGCGTCCACGGGCGCAGCCGCGTCCAAGGGCGCGAAGTCCCGCCGCGTCGCCGTGGCCGAGCTGTCGGAAGACGCGATGCCGGTGTTCGAGCGGCTCCGCACCTGGCGCGCGGCCGCCGCGAAGGAACAGGGCGTCCCGGCCTATGTGATCTTCCATGACGCCACCCTGCGCGAGATCGCGTCACGCCCGCCGGCCACGTTGGCCGAACTGTCCACCATCAGCGGCGTCGGCGAGCACAAACTCGCCAGGTACGGGCAACAGATCCTCGACGCCCTCGCCGAGTGAACAGCCCCCGTTCACCCCTGCCCCACCCGGGACGGCCGTCGGTATGACCGCTGCGTGGCGTTCCCGCCGCGTGCTCCAACGGCCATGCCGGTCAGGGCGACGGCCACTCCAACTGACACCAATGATCGCAGTTCTGTACATAGCGTGACTACCTGGGGCTCGAGAACCTGCTTCCGCGTCCGGGGATGGCGGATGCGGAACGTGGAGTGACTGGGCTGTCGGTTGAGCTCCTGCCGTGAAATCCGGCCGGCGGAATCGCCGTCCGGGTCACATGGCCGCGAATTTCTGTCGGGTTTCCCAGCGATGTCCAGATGATTGTCGGCCGCCGCCATGCCCGTCTTTTCCCGTAACAGGCGGACCCTGCCGCGGCGTCCGAAATACATGATCACGCGTTCTCTGTACCCCCGCGCCTGCCGAGAGCGCATCCACATCGCGAATCAGGCGAGATAGGGGAAGACAAACCGTGGATGCGCTCGATAAGGTGCCTGGGTGTCGAATCTACGGATCTCGGATGAAGCTGGCCGGCCGGTGGCACTGACGGCATCGGCTGGTAGTGAACGAACGCCGGCGGGCTGTCGCCGCCTCGGGACGCGAGCCACCGGCATGACGTCGGCGGCTCGTCGTTCCGTCCCATGCCGGCGAGGAGGGCACGGCGGCGGCTCACGGACCTCCTTCTCCACAACCGCGGACGCGGTGGCAACGGGCAGGTCTGCCCGCAGCCGCTCGTCATAGTCATGATCTGTGCTGGCCACGACGGCGCCGCCGGCACGGACGAGGAGCTGGACCGGGCCCGCACCAGCTCGCCTCGCGGTCGGCCGTGGAACCAGGCCCGGTCCCGGTTCCACGATTCTGCCCCAGCCACGGTCACCACGATTTCGGCGCAGTCCACCGACGTGGTGACGGATTTTTCTCAGCAACGTCGCTGAACCGTTGTCCGGTCGGAGTCACGGCTCCGTCGGATATCTCGACGATAGTAAGGGGGACGCGTGAGAACACGTTCGAAACTCTGGGCGCTGTGCGCACTGCTGTGCGCGCTCCTGGTGGGCTGTGGCTCGGACACGGACAACACCGGTCCGATGACTCCGTCCGGCGCGGCGACGGCAACACCGTCTGTGACCGGGACAGTGACGGTGTTCGCCGCCGCGTCGTTGACCGAATCGTTCACCGAGCTCGGCAAGCAGTTCGAGGCGGCGCATCCCGGGGTGACCGTGAAGTTCAACTTCGCCGCGAGCTCGGCCCTGGCCACCCAGATCAACCAGGGGGCGCCGGCGGACGTCTTCGCCTCGGCCAGCACCACGAACATGACCACGGTCGTCGACGCCGGCAACGCCGCCGACCCGAAGACGTTCGCGCAGAACAAGATGGCGATCGTTACTCCGCCGGACAATCCCGCGAACATCGCCTCCGTGGCCGACCTGGCGAGGCCCGGTGTGAAGGTCGCGCTCTGCCAGGTCCAGGTCCCGTGCGGCGCGGTCGCGGCGAAGGTCTTCTCGAACGCGGGTGTCACGGTCACGCCGAAGACCTACGGCGCCGACGTGAAGGGTGTGCTGACCACCGTCGAGCTCGGTGAGGTCGACGGTGGCGTGGTGTACGTCACCGACGCCCAGGCCGCCGGGGCGAAGGTGAAGGGTATCGAGATCCCCAAGGAACAGAACGCCTCCACGTCCTACCCGATCGCGGTTCTGACCAAGGCGCCGAACTCGAGCGCCGGGCAGGCGTTCACGGAGTTCGTCCTGTCGTCGACCGGCCAGGAGGTACTTGCCAAGGCCGGCTTCGCCTCCCCCTCCTCATAAAGGCTCCCTCCCCCGTAGTCGGCGTCTGCCTTCCTGCACGAGCCCCTTCAAGGGGTGCCTCCGGTTCCCCGTGGGCCGGAGACACCCCCTGAAGACTCCACCGGGGACGTCTGCGCTGCATGCCTGACACATCCGTAGTGCGCTGCCCGCCGGACGGCGGTGGCCCCCGGCTACGTTCGGTGTCGCCGGCGCGGCCGAGGGCCATGTGAGATGGACGACCGGCCTGCTTCAGATGACAGGACCTGTCAGCTATTGACCTTGACGAGCTTCATGGAGACGACGCCGAAGACGTAACGGCCACCGCGCAGATCACCCAGAGACGCCACCCGCAGGCCCTCGCCGCCCAGGAGATCCAGGGGCTCGGCCGGGCCTCGGATCATGATGTCAGCGCTCCCCCGCCGCCGCACCATGCGCAGTCGGTGACCTCGGCGCCGTCGAAGTGGCCGTCCCGGTCGCGTTCGAGCCGTGGGACCTCCTTACGGCCGGTGCCCCGGCAGTGGGGGCAGGTCCGCACCCCCCGGTTCTCCCGCTCGGCCTCTTCCCGCCTGGCCGTGTCGCGTTTGTCCCGTGCCATGTCACCTCCGTATCCACCGACTCCGCCGATGTGGCGGAATCAGCGACAGAGATGCTACGGACGGGACATGCCCGAGAACTCCGTACGGGCACCGACACACCGTTGTCCGTGACGTGGTCTTCGGTACCGGGCTCCCACATCGCGGGCGGCCCGACACCGATTCGCCACACGATGTCGACCCGTCACGTCGACTTGTCGCGCCAACTCGTCACATCAGTTCATCACGCGGATTCATCATGTCGGCTCGTCCGTGCGCCGCCCAGTCCAGGCCACGGTGGCCCGCAAGGAGTCTGCCATGAGGATTCCAGGCTGTCGCCGCCCGTCATATGTCCTTTTTCGCCGAGACATCCGCCCGTTCTTCGCCAGGCGTTCGACACGGTGGGTATGGTGCATCCTGGCGAGTGACCTGTCGATTCGCATACATATCGTGTTTCCAACCGGTAAAAGCAGGATGACCCGGTCGTTCCCGGCGATGGGTGGCGGACGGCCGGTAACGACTCCCGTCCGGCCCGGAAAACCCGTGACAGCGGCACCATCGGGCCCACACCGACGGGCACCGGAACTCCGCGGGCACCTCCGACACCGGCAGCGGCTACCGGATCAGCCCCGCGAGCTGCGGCTTCAGCCAGCAGACAACCGTCCGCATCATAATGGTTACATATTTTCCGTCTCCCGGAAACGGGCCGTTCCAATGTTTCACAGGTCCGCCGCGAGCGGCTCCCGAAGGCCGGGTACTCCGGCCCGGGACTCTCCGGCCACAATACCCGGGCATGCTTTTTCGCCGGCCCCACCCGGCGACCGGCAGCGGCCGGCAGCCGGTGGCTGCCGGCGATAGAATCTGCTGAGCAGCCACCGCGAACGCGCCACAACTAATGCACGGCGCCACAACGAATGTGAGGTGTGACGTGGCGAGCGAGAAGCGCCGACTTCCCATGAACGCCGAGGGACCTTTCTTCGTCGATTCCGAGTGCACCGACTGCGAGAACTGTCGGGGGGTCGCACCGGACTTCTTCAGGCACGACGAGGAGCGCGAGGTCCACTACATCTGCCGGCAGCCGGCGAACGAGGACGAGGAGGAGATGCTGCTGCAGGCTCTCGAGTTCTGCCCGGCCGAGGCGATCGGGCGCGTGGCGGCCTGACGGGCCGGGACAGCACGCTCACAACCCCCTCTCCCGCCGGGTCGCCCCACCGGCTCGGCGGGTCCGGCGGGCCGGGTCCTGCCCGGCCCGCCGGACGGGGCGCCGACGGAACAACCGACGAACGAAGCGCCGATGAGCCGCCGGCCAACAAGCCATGACAAGCCGACGGCGGGAATCCAAACGGATTCACTCGATCTCGTTGAGTGATATTCCGGGCACAATTTCCGTCGTCCGCTACTAAAAGAGATCACCATCTACCGGCAGGTAGTCACTCGGCAAGCGGCTGACATATAGCCGACACAATGGCCGATTACAGCGCTCCGTAACGCTGCGATCATCGAAAATGCGGTTAGCGTGGACACCCTCGCCTGTTGAGGAGGGAAGTTGTCAAAGACCGCGCAGGATTTACCTTCGCTCCACGCTTCTCCTGAGCGCCAGGAAGCCCACCGTTGGCTACCAGCCCGGCCACTCGGTCCGATGTCAGAGATGGCACGGCTACGGAAAACACATCCGATGATGGAGGCGATTGTCGACGAGGTGGACGGTCGCCAGATGCGGGTCGGCGACCACTGGCTGACCGACTTCGCGTCCTGCAACTACCTCGGCTTCGACCTCGAGCCAGAGATCATCGCGGCAGTGCCGGAGTACCTGGCCAGGTGGGGCACGCATCCAAGCTGGTCACGGATGATCGCGACCCCACGGCTGTTCATCGAGATCGAGCAGGAGCTCACCGACCTGCTCGGCGCCGAGGACAGCCTGGCGCTTCCCACGATCACGCACATCCATCTGTCGGTCATCCCAGCCCTCGCCGGGCAGGGAACAATCTTCCTCGACCGCAACGCGCACCGCTCCATCCACGACGGCTGCCTCATGGCCCGGGCCTGGGGCGCGACCGTGCAGCGCTTCGACGACAACAACCCCGCCGAGCTCGAGGAGATGCTGCGGGCCTGCCGCAGCCACCCTCGGCTGGTGTGCGTCGACGGGCTGAACAGCATGACCGGCAACATCCCGCCGGTGGCGGAACTGGCCCGGGTGACCCGCGCGAACGACGCGCTCCTCTACATCGACGACGCACACGGTTTCGGCGTCATCGGCGAGCGCCGACCCGACGAACTGAGCCCCTACGGCAGCCGGGGCAACAGCCTCATCCGCCATGTCGGCGAGAGCTACGACGGGATCATCCTGGTCGCGGGCTTCTCCAAGGCCTACTCGTCCCTGCTGGCCTTCCTCGCCTGCCCGACCGAGGTGAAGAACCACCTCAAGGCGGCCACCTCCCCGCACACCTTCTCCGGGCCGTCCCCCGTGGCCTCGCTCGCGACCGTGCAGGCCGGATTCGCGCTCAACGCCCGGCGGGGCGACACGATCCGAGCGGACCTCCACCGCAAGACGGCCCGGATCCTCGACGGAATGGGGCAGCTCGGGCTGACCTCGCCAAACCGGTCGGGCAGCCCGATCATCGAGATACCGATCGGTGCCCCGGAACGCATCGACGCCATCGGCGACCATCTGTTCGACCGGGGGATCTACACCACCCTGGCGCCGTACCCAATGGTGCCGCGCGAGAAGGTGGGGTTCCGCATCCAGGTCACCGCGGCCAACACCGACGAGGAGATCAGCCACCTGCTCGAGGTGCTCGCCGAGGTCGCCGAGGTCGCCGACATGCTGTCGGACTCCACGCCCACCCGGGACGAGTAGCACCCGTACCCGCCGTAACACCATGACAGCCGCCCACCAGCAGGCTCGGGGGAAACGGCGGGGCGCAGGAAACCACACAGGGGAGCCCGACAGGGATCGGTGGGCAGCCGGTCAGGTCGTGCCGTGCCCGGCGCCCGGATGGCCGGGCACGGCCCCGGGTTCCCAGCCGGCGGACAGCGGCCCAGCGGCCGGGCCCGCTGCCGGCGCTGCCATGCCCCTGACCTGCCCGGATGCCCGCGGCACCTGTCGGGCCTACTCGGCCTGTCGGGCCTGCCCGGCCTGCTGGGCCTTTTGTACCTGCTGGGCCTTTTGCGCGTGCCGAGCCTTTCGCGCCTGTCGGGCCAGCTCGGCCAGGCGGGTGACCGGTAGGCGGCCGCGATCAAGCCGCACCTCGGCGTCCCGTGCCTGCCGCAGCACCGTGAGAAAGCGCACACGCGGGATCTCGACCGCTCCCATGGACTTCGCGTGCGCGGTGACGAACTGCACGTCGACGAGCCGGCCACCGACCGGCGCGAACCGCGCGTCGAAATCGACGAGCGCGACCTTGGACGCGTCGGTGCGCACGTGGAACATGGACTCGGCCATGAAGACGGCGCCGACGAGCACGCCGAACATCCCGCCGATGAGCTCGTCGTCCTGCCACACCTCGACGCTGTGCGCCCAGCCAAGCCGGTGCAGTTCCTGGTAGGCGCCGGCGAGCTCAGTGGTGATCCAGGTACGTCGGGTGCCCTGGCCGCAGTTGTGCACGACGTCGGCGAACGCCTGGTCGAGGGTGGTCGTCCAGTCGCACGCGCGCATCCGCTTGAACAGCGACTCGGGCACACGCACCCCACCGATGGGCAGCACACCGTGTGGATCCGGGCTCCACCAGGCGATGTCGGCCCGTCCTCGGGCGTCCCGCGACAGCTCCTGGGCGTCGCGCGACAGAACGGCTGGTCGGGTGCCGGTCGCTGCCGGGTCACGGGGGCCCGGGGCGTTCGCCGCCGCGGTCGGGCCGCCGGCCGGCTCGTCGAGCGGCCAGGGAAAGACCCCCCGCCGGTAGGCCCCGACCAGGGTCGCCGGGGAGAGATCACCGCCAAAGGCGAACGGCGCGTCACCGGGATCAGCCGGATCGACCTCCGCCACGGCGTCCCACAACGACCGGCCAGGATGCCGGGGCGTGCCGCCCGGATCTGTGCTGCCCGAACTCATGCTGGTCAGATCCACGGGCGGCCGGCGCGGGCAGGTTCGGCCCGGTCGGCCATCAGATCAGCCGCTGTCACCCGCTCTAATCGGGACGGCGGGCAGCCGCCCTCCCCGGAGGAGGAAGAATACGCGCGGCGGTTGCGATGCCACAGCAGCGGGGTCAGCTTGTCGGCGGGCTGGGGGGCGCCCAGGTAGAAGCCCTGGGCGAAGTCGCAGCCGTAGTCGGCCAGCCGCCCCATGGCCGTCTCGGTCTCGACCCCCTCGGCCACGATCCGCAGAGCCAGGGAGTGCGCGAGCCCCACCGTGGACTGCACGATGGCCGCTGAGAGCGGGTCGGAGTCGAGGTGGATGACGAACGACTTGTCCAGCTTGAGCACGTCCACCGGCAGTTCCCGCAGGTAGGCCAGGGACGAGTAGCCGGTGCCGTAGTCGTCGACGGCGATGCGGACGCCCATCTCCCGCAGGCTGCCGAGCACGGCCGCGGTCCGGATCCGGTCGAGCATCAGAGCGGTCTCGGTGATCTCCAGTTCGAGCGCCCTCGGTGGCACCCCCTTCGTCGTGAGGAGCTCCCCGACCTCGGCCGGGAATCCCTTGTCGAGCAGGTTGGGCGCGGAGAGGTTGACCGCGACGCCGATCTGGAGGCCGGCGTCCCACCACTGGCGGCACTGGTCGAGGGCCAGCCCGAGCACCTCGAGGGTCAGCGTGCGCATCAGCCCGGTGTGTTCGGCCATGGGCAGGAACTCGTTGGGCTGGAGCAGCCCCCTGGTGGGATGCTCCCAGCGCACCAGGGCCTCCACCGCGTGGCAGCTGCCCGTGCGCAGGTCGACCTTCATCTGGTAGTGCAGGCGCAGCTGGTCCTGACCGAGCCCGGCCCGCAGGGTCTCGATGACGTCGAGACGGTCGAGGATGTGCAGGTCAGCGCCGGGCCGGTAGTGCTCGATCCGGGTGCGGGCGGCCTTTGCCGCGTACATCGCGATGTCCGCCCGCTGCAACAGGACGTTCCCGGCCACCGCGTGATCGGGGTAGACCGCGACTCCGATGCTGGCGTCGACGTGGAAGCTCACCCCGTCGACATCGAACGGGCCGTCGAGAGCGGCCAGCACCCGCTCGGCGACGGTCCGTGCCGCGGTGGCGTCGGCATCCTGCAGGAGCACGGCGAACTCGTCGCCGCCGAGCCGGGCCAGCAGGTCTGTCGGGCGCAGCGCCGTCTCGATCCGGCGACCGACGAGTTTGAGCAGATCGTCGCCGACCTGGTGGCCGAGAGAGTCGTTGATCTCCTTGAAGCGGTCCAGGTCGAGCACGAGTAGCGTGAAGCGCGCGGCGCCGCCGCCGCGTGTCTCCTCCTCGTTGAGACGCTCGAAGAAGCCACGGCGGTTGGCGAACCCCGTCAGCTCGTCCGTGCGTGCCTGCATCTTGCTGTCCGCGAGCTGACGGACCTCGGTGAACGTGATGCCGGCACGGACGATGGCGGTCAGGACCGTCCCGGCGGCGAGCACGACGGTCAGCGGCGGCAGCCTGATGAAGGCCCCGAGCACCAGCAGCGTGAGCGCGCTGACGGCGAAGAAGACCGGGATGAACAGCACCTCCCAGCCGGCGACCCGTTCGGACATCTCCCGTGGGGTCCGTTGCCACGCGGCGTAGGCCGGCAGGACGAGTGCGAGCCCCCAGAGCGCCTCGACCGGACCGCCCGGAGCATAGGTGCCGCTCGCCATCGCGCCGGTGACGATCGTGTCGGCGACCGCGAAGCCGGCAAGGGAGACCCCCAACAGCCACCAGGCCTTCTCGGGGTGCCAGCCCCGCAGCCCGAACGCGCTGGCCACGAGCACGAGCAACATCAGGTCGGCGAGCGGATAGGCGATGTTCAGGCCGAGGACTGACAGCCCTACCGGGTTGTCCACGCCGATGACAGCGGCGGCAAGCCCGCTTGCCAACGCGGCCACGCCGAGGCCGCCTACCAGCGCGTCCAGCCACACGCTGGGATGAAACCGGATAACCCGCCCACGCAGCAGGAGGATCACGGAGACACAGGTGGCCACATAGAACACGAGCCAACCGATGTCCGCCGGCGACGGCGCACCGACATGCTTCATGATCTCGGTGAAGTAGATGCTGCCAGCGCCGTAGGACAGCAGACCGCTGCCGAGCACGGCCCAGGCGAGCCGCTCACCGCGGACCAGAATGGCACGCAACATACAAAAGCCACCGGCTGCGACGCTGAAGCTGTTGCCCAGCCATCTGTCGACCTGGTTGACGACGGACGACACATCACGTAGGCCGACGAGCGTCGTGACGGCAAAAAACACGGCCGCCATCAGCAGCACGACCCGCCCCGCACCGATCAACCGCAGCCGACGAGCGGTGTGAACTGACATCGTCAAGCGATCATCTCCCCATTATCGCGTCAGCGGGATACATTCTGACACCACGACACCTATTCATCCTGAACCACCCACCCGGTAACCCGGAGCCCGGGGCCGCGGCTCAGGGATGTCAGGGCCGCTGGCGGTACCGGCGAGGATCATTCCCGGGTTGCCGTCACCCCGCTGAGATGCGGCCGAACGGACCTGCCAGACCCACGATCCTGGTGGGCCAGGGGCGGCGTGACCATGCTCCCGCCACGCCCGGAACACCTGGATCACCAAAGGTGGGTCGCTTCCGCGCGGAACGCTCCCACACCGCTAGTTCAACACCGTCTCGCCGCGACGGCACGCCGAACCCTCCCGGCACCCAGCCAAAGACATCAAGAGGACGACGAAAAGTCAGGCAGGTAAACGCACATCGTATAAGCGACTACAACGGGCCGCAATCGACGTGAACCCGTCACGCTCCGTGCCGTCGAAGCGTGGCGGGTTCAAAGCGTGCACACCGGAACACGTATATGTATCGCCCCGGCATCTGCACCTGCATCTGCATCTGCATCTGTTTTTGCACCGTATACCGATCTCCGGCATTACCGAAAGAAGGCTCGATTCTCCGGTTGACTGCCGATAATCGATCAACTACGGATTTCGCATTTGGTCACCCCGATCGACGGGCGACCCGGTGCGGCATGAGGGCGTTCGGGGGAATGACACCGAGACGGCCCTCCTGGTAGTCGGCCACCGCCTGGCGCAGTTCCTCCTTGGTGTTCATCACGAACGGGCCGTACATCTCGACGTGCTCCCGGATCGGGCGCCCACCGAGCAGCAGCACCTCCAACCGGCCATCCGTCCCGGCCTGCTGGTCGTCGGCCGCGAGCGTCAGGTAGTCGCCGGGCCCGAACACCGCGAGTTGCCCGGTGCGGACCGGCCGACCCTCGTCACCGACCCGCCCCGAGCCGGCAAGGATGTAGGCCAGCGCGCTGAAACCCGGCTCCCAGGGGACTGTCACCCGCCCGCCCGGGAACAGAGTCGCGTGCATCATCGTGATCGGGGTGTGGGTGGCGCCCGGCCCACGGTGACCGGCCGCGTCACCGGCAAGACCGCCAGCGATGATCCGCAACAGCGCACCCCCGTCCGGCGACGCGAGCAGCACGACCTGGTCGCCTTCGATGCTCTGGTAGCGCGGCGGGCTGAACTTGTCCCGCGCCGGCAGGTTGACCCACAGCTGGATGCCGTGGAAGAGCCCGCCGCTGACGACAAGCTGCTCGGGCGGGGTCTCGATGTGCAGGATGCCGGCACCCGCGGTCATCCACTGGGTCGCCCCGTCCGTGATGACCCCGCCTCCACCGTTGGAGTCCTGGTGCTGGAACGTCCCATCGATCATGTATGTCACGGTCTCGAAGCCGCGGTGCGGATGCCACGGCGTGCCCTTGGGCTCACCGGGCGCGTAGTCGACCTCACCCGTCTGGTCCATGTGGACGAAGGGGTCAAGATCGGCAAGGCTGACCCCGGCGAACGCACGGCGGACGGGAAAGCCCTCACCCTCACGGCCCGACGGCGCGGTCGTGACCGACCGGACGGGCCGCTCCACCTGGCCAGGCAGAGGTACGGCCAAACGCGGCAGGGTGGTTGTGTCGGCGGTAACGGCAGGCATGCTGTCCCTCCCAGAGTTTCGTTGCTAATGCAACTACTGGAAGAGGATAACTCCGGATCGCCCGGATCGCTTCCCGAGAACCGCAACCTGCCACGCCGCCGACCATCACCGTAAGCGACCGCCTACTGTCATCTATGACAGACAGTGACTTTTCGTAGCCGTCTTTCCAGGATTGGATGACCGTACGACCGATCGACCAGCTATCCGCACGTCCGCGGTAACCAGCTGGTTGCGCAACCGGCCAGGCAGGCCAACCGGCTGGTCACGCACCCGGCCGGTCACGTGACCAGCTGGGCAGGCGCTCGGGTCAGAGCGCCGTGGCGATCGTCTCCGCCACCTGCTCCCGCCGTCTGGCGAACTCGGCCTCCTGCGCTCGCGTCCGGTCGAGGCCGTCTGCGATGTCGGCGTCCCGGCGCATCAGCTCGGCAAGATCGAGACCGGCCAGCTCGAGGACGCCCATCCGCTCGTAGGCGGTGCGGACCCTCTCCCCCCACAGGCCGATGTCCTTCACGCACGGCACTATCCGGCTGAACAGCAGCTTGCGGAAAGCCCGCATGTACTCGGAGGTCTCCACCGCGGCGAGGCAGGCGTCCATGTCGAAGCCGAGGTTCTCCCAGACCTCGGCGCCGCGCAGCCGGTCACGCATCAGCCAGCAGCTCTCGACGACGAACTCCTCGCGTTCGTCGAGCTCCCGACGGGACAACTGCGCATAGTAGTCACGCAGCGCCAGCCGTCCGAAGGCGACGTGCCGGGCCTCGTCCTGCATGATATAGGAAAGGATCTGTTTGGGCAGCGCCGCCGTGGCGGCGTCCCGCAGGACGCCGAAGGCGGCCAGCGCGAGGCCTTCGATGAGCACCTGCATGCCCAGGTACGGCATGTCCCACCGGCTGTCGCTCAGCGTCGTCTCCAGCAGCGAGCGCAGCTCGGGGTTGATCGGATACAGAAGGCCGATCTTCTCCCGCAGGAAGCGGGAGTAGATCTCCGCGTGCCGCGTCTCGTCGATCGTCTGGGTCGCGGCGTAGAACTTCGCGTCCATGTCCGGGACGGACTCGACGATCCGGGCACTACAGATCATCGCGCCCTGCTCGCCGTGCAGGAACTGGCTGAACTGCCAGGCCATCAGGTGCTGGCGCAGTTCGCCGCGCTCCCGCCGGCCGAGCTTGTCCCACAGCGGAAGCCCGTAGATCGGGACCGTCCGGTCGGACAGCCCCAGCGGGTGGTGCGGATCCACCTCCTGCGACCAGTCGATTCTGGTCGCGGCATCCCACTGCTTGTCCTTGCCCTGCTGGTAGAGGGCCAGCAGCCGGGCCCGGCCGTCGGCGTAGTCCCAGGAGAACCGGGCACTGCCGGCCATGGGGACGCTCCAGGTGCGATCGCCGGCCGACGCGTCGTAACGATCATGTGCGCTGATGGGCCAAACCTCCAGTCACCAGGCCCGGACCGGCCGGCCGGCCGGCAGCGCGATCCCGGTCATCCATACCGCTGGAGGCCGCTCGCGCGGGCCGGGCAGGCAGCCCCGGTGGGACGCCACGACAGACCGGCCACCCACTGCCGGGCCGGTCGTACCCGCCCACATCGTCCATGCCCACATCGTCACGATACCTGGCGGGTCACACCACCTGCTGGACAGCCACCGTGCCGCTGGACAGCCACCGTGCCGCTGGACAGCTGTCGCGTCGATGTCATATCAACAGATGCACAACATATTGACATTGAGTGACGACGTAGCCGGACTCCGCCCCACCCACCCCCTGCGGGGGCTCATCCCCTGGGGGGGTGATGGTGCTCGACACGCCGCCGGTAAAGTTAATGGTTTGTGACAACTGGCCCCGAAAGCCGACTGGACCGCTACCGTCGGGGCCGTGGACCGCATCTGCAGTCGACCGGATTTCCTGCGACAAGAGCGCCTGCGAGCGGCGGGGCGCCTCCGGAGCCGTCAACGTCCCCGTGACAGCCATCGCCACCGCCGGGTGGCGGTCCGGCCGCCGGGGCGTCCGGCCCGGCGCCGCTGAAACCGGACGGACCGCCCCTTCGCGGACCGGTACGGCAGCTCGGAGCGCTCACCAGCTCGGCGGCCCGCCGTACGCGATGTCGCGGAACACGATGTCGTGGAAGCCGTACGCGATGTCGCGGGAAGGGTGCAGATGTCGACGTCCGAGCCTGGAAACGGGCCATCGGTGAGTGACAAGTCACATTTCCGCCATGTTCGGGAGATGATCGCCGAAGCCGCACGAGCGCTCGGCGGCGAGTTCCCCGGCCAGGACGCGGTGACGATCATCGGCCCACCGCGGACCCTGCCGTCACGGCTACCGGTCAGCGCGCTCGCCCAGGCGAGCGTGGCCGTCGTCGGGCTCGCGGCCGGCGAACTCAGCGCCGCGCGCACGGGAGCGGGCCCGCAGCGCAGGGAACCGCTGACGATCGACAGTGGCGCGGTGGCCGCGGCCTTCACCAGCGAACGGCACCTGCGCCTCGACGGGCAGCCGCAGATCGGCATGGATCCGCTGTCGGCCTTCCTGCCGGCGGCGGACGGCTGGGTGCGGCTGCACGGCAACTACCCGCACCATCGCACCCGGCTGCGGGCGGCGCTCGGGATCGCCGACACCGTGACCGACCCGACGGCCGCCGTCAGAGCAGCCGTGGCCACCCTGCCCGCGACCGAGGTCGAGGACGGGGTGGTGGCGCACGGCGGCGTGGCCGCGGCCGTGCGGAACACCGCCGAGTGGCGACGGCACCCACAGGGCCGCGCCCTCGCCGAGCTGCCCCTGGCAGGTGTGCGCCGGCTGGACGACGAGCGCGCGCCCGGTGCGGGACACCCGACCCACGGGCACGGCCCGGTCCACGAACGCGGCCTGCCCGCCGCGGGGATCCGTGTCCTCGATCTGACCAGGGTCATCGCCGGCCCGATCGGCACCAGGATCCTCGCCTTTCTCGGCGCCGACGTTCTGCGGGTCGACAGCCCGCGGCTGCCCGAGATCCCCGCCCAGCACCTCGACACCGGCCCGGGCAAGCGATCGGCCTTTCTCGACCTCGAACGCCCAGCCGACCGGCGGGCGTTCGAGGAGCTGCTGGCATCCGCGGACGTCGTCGTGAGCGGGTACCGCCCCGGAGCGCTGGACCGGTTCGGGCTGTCACCGCGGGCGCTGCACGAGCGGCGCCCCGGGATCCGTCCCGGGATCGTGGTGGCGACGCTGAGCGCATGGGGACCGACCGGACCGTGGGCCGGGCGGCGCGGGTTCGACAGCATCGTCCAGGCCGCCACGGGCATAGCCACGACAGCGGCCGGCCAGGGGTGCGACCAGGGGTGCTGCCCGCCCAGGCGCTCGACCACGCCACCGGCTACGTGATGGCGGCGGCTGTCCTGCGTGCCCTCACGCTGCGCCACCGGGAATCCGGTTCCTGGCACGTCCAGCTGTCACTCGCCCAGACCGCCACCTGGCTGCTCGCCCGGCGCGCGAGAACCGAGGGGAAGGCCGTCGGAACCGTCGCCGGTGCTGCCACGGCTGGCGGCACGGCCGCGGCGGGTGCCTCCGCGGATGCCTCCGCGATCGACGTGACCTCGTGGCTGGACACGGTCGGCAGTCACGCCGGACGGCTGACCTACGTACTTCCGCCCCTGCGGGTGGACGGCGGCCCGCGCACCTGGTCCCATCCGCCGCTCCCGCTCGGTGCCTCACCCCCGGCCTGGCTGTGGTCACACAGCCTGCGATCACGGTGTGGCGGCGTCCCGTGACCGGCGAGGAGCGGGCCCGCGCGTGACGTTCCGGCCCGAAGACCCTATGGTCAACCAGATATGGATCGCCTCGTCTGGATCGACTGTGAGATGACCGGGCTCGACGCCGCCTCCGATCTCCTGTTGGAGGTCGCATGCCTGGTCACCGACAGCGAACTGAATATCCTTGGCGGCGGCGTGGACGTGGTCGTGTCCGCGCCGGAGACCGCACTGGCCGGGATGGATGCCGTAGTCCAGCAGATGCACGCCACCTCGGGGCTGACCGAAGCCGTACGGGCATCGACGCTGACCGTGGCCGACGCCGAACGACAGGTGCTCGACTACGTCCGCGATCAGATCCCGGACGCGGGCAAGGCCCCACTGTGCGGCAACTCGATCGCTACCGATCGCAACTTCCTCGCCCGGTACATGCCGGCGCTCGACAGCTACCTGCACTACCGAATGGTCGACGTGTCGACCGTGAAGGAACTCGCCCGACGCTGGTACCCGCGGGCCTACTATGCGGCACCGGCCAAGCGTGGTGGGCATCGCGCCCTGGCCGACATCCAGGAGAGCATCGACGAGCTGCGCTACTACCGAAAGGCGATCTTCGTACCGCAGCCGGGACCCACCAGCGAGTTCGCTCGGGCAACGGCGCAGGAGATCACCCGGGCGGCGGGCCGGGAGACCGGCACGGACGACGCGGGCGACGACGCGGGCAGCCCACCATCCGCGTCGGCGGGCGCCCCCCGGACGGGCACCACCTCGGCAGAGACCGCCCCCACCAGCCGCACCCCGGCGGATGCCGCGCAGACCCCACCGGCGGCCGTCCGGGCGCGGCCACCGTCCGGGCGCGCTCGCCATCCGCCGAACACGGCCACCATCCGAAAGTAGCAACCGTCCGATCACGCTCTCGACCCACCCGTGGCACCGCAAGGCGTTTCGCCAGAAGGACGATCGGACCGGTACTATGGGCCGGGCCTGAACAGTTGGCCGGCCGGTCACGGGTGTACGACCGCTGACGGCCGACGGTTCGGTTTCAGTGTGCGGTTTTCAGCACGTGGTGGGTGTAGCTCAGCTGGTAGAGCACCGGGTTGTGGTCCCGGGTGTCGCGGGTTCAAGTCCCGTCACTCACCCTCGGTTGGATCCTGTTCGGTGGCCTTCGGCCACCTTTCCAGGCTCCCGCGTCATGCTGGCCCAGGGGGGACCCCCTGGAACCCCCATGTCAGGGGGACTCCGTCCCCCCGACACCCCCTTGGCGGCTGGTCGAATGCCTGGCTGGCACCGAAATATCGATCATTGTGTTCAGTCATGACGCTGGGATGGCGATCTCGGAGGGTGCCGCCGGGGCCGCCGGGCCGGCGACGATCGCCCGGAGCGTGTCGCCCGCGGCAAACCGGGCGATCTGGTCCCGGAGAAACGCGGCGGCGCGGGGCTTGAACGCGCTGGTGTTGCCGCCGAGATGCGGGGTCAGCAGCACACCGGGCGCGGACCACAACGGGTGCGCGTCGGGCAACGGCTCCGGCTCGACGACGTCCAGAGCCGCCAGCAACCGCCCGTCGTGCAGCTCACGGAGCAGGGCGTCGGTGTCGACGACCGCTCCCCGGGCGACGTTGACCAGCAGCGAGCCGTCCGGCATCGCGGCGAGGAACCGGGCGTCGGCAAGGCCGCGGGTGCTCTCGTTGAGCGAGCAGGCCAGGACGGCCACGTCCTGCTCCGGGAGCAGGGCCGGTAGTTCGGTGACCGCGTGGATGTGACCGCGCCCGTCGTCCCGGGCCCGGCTCGCGACGCGGGTCAGCGACACCTCGAACGGTTCGAGCCGGGCGGCGATGGCCGTCCCGAGGCCGCCGGCGCCCACCACGAGCACCCGCCGGTCCGCCAGCGAGCGCAGGGTGCGCGGCTGCCAGCGTCCCCGCGCGGCGCCGCTCGCGCGGACCGCGGCCGGGATCCCCCGCAGCTGCGCCAGGACGAGCCCCACGGCCAGCTCGGACGTGGAAGCGTCGTGCACACCTGCCGCATGACACAAAGTGACCTTCGGGGACACGTTCGCGATGGCATCCTCATAACCCGCGGTAAGCGTCTGCACGACCCGCAGCCGGGGCAGGCTGTTGACCAGGGACCAGTCCGCCCGCCTCATGTACGGGGGGACGAGGAACTCGGTGTCCAGCACACCCGCCCGCCGCGGGTCGGAGTCGGCGTCCCACACCACGGCCCGCACGGCCGGGATCGGGCCGACCAGGTCGATCCAGCGCTTGTCCGGAAGGCTGACGACGACCGTGCCCGCTTCGGTTCCTGCCATGGACGAAGGCTAACCGGCCCGGAGCGTCACGATCACGCTCCTTGCGTCCCGGGCGCCGGGCCACCCGCGAGCCAGGTCACCGGCCACCGGACACCGGGGCGCTCAAGAACCGGGTCGCTCGAGAGGCGGATCACCGGGCGGCCGGCTGGTTGTCGTCCCGGATCTCGCCGACAAGTTCCTCCAGGACGTCCTCCAGCGCGACGACCCCGAGGATCCGCCCCTCCTGGTCGGTGACCCGGGCCAGATGCGCCCCGCTGCGCTGCATCGTGGCGAGCACCGTCGCGAGCCGGTCGTCGGCACCGACCCTGGCCAGCGGGCGGACCCACTTGGCGGGGACCGGCGCCGCCCGCTTGCGCGGGTTGGTTTCCAGGACGTCCTTGAGATGCAGGTATCCGACGAGCTCGCCGGTGGCTGCCCGGACCGGGAAGCGGGAGAACCCGGTCCGGGCAGCCACCGCCTCCACCCCCCGGGGGGTGACCCCGACCTCGACCGTCTCCAGGCTGTCGAGGGGCAGCAGGACGCTGCGCGCGCTGCGTTCGTCGAAGTGCAGCGCCCCGGAGAGCAGCCCGTGCTGGTCGGCGTCGAGCAGCCCCTCCCGGCGGGACTCCTCGACGAAGCCGGCGACCTCGTCGCGGGTGAAGGCGCTGGCCACCTCGTCCTTCGGCGCCACCCGGACGATGCGCAGGCTGAGGTTGGCGACCGCGTTCAGGGCCGCGATCGCCGGGCGCAGGTAGCGCACGACGCCGACGAGCGGCGGGACGAGTAACAGGGCGCCGCGGTCCGGCCCGGCCAGGGCGATGTTCTTGGGCACCATCTCGCCGATGACCACGTGCAGAAACACGACCGCCGTCATGGCGACGGTGAGCGCGACCGGGTGCAGCAGGGCGTGCGGCATCCCGGCCGCCTCGAGCGGGCCTTCGAGCAGGTGCGCGACCGCGGGCTCCCCGAGCGAGCCGAGCCCCAGGGTGCAGACCGTGATACCCAGCTGGGTACCGGCCAGCATCAGGGAGACCTCCTCCATCGCGCGCAGCGTGATCCGCGCGCGGGCCGAACCGGCCTGTGCCAGCGGCTCGATGGCGCTGCGCCGGGCCGAGATCAGCGCGAACTCGGCTCCCACGAAGAAGGCGTTGGCGAGCAGCAGGACGACGGTGAGGAAGAGCGCGAGCGGGATGCTCACCGCAGCGCCCCCATCGCGTCCTCGGCGGCGCAGCCGCGCCGCCCGCCCCTGGGACGGCCGCTGTTTCCGGAACGGTCGCCGTCCGCGGAACCGTCACCGTCCCTGGGGGACGCGCCGTCCACGGGAGAGCCGCCGTCCGTTGGCGGCTCGCCGTCGGCGTGGACGTGCGCGGGAACCAGGCGGACCCGGTCCACCCGGCGGCCGTCCATCAGCTGGACGGTGAGGGTGACGCCGTCGACCTCGACCACGTCACCGGCGACCGGCACCCGGCCGAGACGGTCGGCGACAAGCCCGCCAAGGGTCTGGTACGCCTCGTCCACCGGCAGGTGGACGTCAACGGTCTGCGCCACCTCGTCGAGGCGGAGCAGACCGGAGAGCAGCCACGTCCCGTCCCGGCGCCGGGCCGCGCGCAGCCCGACCCGGTCGTGCTCGTCGACGACGTCGCCGACCAACTCCTCGATCAGGTCCTCGATGGTGACCAGGCCGTCCGTGCCGCCGAACTCGTCGATGACGACCGCCATCTGCAGCCCGCCGCGGCGCAGTGTCTCCAGCAACGGATCGAGTTCGATCGTGGACGGCACGCTCAGATGGGGGATCATCACGTCGCTGACGGCCACGGTGTCCCGGTCGTCCTCGGAGACGGCGACCGCGTGCTTGACATGGACCAGGCCGACCACGTCGTCGAGGCCCTGCCCGACAACCGGGAAACGCGAGTGCCCGGTCCGACGGGTGAGCGCGATCACCTCGCTGACCGGGTCACCGACCCCGACCGTCCACATGCGGACCCGGGGGGTGAGGACGTCCGCGGCCTGCTTGCGCCCGAACGCCAGCGAGCGTTGCAGCAACGTCGCGGTCTCCGGCGCGAGCGTACCCTGCTCCGCGGACCGGCCGACCAGGGAGAACAGTTCCTGCGCGGAGCGGGCCGAGGCAAGCTCCTCCTGCGGCTCGATGCCCAGCCGCCGCAGCAGGCCCTCGGCGGCGCCGTTGAGCAGGCGGATCAGGAAGGAGGCCGCCCGGCTGAACCCACGCTGGAACCCCTGCACCATCCGCGCGGTCGCCAGCGGCCGGGCCACCGCGAGGTTCTTCGGGACGAGCTCGCCGTAGATCATGGTAATGCCCGCGGCGAGCAGCACGGCTACCGCCACGGCGACGCCGGTGGCCATTCCCGCGGGTATCCCGATCGCCTTCAGCGGGCCGTGGAGCAGACGCGCGATCGCCGGTTCGACGAGAAAGCCGATCGCCAGATTGGTGATGGTGATGCCGAGCTGAGCGCCGGAGAGCTCGGTCGAGAGGTTCCTGAGCGCCTTGAGGACGCCTCTGGACCTGCGGTCACCGACTGCCGCGGCACGTTCGACGGTCATGCGGTCGACCGTCACCAGGGAGAACTCGGCGGCGACGAAAACGCCGCAGACCCCGACCAGCGCGACGCTGATCAGGACGAGGAGCCACTCGATCACTGTCGCCTGCCCAGGTCGGCCCGGTCCAGGGCAGGCGTCGGACTATGACTGGGTGTATCGGGACTAGGCATGGCCCTCTCGGAGGTAGGCGTGACAGAACCCGCCGCGGGCGGGAAGGCGGCCCACCGGCGGTGCCCGAGTGCTCCCGCGGGGCGCCTGCACGCACACACCACAAGGATGCCCGCGTCCGGCTGCCTTGGACAGCCATCCGAACGGGTCGGACCAGCCCATGCGCCGCATGTGTCTCCCACGCTTCCCCGGCCCGTGGCACCGGCCCGTGACACCTCGGCCGCACACACGACCGACCCGCGAGGCAGGGGCCGGCGAGCCGCACGGAAAGCACGATCCGGGGAAAGCCTCTGGTCGACCCCGCTCCGGTCGATCTCGCTTTATTCGATCTCGAAGAGGCCCTGCCGGACGGCGTACATGACGGCTTCCATCCGCGAGTGCAGCTGCAGTTTGTCCAGGATGTTGCGGACGTGGTTCTTGACCGTGTTCTCGCTGATGAACAGCTTCCGGGCGATCTCCCGGTTGGCCCGTCCCTCCGCGACCAGTTTGAGGACCTCCAGTTCGCGGGCGGTGAGGTGGGGGGCGGGTACCCGGCTGGGCCGGTCGTCGGAACCGCGGGCGAGCGCGGCGAACTCGACTATGAGTTTGGACGCCATCGACGGGCTGATCAGGCTCAGCCCGTTGTGCACCGCGCGGACCGCGCTGGCCACCTCGTGCGGCGGGATGGACTTCAGGAGGTAACCGACCGCCCCCGCCTTGATCGCCTCGAAAAGATCAGCTTCGTCGTCGCTGACCGTCAACATTACGATCTTCGCGGTCGGCACCTCACGCTTGATCGCGCTCGCGGCGTCGATGCCGTCGCGGTACGGCATCCGGACGTCCATCAGGACGATGTCCGGCGTGGTCCCCGTGGCTATCGTGACAGCCTGCCGGCCGTCGCCGGCGCGACCGACGACGGTGATGTCCTCTTCAAGATCGAGAACGGTCTCCAGACCCTGGAGGAACAGCTCGTGGTCGTCGACCACGAGCACCCGGATGGGCTCGGACTGAGGTGCCACAGGTGGCAGAACACCAATCATCATCACAGATCGGAGCTATCTGGCACGGATGGTCCAACAACGGGCTGCCGGACGGACAAACTGCGATCGACGCATGTGCCCACTCTATGTGATGGGCTACTTACACAGAGCCGTGTCTCCACACCGGCACCGATCGAGTCATGCACGGATACCGCTTCCGACATATCGGAATGATACGCGCCACCAGCTTGCTATGACGCTGACGACACACCGTCACCATACCCACGAAGGGGGTGAATCATCAACCCCGAACTGGGCATATGACGCATCCCCCATCGGGCCTGCGACCGGGACCAACAGGCCTGCGGGAGTGAATTCGACACCGGGACCCTCTCAGTGACGACTACTCTGTGTAATAGTTCGGGCGCTCAGATGGCGATACTCGCCGCCGTTGCCCGAACGCCCGACATGCCACCGTCGTTCACGGCCGGACTCCCGCCGTTCGCCACTTCGAGGCGTGGTGCTGGTGGCACTCATGGCCGATCACGGGCAACCTGTGTTCATGGTCACACCTTCCTGCAACACGCTCCACCATCACATCAAGCCTGGTAAGAGCTGGTCCGAGGCGTACGCCCGATGTCACGAGGCCGCGCCCGAGGCCTTCGACCCGGACCGGCTGCGCAACCTGTGGGGCGGCCAGTGGCGCCGCACCGGGGAACCACTGCGCAGCGTCACCCCCGTTGACGGATCTTCCATCGCCGGCCCGCCGATGATCGAGCCGGACGAGGCGCGCGAGGCGATCCGCGCCACCCTCGACGACCACAAACACTGGCGTGACGTACCGGTCGCCGAGCGCAGGGCGCGGGTCACCGCCGCGGTGGACTCCATGGACGATCACCGTGACCTGCTCGCGCTGCTGCTGGTCTGGGAGATCGGCAAGCCGTGGCGGCTGGCGCGCACCGACGTCGACCGCGCGCTCGACGGCGTCCGCTGGTACGTCGAGGAGATCGACCGGATGATCGACGGGCGCGGCCCGCTGCCCGGCCCGGTCAGCAACATCGCGAGCTGGAACTACCCGATGAGCGTGCTCATGCACGCCATGCTCGTCCAGGTCCTCGCCGGCAACGCCGCGATCGCCAAGACCCCGACCGACGGCGGGGCCGCCTGCCTGACTCTCGCCTGCGCGTTGGCGCACCGCGCCGGGCTCCCCGTGGCGCTGGTGTCCGGGTCCGGCTCCCGGCTGTCGAGCGCACTGGTGCGGGCACCGGAGATCGGCTGCCTGGCGTTCGTCGGCGGGCGTTCCGCGGGCGGTCAGGTCGCCGCGGCGCTCGTCGACACCGGCAAGCGGCACTTCCTGGAGCAGGAGGGCCTCAACACCTGGGGCATCTGGGAGTTCTCCCAGTGGGACCTGCTGGCCGCGCACCTGAAGAAGGGCTTCGAGTACGGCAAGCAGCGCTGCACCGCGTACCCCCGTTACGTCGTCCAGCGCCAGCTCTTCGACCAGTTCCTCGCGGCCTACCTGCCCGTGGTCGCGTCGGTGCGCTTCGGGCATCCGCTGGCCGTCGCGCACGACGACGATCCCCTGCCCGAACTCGACTACGGGCCCGTCATCAGCGCGGTGAAGTCCGCCGATCTCGCCAGGAAGATCGACGAGGCGGTCAGCAAGGGCGGCGTGCCGCTGTACCGGGGGACGATCGCCGACGGCGCTTTCGTGCCCGGGCAGGACACCTCGGCCTATGTGCCGCCGGTGGCCATCCTCGCTCCCCCGCCGTCGTGCGCGCTGCACCATGCCGAGCCGTTCGGCCCGGTGGACACGATCGTGGTGGTCGATTCCGAAGCCGAGCTCCTCGCCGCGATGAACGCCTCCAACGGCGCGCTGGTCGCCTCGCTCGCCTGCGACGACGAGACGCTTGCCCGACGGCTCAGCGGCGAGGTCCAGGCATTCAAGATCGGTATCAACAAGCCGCGGTCCCGGGGCGACCGGGACGAGCCGTTCGGCGGCCGCGGCGCGTCCTGGAAAGGGGCCTTCGTCGGCGGCGACCACCTCGTGCACGCCGTCACCGTGGGCGATGATCCCGGGGAGCGACTGTACGGCAACTTCCCCGGCTACTCGCTGTACCCACCAACCTGACGTCCCCGGGCCACTGACCCGCCGGGCCGGTGGCCCGCGCCGCGCCAGCGCACCGGCCGGACAGCCCCGCGTCCCCCACTCTCTTCCACAGTTTCAACCAGGAAATTCCAGCCAGAAAAGCAACTGCCAGAAAAACGAGTACGTAAACGGCTGCCAGCGCATTTGTTCTCCCGCTTCGTGATTCAACAGAATTCGATCACGTGATTCCGGGACGGGTTCGCGTTACCCGGCCGGCGCTTCGGAGGCGCGAGGGCCGTGTGTGGCCAACGGGCCGGGAGGGCGAAGGCCGTGCTCGGCCAGCGGGCCAGGGCGCAGGCCATGCTCGGCCAGCGGGCCGAGACGCAGGCCCCGGTCGTGGCAGCGGGCGGCAAACTCGGGCAGGGCGCCGAGAGCGCTGTGCCACGCCTGCGGCGCGGACGTGCAGTCGCTGTCGTGCAGCAGGACGGTCCCACCACCGCGCAGGTCCGGGGTGAGGGCGTCGAGAACGGTCAGCGGCGTGGCCGTCGACGTCCAGTCCCGGCCCCAGGCCGTCCACAGCACCGGGGTCAGCTCCAGCCTGCGGGCGGCGAGGAGGAACCCCGCGGACAGGATGCCGTGCGGCGGCCGGACGAACCGCGGCGGCCGCCCGGTCAGCGTCGTGATCAGTTCCCGGGTCCGGTACAGCTGCCGGTAGGTGGAGCGCGGCCCGCGCAGCAACATCGGCCGGTGGTCCCAGCCGTGGACGGCCAGCTCGTGGCCGGCGTCCACCATCCGCTCGGCCAGGTGCGGCGCGCGTTCCAGCATCGTCCCGAGAACGAAGAAGGTCGCCCGCAGGTCCAGTTCGGCCAGCACGTCGAGGAACAGCGGGGTGGACGCCGGGTCCGGACCGTCGTCGAAGGTGAGCGCCACATGGTCCGGCGCGCCGATCCCGGCGAGCGCGGGCATCAGCTGGGTTCGCAGCCGGCGCAGGGTGGCCACCGAGGGGACCGCGTGGGTGAGAAGCGCGGCGGCACCGGCGCCCGCGGCCGCCCGGGCGAAACCCGCCACCCCGGCGTTCCCGGCCCGCCCAACCACGTTCCCGGCCCGCCCGACACGCCCGGCCGGTCGGGTCGGCCACCACGACGCCGCCTCCTCGACCTCCTCGACGCCTGGCAGGTACGTCATGCCGGACACCTTCCCACACCGTTCCCGGGCCTGGCGAAACCCTCGGGGCGTGGGACGGGACAGCGGCCGTGGAGCGAAACACCGGGCAGGGGTTCCACAGCCGCCGGTCTGACCGCCGCCGGGACGCCCCGCGGAACGGGAACAGCGGCCCCGGCGCCGGGTCTGCCGGCACCCGGGCCTACAGGTACGACGAGCATGTGGGCACCCCGGGAATCGGTTCGTTCTGCCCTCCCTGGGCCACCACGGTCGCCGGCAGATACCCCCAGGCGACCGTGTACCCGTGGGTGTTGGGCCGGGAGCTGTCACCCTGGGTGTACAGCCACCAGGTGTTGGTGTTGCCCTGCACCACGGGATTCGCCCGACCCCGCAGCTGGCAGACCACCCAGACGGCCGACGCGGCGTTCATGTAGCCGCTGTCGTCGAGATCCTCCGACTCCTGCGCGGCCCGGACGTTGGCGTAGACGGCCGAACCGGCGTAGGTACGGCAGTTGTACGTGGGGAAGGTCCGTCCAGCGTAGTCCGTGACGTTTCGGTTACGAGGGGTGCAGCTTTCCGCGGGATCCGGTTGTGACGGGACAGCGCTGCTGGGCGCCGGCGAAGGCGCGGGGGGAGGCAGCGGGACCACCGGTACCCCCGTGTTCGGCACCTGGTTGCCCGGCGGCCCCGCGCCGGATGCCGTCGGGCCTGGCCCCGCGGCACCGGGCGCCGCCGGGGCGACCGGCACGGCGCCGGACGCTCCCGCGGCGGGCGTCCCCGCGGGGGAAGCCGACACGGCCGGGGCAGCCGAGGCGGCAGCGGACGCGGTGGGGGTGGCACCGCCCGGCGCGGACGGCGGGGCCGCCGAGATGGTCACCCTCGGGGCTGGGGAACGCAGCCCGACCCCCGGTAACAGCAACAGCAGCAGTGCCGCCACCGCGAAGCCGCCTGTCACCGGTACCAGCACGCCCAGCACACGGCGGCGCTTCCCCGGCCCGGCGGCGGCCGGCACGACGGGCTCGGCGGTGCCAGCCGCCGCCGTGACCGCCACCGGCTCGGCGGAGCCCGGGACAACCTGCTCCGAGATGACCGATTCTGGGGCGACGGGCTCCTGGACGACGGGTTCCGGGACGACCGCCGACGTGGCGGACGCCGGCTCGGCCGGCGTCGGGGCCACGACCGCTGCCGCGGCGAGCTGCGAAGAAGCGGAGCCAGCCACGCCGGCAGAGGCAGAGTCCACGCTGGCAGGGCCGCCGGCCGCGCCCGTGGCGGCGGGTGCCGGGGAGACACGGCCCGCGGCGGCCGGATCTGTGGTGGACGGGTCTACAGCAGCCGGATCCACGGTGGGCGGCTTGGGGATGTCGGCTGCCGGCCCGACCGGTGGCACGTTCCCACCGGCGACGTGACCCGCGCCTGGGCGTGGTGGCAGGGTCGGTGCCGTGCTCGTCCCGCCAGGCGGTGCGGCGGGCCGCGGCAGCCGGGGAACGGGATCCGCGAGCCGGCCGGTGACCGTCGACGTCTTCTTCGGATCGTCCGCGGAGACGGGCGCGCCGACCTGGCCGCCGCGAGCGGCCTCTATCGCGCGCAGTTCCGCTAGCACACCCGCGGCGGTGGCGGGACGCTGGTCCGGCGCGGCGGCGAGGGTCCGACGCACCAGCGCGACCAGCTCGTCGGGGACGTTGTCGGCCAGTTCGTCGGGCAGCGCCGGTGGCGGCCCGGCCAGCATCTCCCGCAGCAGCTGCGTCGGCATCCGGCCGGTGAACGGTGGCTGTCCGGCCAGCAGCGTGAAGAGGGTGGCGCCGAACCCGAAGATGTCGGAGGCAACGCTGTGCTCCCCACCCTGGAGCACCTCGGGCGACGCGTAGCGGGGCGTGAACGCCACCGACGCGGTCGTGTTCTCCGCCGCGTTCTCGACCACGGCGATACCGAAGTCGCTGAGCACGGCGGTCCCGGACTCGCGGATCATGATGTTCGCCGGTTTGAGATCGCGGTGCAGGACGCCGTGGCGGTGGGCGGTCACGAGGGCGTCGGCCACCTGCGCACCGACGCGCAGCACCTCGTCGGCGTCCAGCCGCCCGGCGTCGGCCAGCCGGTCGGCCAGCGACCCGCCCGAGACATACTCCATCGCGATGTAGGGACGCCCGTCCCGGGTCGTCCCAGCGTCGAAAACCGAGATGATGTTCGGATGGCCGGTCAGGCGCCCGGTCACCCGGCATTCACGCAGGAACCGCCGCTTCGCGTCCGGGTCGGCGAGGACGGCGTTCATCACCTTGACCGCGACCCGGCGGTCGAAAATCTCCTGTCGGCCCAGGTAGACCGTGCTGAACCCACCGTAGCCGATCGGCTCCAGCAGCCCGTAACCGTCGATCATGTCAGATACCCGCCGGCCACCGCCGGCAGCGGACGGGCCGGACGGGCCGGACGGGCCGGACGGGCCGGACGGGCCGGACGGGCCGTCTCCCCGGCCAGGCCGCCTGCGGTGGATCGCCGGCCGCGTGGGCCAACGCCCCCGTCCACCGGCAGCCGTCGGGCACAGGCTCGTCGGGCACAGGCTAAATGCGGAGCGCCGTCAGGCAGTACCACGATATCCGGTATCTCCTTGTTCGGTACCGCCGCGCCCGGTACCACCACGATAAATCCGATCATAATGATTCAGCCCATGACAGGCGCCTCACCCATCGACGGGATGTCTTTCCGCTGCCCACCGCTGCGGGACAGGCCAAACTTGCGATTGAGGCTGACAGTATCGGGTGAGCGGTATCGGTGAGGACAACGACACCCCAAGTGTATAAGGAGGCTCATGCCGGCAGCCATCATGCCGCCAGGCGCAGCCGTCGCGCCGGCACGCGCAGCCGGGGCCCGCGACCGGGGTGCGCCGGGGTCCCGGCCGGACGTCATCGTCGCCGGCGCCGGTGTGATCGGGCTCGGCGTGGCGTGGCGTGCGCGTCTGCGCGGACTGACCGTCACCGTCGTCGATCCCGCGCCGGGATCGGGCGCCAGTTGGACGGCCGCGGGCATGCTCGCCCCCCTCAGCGAGCTCCACTACGGCGAGCAGCCCCTGCTCGCGCTGAACATGGCGTCGGCACAGCGCTACCCCACGTTTGTCGCGGAGCTGGAGCGCAGCAGCGGCACCGAGGTCGGCTACCTGCGCTGCGGGACGCTGGTCGCGGCCTGGGACAGCGCGGACATGGCCGGTCTGCGCGACATCCACGGCTTCGCGCGCTCGCTGGGCCTGCGCACCGAGCTGCTGACCCGGCGCGAGCTGCGCGCCCGCGTCCCGGCGTCGGCGAGCGGCCTGGCCGGCGCGCTGTCGGCACCCGACGATCACCAGATCGACAACCGGCTCCTGCACGGCGCGCTGCTGCGGGCCTGCGCGGCCGAGGGGGTGACGCTGCTTCCCACCGCCGCGCGGCGGTGGCTGCTGCGCGGCGACCGGGTCGTCGGGCTGGAGCTGGCCAACGGCACCGAGCTGACCGCGCCGGTGGTCGTCCTCGCCTGCGGAGCGTGGTCGGGCCAGATCGACGGGCTGCCGTCCGGGGTGCTGCCGGCGGTCCGCCCGGTCAAGGGCCAGACACTGCGGCTGCGTACCGTCGGGCCGCCGCTGCTGACCTGTGTGCTGCGGGGCACGGTGCGCGGCCACCCGGTGTACCTGGTGCCCCGCGCCGACGGCCGGATCGTGGTGGGGGCCAGCAGCGAGGAGGCCGGCTTCGACCTGCGGCCCCGCGCGGGCGCCGTGTACGAGCTGCTCCGGGACGCCCAGGCCCTCGTCCCGGGGGTGGGCGAGGCGGAGTTGGAGGAGGTCAGCACCGGCCTGCGGCCCGCCTCACCGGACAATGCGCCGCTGATCGGCCCATCCCGACTACCCGGGCTGCTGCTCGCCGTGGGCCACTATCGCAACGGTGTGCTGCTCACCCCGGTGACGGCGGACGCCATCGCCGGCCTGCTGGCGGACGGTGCCCTGCCCGACGAGGTCGCTGCCTTCACCCCGGCCCGGTTCGACCATGCCGTCGACCACGCCGGGGACCAGGCCGTCGAGAACCGGTCGACCAGGGAGGACGTCAGATGACTCTCACCGTGAACGGCAAGGCCATGCAGGTGCCGGCCGGGATCACACTGCACCAACTCATGATCATGATGAGTGTTTCCGCCAACGGCCGCGGGAGCGCCGCCGCGGTCGACGGCGTCGTCGCCCCCCGCAGCCGGTGGGAGAGCCTGGAGCTGCGCGCCGGCCAGCACGTGGAGATCCTGACCGCCACCCAGGGAGGCTGACATGGCCGACGACGCGTTCACGATCGCCGGTGAGGAGCTCGGCTCCCGGCTGATCCTGGGCACCGGCGGCGCGCCGAGCCTCGCCGTCATGGAAGCGGCGATCAGGGCTTCCGGCACGGACGTGTGCACGGTGTCCATGCGCCGGGTGGACACCACCACCCCGGGCTCCATGCTGGACATGCTCGCCCGCTGCGGCGTGCGGGTGCTGCCCAACACCGCCGGCTGCCGCACGTCCCACGAGGCCGTTCTCACCGCCGAGCTCGCCCGGGAGGCGCTGGAGACGAACTGGGTGAAACTCGAGGTGATCGCGGACGAGCAGACCCTGCTGCCGGACCCCGTCGAACTCCTCGACGCGGCGGAACGCCTGGTCGCCGAGGGGTTCACCGTCCTGCCCTACACCAACGACGACCCGGTGCTCGCCCGACGCCTGCAGCAGATCGGCTGCGCGGCCGTGATGCCGCTGGGCGCGCCCATCGGGACCGGGCTCGGTATCCGCAACACCCACAACATCGAGCTGATCGTCGCCGAGGCGGAGGTCCCGGTCGTCCTGGACGCCGGGATCGGCACCGCCTCCGACGCGGCGCTGGCCATGGAACTCGGCTGTGACGCCGTCCTGCTGGCGTCGGCGGTGACCCGCGCCCAGGATCCCGCCCTGATGGCGGCGGCGATGGCGGCCGGCGTCACCGCGGGACGGTTCGCCGCGCGGGCCGGGCGCATCCCACGCCGCCACCATGCCCGGGCGTCGTCACCCGTCCACGGCACAGCGGTGTTCTGACCCAGCCCGGCTCCGCCGGCAGCCCCGTTCCGTCGGCGGCATCCGGTCCGCGTCCGGCGGCGTCCGGTTCCCGGGCCGGGATCCCGCCGCCGGCGCCGTTTGCCTGCCCGGGTAACGGAAAGGAGCCGTATGGGGTGGTGTCCACCCCGGGAGGCGCACCAGCCGGCATATCGGCATCGCGTGCCGGCGTCCCACTGCCTGTCACCGGTCGCGTCGGGCCCATCGCCAGCAGTGAGTCGCCAGGAACAACCGCGAAGGAGTGATCGACCATGACCGTTCCGTCTGTGCTCAGCCGTCCGGGCCCCCTCGCCCGACGCGGGTGGGACCCGTTCGCCGAGTTCGGCGACCTCTACGAGAGGATGGGACGGCTGCTCGACGTCTCGTTCCCGGAGCTGACGGCCAGGGAGCGGCGTTCCTGGGCGCCGGCGGTCGACGTGGAGGAGACCGAGGACTCCTACCTCATCGACGCGGACCTGCCCGGTGTGCCCGCACCGGCCGTCAACATCGACGTCCGGGGGAACGAGGTCACCATCGCCGCCGAGATCACCGAGCGGGAGCGCAGCGGAGTGATGCGCCAGCAGGCGCGCCGCACCGGCCGGTACGAGTACGCCGTACGGCTGCCCGGGGACGTCAACGCGGAAAGCTCCGAGGCCCGGCTCGCGGACGGGGTGCTGCAGCTACGCCTGTCGAAGGTGTCCGCGACGTCGAGCCGGCACGTCCCCGTGCTCGAGGCCGGCGAGAAGAACGGCCGGAGCGAGCAGGCCGGCGGCGCCACGGCATCCGGGCAGAGCACCGAGTCCGGCTTCCGCCCCGCGACGTCCTGACTGTCCTGGCCGGAACTCCCCACGCTTCCGCCCGCTGTCCACGTCCGCCTGTCCGACCTGCCTGCCACCGGCCTGCGGCGGCGGCAGGCGACGGCCGACCGGACGGAAGCGGTGCTCTTCTGCCGCCCGCCGGGGCCACCAGTTCCGGCGGGCGGGCGGCACGTTGTCGGCCACCGGCTGATCACCTGCTGCCCGGGCGCCTGCCAGCGCCAACTGTCCCGGCCAGCGCCAGATCGCCCGGAAACTTTCCCTTTGGTTTCCAAAGACGCGTTTTGACCGCACAGGTCCTGACCGCACAGCGTCCTGGCCATCGTGTTCCGACCCGGTCGGCGTATCCCGGCCCGGTCGGCGCATCCTGTCCCGGGCCGGGCGCGTCCTGCGCGGGCCGGGCAAGGCCGGCGTCCCACCCCGGATATCCCCGCTCCCGCCGTCCCCACTCCCTGTGATCTTTGCTGCCACGCCCTGGCCTACGCCGGATTCGGGACCGCGGCTGCGAGCATCGATGCGGGCACCTGCCCACGTTGTCGCTCGAACGACAGATGGAGCACGTTCGTGGCCGTCCCCAGCGTTTCGTTCTCGATAACGGTGCGCCTTGACGTACCCGCATCGTCACAGACCGTCGGTGAGATCACCACCGCCGTCGGCAAACTGGGCGCGGTGGTCACCGCCCTCGACGTCGCGGAGTCACACGCGGGCCGGCTCGTGCTGGACATGACCTGCCTGTGCGTCGACGGCGAGCAGGCACAGGCCATCGCCGAGACCCTGCGCCACATGCCGGACTTCGTCGTCCGGCGGGTCAGCGACCGGGTGTTCCTGCTGCACCTCGGCGGGAAGATCGAAGTCGCGAGCAAGGTCGCGCTACGGACCCGCGACGACCTGTCCATGGCCTACACCCCCGGTGTCGCCCGGGTGTGCCTGGCCATCGCCGACCGGCCCGACGACGCCCGGCGGCTGACGGTCAAGCGCAACAGCGTCGCGGTGGTCTCGGACGGCTCGGCCGTGCTCGGCCTGGGCAACATCGGCCCCACCGCCGCGATCCCGGTGATGGAGGGCAAGGCCGCGCTGTTCAAACGGTTCGCGGACATCGACGCGTGGCCGATCTGCCTCGACACCCAGGACGTCGACGAGATCGTGCGCACGGTGACGCTGCTCGCGCCCGTCTTCGGCGGCATCAACCTCGAGGACATCGCCGCGCCCCGCTGCTTCGAGATCGAACGGCGGCTGCGCGGCCTGCTCGACATACCGGTCTTCCACGACGACCAGCACGGCACCGCGATCGTCGTTCTCGCCGCCCTCACCAACGCGCTGCGGATCGTCGGCAGGTCGCTGGGCTCCGTACGGATCGTCACCAGCGGGGCGGGCGCGGCGGGCACGGCCATCCTGCGTCTGCTGCTGCGAGCCGGCGCGGGCCGCGCGGGCGGCAGCGTGATCGCGTCCGACATCGGTGGGATCATCTCGCCGGCCCGCGACGACCTGGACGACAACGGCCGGTGGATCTGCACGCACACCAACCCGGGCAGGATCATCGGGACGCTGCGGGACGCCCTGATCGGCGCCGACGTGTTCATCGGCGTGTCCGCGCCGGGCATCCTCACCGGCGCGGACATCGCGACCATGGCCGACGACGCGATCGTCTTCGCGCTGGCCAACCCGGACCCCGAGGTCGACCCCGCGGACGCCCGGCTGTACGCGACGGTCGTCGCGACCGGCCGCTCGGACGAGCCGAACCAGATCAACAACGTGCTGGCCTTTCCCGGCGTCTTCCGGGGGCTGCTGGACTCCCGGGCCCGTGACATCACCGAGGACATGCTCCTTGCCGCGGCCCACGCGCTGGCGGCGGTGCTGCGCGAGGACGAGATCAACCCGCTCCACATCGTGCCGAGCGTCTTCGACGAGCGCGTGATGCCGGCCGTGGCCGAGGCTGTCAGCGCCGTGGCTGTCAGCGCCGTGGCTGTCAGCGCCGTGGCTGTCAGCGCCGTGGCTGCCGGTACCGAGGCAGCCGGTACCGAGGCAGCCGGTACCGAGGCAGTCAGTGCGGTTGCGGTCGGCACAGTGGCGCGGCAGGCACTGGCCGATCAACCTTAGCCCACGACCAGCCAGGCCGTGGGCTGACGGGGCCGCGACCGACTTCAGGCACTTCGAGACGGGAAAAAAGTCCGTCCCGCTGGCCGGTTCGCCATCATCCGGATCATACTGCTATGTGAACGCAATATTTCATGCACATGACCGGCACGGTGGTTTCCCACGGACACGGACACCCGTCCAGGCCACCGTCGACCGGTGACCGGAGTACCACGGAGGTGGCGAATCGTGCAGTCGACAAGCCTGCGGGGGGAGCTTTCTGCCGTAACCACAGCGGTTCAGGAAGCACAACGCCATATCCAGCGCCTGCGCATTCAGGCACCGAACTCAAGGGCTGCCGACCGACTGGCGGCGGACGTCCGCCGGGTCATGGAGGACATTGACGACCTGGCCGCCGAAACTGCCATTCCGACGGAAATCGACAGTTCCGACAAACCGCCGACGGACACTACCTGCGAATCCCCCGAGCCGGTGTTCGTACCGGCCCGCCACGGTGAGTCGGAATTCCAGCCAGAATGCGACGACGAGGGCGTCGCCGGCGGCTGGCAGCGGTATCGCGCCGTGTCGTCGCGGCGGCGACGCGCCCGGGTGTGACGCCGCGACGGCGATCCGGAGCACGGACCACAGCTTGACGCCGGTATCGACCGACGACACGACCACCACCACGGAAAGTAACCACTGGAGGCGCGATCACGAGCGACTCGGGTTACCCTGATCGCGCCTCCAACGGCTGACGGCGGGTGGCCGGCAGGCCGAAAGGCCCAGTAGGGCCGGCAGACCGACGGCCACGCGACCATGGCTCCTCTTGCGCGGCTCCGGAGGCCTCACAAGGGCGGGGAGTGCTATGGCAACGCAGACGCACACCCGTGCCGACGGTCAGGGACCCGCCGGCATGGCCGCCGGCCGCGGCGGCGCGGCCCGGGCGAGCCTGCGGCAGGACCACTGGTGGGTGGCGCCCGCCGTCACAGTGGCGGTCCTCACCGGCTTCGTCGGCTATGGCACGTGGGCGGCCTTCCGGAACGCCGCCTACTACGCCGACCCGTACCTGTCACCGTTCTATTCACCCTGCCTGACCGATTCCTGCCCGCGCGACGCGCTCGGCTCCGGATTCTTCGGCGATCTTCCCTGGATCTCGCCCGCCATACCGATCCTGATTTTTCCACTCGGTTTCCGACTTACCTGCTATTACTACCGGAAGGCGTACTACCGGTCGTTCTGGTGGGCGCCACCGGCCTGCGCGGTGCCGGACGCCCGGCGGAAATACAGCGGCGAGACCCGGCTGCCGCTGATCATGCAGAACGTACACCGCTATTTCCTCTATTTCGGCGTACTGTTCATCGGCCTGCTCGCCTACGAGGCCGTCGGGGCGTTCGGTTTCGACGGTCATTTCGGCGTCGGGGTCGGTACCGGCATGCTCATGGTCAACGTGGTCCTACTGGGTCTTTACACCTTTTCCTGCCATTCCTTCCGGCATCTGTGCGGGGGCGGGCTGCGGACGCTGTCGGCGCATCCGATACGCCGACAGATGTGGCAGGCGGTGTCGGCGCTCAACCGGCGGCACATGGTGTGGGCCTGGGCGAGCCTGCTGTGGATCATGATAACCGACCTCTACATCTGGCTGGTCGCGGCAGGGCATCTGCACGACTACCACTGGGTGGCCTGAGGTGCCGGGCGCTCCGAGGTGTCGCCACCGCGCACCCGCCCGGATCCCGCCGGTGCCAGGACCGGCGCGGATCCGGCGTCCCATGAATCCCATGAATCCCATGAACCGGACGCCCCACCGGGCTGGGTACATCCCACGGATCGGACATGCACGGATCAGACGTACATCGCAGGCCGGACACCTGCCGGCCGGACACCTGGTGAACCAGGCATCCCGCGAACAACGTGCGGTGGTGACCACATAAACCATGAGCACATCGGAAAGACACACATACGACGTCGTCGTGATCGGCGCGGGCGGAGCGGGCCTGCGGGCCGCGCTGGAAGCGCATGAGCAGGGTGCCCGGGTCGCCGTCGTCTGCAAGAGCCTGCTCGGCAAGGCCCACACCGTGATGGCCGAGGGTGGTATCGCGGCCGCGATGGGCAATGTCTGGCCCGAGGACAACTGGCAGACGCACTTCCGCGACACGATGCGCGGCGGGAAGATGCTCAACCAGTGGCAGATGGCCCGGATCCACGCCGAGGAGGCCCCGGCACGGGTCTGGGAACTGGAGGAATGGGGCGCGGTCTTCGACCGGACGCCGGACGGCCGGATCCTCCAGCGCGACTTCGGCGGTCACCGTTTCGCCCGGCTCGCGCACGTCGGGGACCGTACCGGCCTCGAGCTGATCCGCACCCTGCAGAACCGGCTGATCAGCAAGAGGATCGACGTCTTCATGGAGTGCACGGTGTTACGCCTGCTGACCGTGCCGGGGGCAGCGGATACGCCGGGCGCCGGGCGGGCGTCGGGCGAACCCGACGCACTGTCCGCCCCGGCGCCCGCCCCGGCGCGCGAACGCGGCTCGGCGCGCGTGGCCGGGCGGATCGCCGGCGCCTTCGCGTACTGGCGCGAGTCCGGCACCTTCGTGCGTTTCGACGCGCCCGCAATGGTGCTCGCCACCGGGGGGATCGGCAAGTCCTACCAGGTGACGTCGAACTCGTGGGAGTACACCGGCGACGGCCACGCGCTCGCGCTGTGGGCCGGGGCCGCGCTGATGGACATGGAGTTCGTCCAGTTCCATCCCACCGGGATGGTCTGGCCACCTTCGGTGAAGGGAATCCTCGTCACCGAAGGTGTCCGGGGCGACGGTGGCGTGCTGCTCAACTCCGAGGGGCGCCGCTTCATGTTCGACTACATCCCACCGGTCTTCGCCGCCGAGACCGCCGACTCCGAGGAGGAGGCCGACCGCTGGTACACGGACAAGAAGACCGCCCGCCGGCCGCCGGAACTGCTCCCCCGCGACGAGGTGGCGCGGGCCATCAACGCCGAGATCAAGGCCGGCCGCGGCTCACCGCACGGCGGGGTCCATCTCGACATCGCCTCGCGCCGCGACCCGGAGTACATCCGCCGCCGGCTGCCGTCGATGTACCACCAGTTCACCGAACTCGCCGACGTCGACATCACCCGGGAGCCGATGGAGGTCGGCCCGACCTGCCACTACGTCATGGGTGGCATCAAGGTCGACCCGTCGACCGCCGCGGCGACCGTGCCTGGGCTGTTCGCCGCGGGCGAGTGCGCCGCCGGCATGCACGGCTCCAACCGGCTCGGCGGCAACTCCCTGTCCGACCTGCTGGTCTTCGGACGGCGGGCAGGACTGCACGCGGCCCGTTACGCCCAGTCGCTACCGGCGCGCAAGCGGGCCGTGGCCGACGACGCGCAGATCGACGCGACGGCCGCGGCGGCCCTCGCGCCCTTCGCGGCGGCCCTCACCCCGGGCTCCGTGCAGGCCGGCACCGCCTCCGCCGAGGGCACCGCCAGCTCCGCCAGGGGCACCACCTCCGCCAGGGACAGCGCCAGGACCAGCGTCTCGCCGTCCCATCCGCCGGAAAACCCCTACCAGCTCCAGAACGACCTCCAGGACGTGATGCAACGCCTGGTCGGGATCATCCGGACCGAGTCCGAGCTGGTCCGGGCGCTCAAGGAGATCGAGACGCTACGCTCCCGCGCGCGGCACGTCGCGGTCGTCGGGCACCGCCAGTACAACCCGGGCTGGCATCTCGCCCTCGACCTGGGATCGCTGCTCACCGTCGCGGAGTGCATCACCACGGCCGCGCTGGCCCGCCGGGAAAGCCGCGGCGGGCACACCCGCGACGACTACCCGTCCGCGGACCCGGCGTTCGCGACGCTGAACCACGTGCTCCGGCTGCGCGACGGGCGGCTCGTGCTCACCACCGAGCCCCTGCCCGCGATGCCACCGGAGCTGGCCGCATTGTTCGAGGATGCCGGCGCGGAATCCCGGGCGGATCGGGGCGCACCGGCCGGTGGGAAGGGCTCCTGATGGCAGCCTACGATCTTTCGCTGCGGGTGTGGCGGGGCGATGCCGACAGTGGTGATCTCCAGGACTACACGGTCGGTGTCGAAGAGGGCATGGTCGTCCTGGACGCGCTGCACCGGCTCCAGCAGACGCAGGCGCCCGATCTGGCCGTCCGCTGGAACTGCAAGGCCGGCAAGTGCGGGTCGTGCAGCGCCGAGGTGAACGGCCGCCCCCGGCTGACATGCATGACCCGGCTGAACCTGTTCGCGCCCACGGACACCGTCACGGTGACGCCGCTGCGGACGTTCCCGGTGATCCGGGATCTGGTCACCGACGTCTCGTACAACTACGAGAAGGCCGCGCAGGTGCCGGCGTTCGCCCCGGGAGCACCGGCAGGGGACGACGGGCACCACCGGATGAAGCAGTCCGACGTCGACCGCGTCCAGGAGTTCCGCACGTGCATCGAGTGCTTCCTGTGCCAGACGGTCTGCCATGTCATCCGCGATCATGAGGAGAACAAGCCCGTCTTCGCCGGCCCACGGTTGATGATCCGGTACGCCGAACTGGAAATGCACCCGTTGGACACACATGATCGGCGAGATCTGCTGCGCGGACAGGCCGACATCGGGTACTGCAACATCACGAAATGCTGCACAGAAGTCTGCCCGGAGCACATCTCGATCACCGACAACGCCATCATACCGCTCAAGGAAAGGGTCGTCGACACCGCATACGACCCGATCACGCGGCTCGGCAACCGCATCCTGCGCCGTCGGCGCTGACCCGCCCGCCCCGGTGCCAGCCTGCCCACCTCCCTGCCCGCATCCCTGCTCACCTTGGCGCTGAGCCGCCCGCCCCGGCGCCGGCCCGGCATCCCCGTCCCGGCGCCATGCTTGCCCGTCACGACCGAGTCGGTTACCCTTCGTATCGAAATGTATTCGGCACTGCTACGTGTGCCGCTTCCAGGTGTGCCGCTTCCAGGTGCGCCACTGACGGCTCGAGCTTCGGGGGCGACGCGGTGGCCGGATGCGAACCCGTCCTCATATCGAGGGCGACCGAAAGAGCGGAAACAGGCCGATCACTCCCTTTTCGCGGCACGGGCGGGCCGGTTTTCCGGATCACCGCCAGGATCGTCGTCCCCACGATCCTTTTCACAGCCATGATCATGACTGGGCGGCCAGCCGCCGCCGAACCGACCGCAGCCACCACCACACGGCCCGCCCCGTTACCAACCGCTCCGTTACCAATCACCCCGTTGCCAGCTACCGCGTCGCCAGCCACCCCGTCACCAGCCGCCCTGTTACCAACCGCCACTCCCGAGCCGGGTAACACCGCGGACGTGGTGACCTCCCATCTTTCGATCGTCCAGCTCGGCGATTCGTACGCCGCCGGGAACGGTGCGGGCGCCGGCACCTACGACACCGGAAACGGACCACGTGGATGCCACCGTTCGACGGTGAGCTGGGGCGAACAATATGCCCAGTGGCTGCGCGACGAACGTGGATACGACGTCACCTATGTCAACCGGGCGTGCAGCGGCGCCACCACGAACGATCTTCTCAACCCACGCAGGATGGATCAGCACACCTACCGGACCCCACTGCGCGGCGGCGAGACCGCGAACGATCCTGCCGTCTCCGACCGCCTGTCGCGGGACTGCTCGTCCGGGTTCGGGCCGGAGGAAACCGCCGATATCGGCCCGGTCGATGTCACCTACGGCATCGCGTCCGCCGTGTGCACCCGGGTGGTCGCACCGCAGCTCGACGCGGTCGGCGCGGACACCGACCTGGTCCTGCTGACGATCGGCGGCAACGACGTCCAGTTCTCCGACATCGTGTTGCGCTGCTTCGCCTTCGATGTTCCGAAGCTCTTCGGGATACCCGCCGGGGACATCGCCGAATGCGAACGGCTCACCGAGCGGGCAACGGACGACCTCACGGAGGTCCGGAGCCGTCTGGTCACCCTGCTCACCCGCCTGCGGGAGCGGATGCCGCCCGGGGGGCGGGTGGCCCTGGTCACCTACCCGTACCTGTCCAGCCGGGAACACTACCTGCCACCAGGCGCACAGGACGCCCTGAACGGGACGGTCTTCGACCCGTCCGCCGCGGTCCGGGAACTCGGCGACCGCGGGGACGGCATGCAGATCGCCGCCGCGGACACGGTGAACCGCTCGTTGGGTTTCACCGGGCCCTCCGACCCCGCCGCGCACAGCTGCTCGCTGGACGCCCTGCCGGCGGATTCGGTCGGTACGCCGGGCCGTTTCGTCACCGTGGTCGACACCGTCAAATGCCGTTTCGCCGGCCACGAACCGGACCCTGCCGTCGACCAGCGAAATCCGAACCGCTGGATACACGAGTTCCTCGACGGCTTCCTCGCCCTCGACCAGAGCCTGATCTACCATCCGAACAGCGAAGGTCATCGGCAGCTGGCCGATCTGCTCAGACCGTTCGGCGACTTCGGCGCCTCGGCCCGCTCCAGTATCAGCGGCAACGCCTACCTGGACGCCGACCGCGACGGGCGACAGGACGCGGGCGAGTCCGCCGCGCCTGACGTGGCCATCCAACTGACCGGCACGAGCCCGGACGGGACGGCCGTCCTGCGGGAGACCACCACCGACGCGTCCGGAGAATGGGCGTTCGACGACCTTGTGCCAGGCGTGTACGCCGTCCGACAGGACACCTCACGCGGCAGATCCGCCATCCGCGCGATCCTCGACCCGGACACGTTCAGCAACATCGTCCTCGACCGGGTCGGTAGCAGTGCGACCGGGTACACCTTCGCCGTGCAACCGGTCGAATCCGTACGGGCGGTCCAGACCGGGCAGGTCAGGCCGACGGAGAACACCGAGGAGGCCTACGCGATAGCGCAGTCCCTACGCTCCGACCGGACGGGGGGCTCCGGCGGCGCCATCCTTCCATTCGCGGCGTTCGCGGCGCTGCTCGCCGTCGGCATCCCAGCAATGGTCATCTTCCGTCGCCGGCCTCCGTACGATCAGCGGGACGGGTAGCAGCCACGGAACAGGCCGGGCCATCCGGCCAGGACCGATCGATCAGTCGGGGCGCGAGACGGCGCAGCAGGTCAGCTGCCTGGGACAGGCTCACCCGCTCATCCGGTTCCAGCTCGGCGAGGGTGCGCACCGTCGAGAAACCGGCGCCGGTCAGCGCCGCGGGATCCAGCAGCGAGCGTCCCGCCACCGCGACGACCGGTACGCCGGCCGCACGCGCCCGGGCCGCCACCCCGGCCGGGGCCTTCCCACGCAGTGTCTGCTCGTCGAGCGACCCCTCCCCCGTCACCACCAGATCGGCCCCGCGCAGCGCGTCGTCAATACCGACAAGATCGAGTATCAGGTCGATCCCGGGACACAGCCGGGCTCCGAGCAGCGACAGGGCGGCGAAGCCGACACCGCCCGCCGCGCCCGCCCCCGGGGCCCACCGGTGATCGGTTCCGGTCTCGACCGCCACGACCGTCGCCCACCTGGCCAGCGCCCGTTCCAGGAAGGCGACATCGTCCGGTGTGGCACCCTTCTGCGGGCCGTACACGGCAGCGGCGCCGTGCGGGCCCAGCAACGGACTGTCGACGTCGCAGGCGACAACCAGCTCGGTGTCACGCAGCCGCGGCTCCAACCCGGACAGATCGACACCGTCGAGGGCTGCGAGGGCACGCCCGCCCCGGAGACGCTGCTCCACGGGGCCCGCGGGGAGCAGGATGGCACCCAGCGCCTCGACGAGCCCGGCGCCGCCGTCGGTGCTCGCGCTCCCTCCGATACCGAGCACCACCCGCCGGCAGCCGGCACGCACAGCGGCAGCGACCACCTGCCCCGCTCCGTAGCTGGACGCCGTCAGCGGCGCGGGACGCCCGCCCGGCAGCCGGCGCAGGCCGCAGGCATCGGCCAGTTCGACGATCGTGGTGCCGTCGCGCTCGGCGTAGGCCGTGTCGACGAGCTCACCCGTGGGCCCCTCCGCGGTCACCGCGACCCGCCGGTATCCCGCCGACAGCGCGGCCTCGACCGTGCCCTCACCGCCGTCCGCCACCGGAAGGGACACCGTGCGTACATCCGGGCGGGCCACGCGCAGCCCTTCGGTCAACGCCGCGCACACCTCGGCAGCGCTCAACGACCCCTTGAACTTGTCGGGTGCCAGCACAACACGCGTCACACCCGCCAGCCCAGCACGTCGGGACATGCCGCGACCAGTCCCAGCGTCCGGAAGACGCGTGGCACCAGACAGGAAGGGGAGCCGTCCTGAAGCAGGTCAGCCGAGCGCGCGGAAGCGCTCTGTCACCGCCGTGGCGCCCGCGCCGGACTGGCGCGGGCGCCTCCCGGCCCGGGTCCCGCTCGCATCTGGTCGACAGCACTGCCATCACGATCCGTATTTCGATCCGTATTTCCCGTTACATGTAACCGTCGAATGGGAGGCCAAGCGGAAATGTCTGCCCGGTCGCGCCGAACAGGATGAAGAGCGCCGCGACGATCTGACAGTAGCGCGCTCCCCGGCGCAACGACTGTTCCTTTGCCGTCCGCGCTTCGCGGGAAAGAGCCCGAGAAACGAGATCGGCGGCGTGTCGTCGCCCCCAGCATCCGATAACGAAGAAAACGGCAGCGAACGCGAACTGTGCCAGCATCGCGTCGGTCATCTCATCATTCCATATCTGATGGGCGTCGGTCCGTACGGGCGCGGCACCCGTACGGTCGACCATCTGCCGGACATGGTCTAGTGTCCTGAGTCGTTGATTCGTGTGCAGATAGAATGGGCTGGTGCCTGGCCCGAGCGCGGATCCCATCGAGTTGTCGTCTGCTGAGCGTGCGGTGCTGGAGGGCTGGGCCCGACGGCGGAAGACCGCGCAGGCGCTGGCGTTGCGCTCGCGGATCGTGCTGGCCTGCGCGGACGGTGGGACGAACTCGGGGGTCGCGGCCGAGCTCGGGATCACCCGGGGAACGGTCGCGAAATGGCGGGAGCGGTTCGCGGTCGACCGGCTGGAGGGCCTGTCAGACGAGGCACGTCCGGGAGCGCCTCGGAAGGTCACCGACGCCCAGGTCGAGGCGGTGATCGCGAGGACGTTGGAGGAGAAGCCACCGAACGGCGATACCCATTGGACATCGCGGTCGATGGCGAGGGCCAGTGGGCTGTCGCAGTCGACGGTGTCACGGATGTGGCGGGCGTTCGGGTTGAAGCCGCATCTGGTCGAGACGTGGAAGCTGTCCACCGACCCGCTGTTCGTGGACAAGGTCCGTGACGTGGTCGGGGTCTACCTCGACCCGCCGGAGAAGGCGATCGTGCTCTGCGTCGACGAAAAGTCGCAGGTGCAAGCTTTGGATCGCACGGCACCGGTGCTGCCCCTGATGCCGGGTACCCCGCAGCGGATGACCCACGACTACGTCCGCCATGGCACGACCAGCCTGTTCGCCGCGCTCGACCCGACGTCCGGGTCGGTGATCGCGCAGACCTTCCGGCGGCACCGTCACCAGGAGTTCCTGCGCTTCCTCAAGCTGATCGACTCCTCGGTCCCGAAGGGCTACGACCTGCACCTGGTCCTGGACAACTACGCCACCCACAAGACCCCGGCGGTGAAGAACTGGCTGCTGCGCCACCCCCGCTTCCACCTGCACTTCACCCCGACCTCGGCGTCGTGGATGAACCTGGTCGAGCGCTGGTTCGCGGAGCTGACCACCCGCAAGCTGCGCCGATCGACGCACCGCTCGGTCGTCGAACTCGAAGCCGACATCCGCCGATGGATCAACGCCTGGAACAAGGACCCGAAGCCGTTCGTCTGGGCCAAGACCGCCGACGAGATCCTCGAGACCCTCGCCGCCTACTGCCAGCGAATCAACGACTCAGGACACTAGTACCCGATGGGCGCGCGTGTCAGCGACCCGAAGAACATCTGCTGGAATACCGCCCCGACCACGCTGACGATGACCAGGTTGATCACCATGGACTTCGCCGTGTTCTTGCCGACCCCGACCGGCCCGCCACTGGCCGTGTATCCGTAGTAGCAGCCGACGGTGACAATCATCATTCCCATGATCGCGCCCATGGCCAGTGACAACAGCACGTCCTGCTGGGTCTGGAAGGCCCAGAAGACGGAGAGATAACCGCCCGCGGACACACTGTGGAACACGTGTACGTTCAACACGTACTGGACGCCGTACATGATCCCGGTACCTATCATGAACATGAACGGCGTGATGATGATGACCGCGAGCAGCCGGGTGCTGATGAGATACGAGTGCGGGTCGAGGCCCATGACCTCAAGCGCGTCTATCTCCTCGCTGATCCGCATCGACCCGAGCTCGGCGACCAGCCCACAGGCGACCTTCGCCGAAAGAATCCAGCCCCACATCTCGGGAGCGACCGTGTAGTCGGCGGTCGAGGTGAACACTCCCGTATAGCTGCCGGCGCCCAGCTGGCTGAGGAGATAGTGGCCTTCCAGCGAGGCCTCCGCGGCCAGCATCCCCATCATGAACCAGATGATCCCGGAGCTGGACAGGATCATTATACCGGCCTGTCGCAGCACCTCGGAGCCATAGTGCCGCACACCCGGCATACGGCGCACGGAGGTGACCGTGAATCTGGCGATCTCACCGAGGTCGCGTATCAGCGACCCCTCACCAGTGTAGGAACCGAAGCTGCCGGTGCCGGCCTCTGTCGACGGCTTCGCCGCGACGCCGCCGCTGTCTGCTGCCACAGTCATTGTCGACCCCCTTTCACCGGTTCACCAACATGTCGGGATTCAGGCCCAGCATCGTCGCGTTCAGCACGAAATTGATCACCCACACGGCGGCGAAACACAGCACCACCGCCTCGTTGACAGCCCGTCCGACACCCTCCGACCCACCGCGCACGGTGAGCCCTTTCTGTGCGCAGACAACGCCGATGAACGTGCCGGTCAGCGTGGACTTGACCACAACACCGACCAGTTCGGGAGTGGTCAGGCTCGACAGGAAGTTCGCAAAATAACCTCCGACGGACGTCGTGCCGAACACGGTCGCGGAGGTCATGGCCATGATGATGCCGAGCAGTCCGCCGATAATGGTGAAGGCCACCGTCATGATCGTGATGGCGAGCACCCGAGGAAGCACCAGCATCCGTGTCGAGTCGACACCGAGCACCTTCAGCGCGTCGAGCTCCTCCCGGATGCGCCGGGCACCGAGGTCCGCGGCCATTGCGGTTCCCATCACCCCCGCGACAGCCATTCCGGTACAGAAAGGCGAGATCTCTCGGATACTCGCCATCACGAAGTAGGTACCTATCCGGTTCTGCCCACCGAGCAGGCTGAGCAGGTCGTACGCGTAGTTCGCGATGAGGAAGGTGAAGCCGCCGACCGCGAGAACGCACGGCAGCCAGCAGAAACGCAGCATCGCGTACATCTCGTCACGGGTACTCCCCCAGTACCCCCGCGGCTGGCGTACCGCCGTGGTCACCAGCCGCCCGAGTAACTGCCCACACTGTCCGACGTCGACGACCACTCGCTGAAGAAGTGGTGGCAGCCTTGTCAGAACACTCTCGGTAATGGTGCCGGAACCTGAGCGGTGGCTGCCTGCTCCGGTTGCAACCTGCTGTGCCATCTGTCTCCTTGATCAGTTTGGCGGTGCATCGCTTCCGTGGATCCACCGCACCGTCGTCGACGGGACTCCCGCTGCCAGAACTCGTGCCGGCAAGAGGAACTACGGCCCCGAACGCATCACAACAGCCCCTGTCGACCAGACGTCGGACAGCGAGGACGGAACACCTGTCCAGCCCTCACGACCACCGCGGGAAAACGACCGTCCGGCAGTGGCAGAATCGGCCGACGACAGGTTTTCAGGACTAGTGGGCGCTCGTGACAGAGCGCCTCAGAAAAATTCCACGGCATCATTCATGATTAGATCAGTCGCCTTCTCCGCGCGACCTGACAGCCGCCGTCAAACATTCCGGAAAGCACACGAAAAGACAGCGTTCCAAGAGCATTTACGGCGCCCTTCGGGCGCATCCACGCCAGGCCTGAAAAACGAACTCGTAACAGGCGAAAGAACGGCGTGGAAGATGTGTCCTGTTCGGCTCGGCAACGTACACACCCGATGCCCGGTCCGGATGCGACCTACGAGCGAGGTGCGCCGGTCAGGTCGTACGAGGTCGCGCACGCTGCCGCGCCGGCGGCGTGCGCGCGGCACGCCAGGCCCGTACAGCCCACCAGGCCCCGCGACCAGCGCTCCGTCGGCCAGCGCCTGTGGACGCGCCATCCGAAAAGCGCCTACCAGCTCTGCTGGCGACCGGGTGCCGCGCATGGGCATCGCCCACCGGATCAGGAGGACCGCACCGGTTGGCGCACCCGTGCCCGTGAGATCCACCGGAGCCGGCGTGAACGGCCCCGGCCAGGAATTCGCGGGACAACCGTGGTGGCGAACGGCGGCGACGCTCTTTTCTACTGGGCGGTCCAGCCCCCGTCCACCGGGATGACTTGGCCGGTGATGAAGTCGCTCTTCGGGCTCAGCAGGTAGACGACCAGGTTGCCGATGTCCTCTGGCCGGCCCAACCGGCCCGCCGGGGTGGCCGCCGTAACCGTGGTGAGCAGCTCCTCCGTGATATCGCCCAGCATGGGCGTCTGGGTGACGCCTGGAGCAATGACATTGATCTGGATGTTGCGCGCGGCGTACTCGACGGCCACCTGTCGTGACAGAGCGATGACCCCACCCTTGGCCGCGGAGTAGGCGAGCACATTCTGCATACCAATGAGACCCGCCGTCGACGCAATATTGACGATCTTGCCGCCACCGTTTTCCAGCAGGGCCGGGACCACCGCCCTCGCACCGAGCCAGACACCCTTGAGATCGACGGCGAGAATGCGGTCCCAGCCCTCTTCCGTCTGCGAGAGCAGGCTGTCGACATCCGACACGATGCCGGCGATACTGGCGAGCCCGTGGATGGAGCCATGCGACTCGATCACGTCGTCCACGAGGATCTGCCAGGCTGCGGCATCCGAGACATCGAGGGCTCGGGCCTCGGCCCTGCCGCCGGCCTCGGTGATGGCCGCGGCTGTCTCGTCCTGACCTTTCAGGTCGATCGCGATGACGAGAGCGCCCGCCTCGGCCGCCAGGTGCGCGGTCGCTCTACCGATACCGGAGCCGGCGCCGGTAATCAAAACCGTACGTCCCTCAAGAAGAGCACTTCCGCCTGATTCTGATGCAGTCACAGCATGCCCCTTCCGTCCTGTCGACTTACTGAGGACCGTGATACCCCGTCGGCCACGGTCACAGTCATTTCAGTATAAAACAACTGTTCGTTCCTGAACAGCACCACGGTCGGCAACGAACACGCTCGGGAAAGACACCGGTTACGCCTCCGGAAAACACGGCCCCGCACCACGGCATCGGCCGCTCGTTTTAGCCGCCGGCAGTGAGGTACATGGCCACGAGAACCGCACACACCACCACGGCCCACCCGGCGAACAGAAGATGCAGTATCCGTGGAGCTTCCCGGATCTCCATGAAGTACCGACCGACGAGGTACACCTTGAAAAACGCCACCACAATCACACCGACCGTCGCGGCCTCCCGGGCGCCATGACCTTCCCCGAGATACCAGGAGAGCACGGTCGCGCCCATGAGCGTGAGCCAGGCGACAACGGTTGGATTCCTGACGACAGAAATCCTGGCGGCAGAACCCTTGACGACGGTGCTCCCGACATGCGTCGACATCTGGTCACCTCATCAGGTACAGCAGCGCGAACAGAACGATCCAGAGCAGGTCGACAAGATGCCAGTAGCAGGCTCCGGCCTCAAGATTACGTATGTCCCTGGCCTCCAGGACCGGTTTGCGGGCAATCCTGTACATGATCACAAGGCCGATCATTCCGATCAGCAGGTGCAACAGGTGGATACCGGTGAAGACGAAGTAGTACATGTAGAAGCTGTTGACCGACGGTGTGTGTCCCGCGTCAATCTTGTCCGAGTACTCCAGGTACTTGTTGAGGACGAAGCCAGCGCCGCAGAGCAGCGTGACGAGAATCATCCGCGAGCCGGTCCGGGAAGCCCCTCCGCGCAGCGTGTTCAGGCCCAGCACGACAAACATCGACCCGGTCAGCAACAACAACGTGTTCACCGCGCCGAACGTCAGGTCCATGGTCTCGTGAGCGTGTTCGAAGAGCTCGACGCTCCGCGACCGTTCGTAGACGAACACACCGAAGAACAACCCGAAGACGAGCATGTCCCCGAAGATGAAAACCCAGATGCCGATCTCGCCCGGCACCCGGCCTCCGCCGCGAGGGCGCCACCGGGGCGCCCTCGCGGTGTGCGAGGCGAACGGATCCGCGAACGGATCCACCGCGGACGGCACGCTCATGGTCACGACACGGTGGAAAGATCTTGCTCATGGACGAAGCCGCGCTTGACGTTCTGCATCGACAGGTAGCTGAAGTACAGCACCCAGGCGCCGAAGACCATGAACGGTGCCCACAGACACACCACACCGGTCCAGCCGAACGGCCCGCTCTTGAAGAACCAGACCGTCCCACCGGGCATGAAGCACACGCCTGACCAGATGCTGAAGTATCCCGTCCAGCGCGGGAAAACCGGTGTCGCCTTGTCCAGCAGGATGTTCAGTCCGAGCGCGATGGCCCAGATCGTGAACGGCATCCAGGTGCCGAGCAGGATGATGAAGCCCGCGTCGTTGAACGCCTGTGTGATCTCCGGTGACACGTCCCCGGCGCGGAATGAGGTGCTGCCCATTCTACGGACACGCGATAACTGGACTATATCAGCTTTACGCCGCCTCTGGTATTGATGTCCGACTCGTCAGGTAGAGACGTTCGACGTGTTCCGGGGTGTGGTAGCCGAGGGTGGAGTGGAGTCGCTGCCGGTTGTAGAAGACTTCGATGTACTCGGCGATCGCACTGCGGGCGGCACGACGGGTTAGGTAAATTTCCCGATAGACGAGTTCGTTTTTCAGGGTGCCAAAGAAGGATTCGGCGGCGGAGTTGTCCCAGCACACTCCGGTGGCGCCTACGGAAGGTCGCACGCCGTGTCGTGCCAGCGTGCGATGGTAGGCGTCGGACGTGTATTGCGTACCGCGATCCGAGTGAAAAACCGCGTTCGGTGCAAGGGTGGTGCGGGACGCGGCCATGGTGAATGCGTCGACGACGAGTTCGGTCCGCATGTGACTGGCCATCGACCAGCCGAGAACCTTCCGTGAATAGCAGTCGATGACCGTGGCGAGATACAGCCAGCCTTCGCCGGTACGGACATAGGTGATGTCACCGACGAGCTTGGCCCCGGGGCGGGTGGCGGTGAAGTCGCGGCGGACGTGGTCGGTGGGCACCGGCGCCTGGCCGGGGATCGTGGTGCGGCGGTAGGCCCTGGGCTGGCAGGCCTTCAGCCCTGCTCGGCGCATGATCCGTCGGGCGAGGCGGACCGAGGTGGGCTGGCCCGACGCGGTCAGAGCGGCGGCGATCCGCCGCGCGCCGTAGGTCTGGCGCGAGGCGGCGAACAACGCCCGCACCTGGGTGTCCAGGGTGGTGTGCCGGCGGGTCCGGGACGACACCGGTCGCTGGTACCAGTCGTAGAAACCGGACGTCGACACCACGAGCCACTGGCACATTTTGCGTATCGGGTAGTTGTCCTTCTCCGCGGCGATCAGCTCGAACTTATCGATCACTGATGGCGTTGCGCGAAGAAGGCTGCCGCTTTTGAGAGGAACTCGCGCTCCATCCGGAGTTCCCGGTTCTCCTTCTCCAGCTCCCGTAGCCGGGCACGCTCGGACATCGACAGCGGTTCTTCTTCGCCTTGGTGGGCCCGACGCCAGGTGGCCACCCAGCTCCCCAGGGTTCCCTCGTTGATACCGAGGTCCTTCGCGATCGCCGATACCGGCCGACCCGAATCGATGACGAGTTTCACTGCCTCGTCCTTGTACTCGGGCGTGAACCGCCGCCGGGACTCAGTCATCAATCTCCTCCGCTCACGGATCAATTATCCCACATAGGGATCACTGTCCGAAGAACGGGGACCACCTCAGAAGGCCGCGGTGGCCCAGAGACCGCAGTTCACGACGATCTGTGCGGTACCCGCGGCCATACAGGTCAGCTGGACGTAGGTCAGAACCGGGAAGAGCCCCTCCTTGCGCCGGGTCTGGACAGCCATGCACACGCCCCAGACGCCCATCAGCGCATAGGCCAGACAGGTGAACACGAGACCGACGCGGATGGCGTCCTTGTGGTCCCGGTAGTATTGTGCGACATCCTGTGGGGAATCGCTCGGGTGGATGGCGGGCGGGAAGTACCGAGCGAGCCAGACGCTCCCGATCACAAATAAAACGAACATGGCCGGACCACACCATGCGACAAGTAACTGCGAGTTGCGGCTCATGCTTTGGCGCTCGGCCCGAGCTGGACCGGAGCCGTTTCTGCTTGTTTCCCCTCCCGCAGGGGACGTGATGACATCGGTAGCGCTCACAGGACCCTCCTTCTCCCTCGGTCGAGGTGGTGTAGGCGGGCCGAATAGCCCGTTATATCCTACTTTGCGCCAGCATGATCCGCCTTCGCGCCTCCCTGCGCGCGACTGCCACAGCCAGCAACAAACTCGACACTCCAGACGGTGATCACACTAACAAACAAGTGATTGTTTTCTGCCGACCATAGTTGGCCGTGTGACCTGTGTCAATGTCGCCGTGTCCACGGCGACACACAGACGTATGATCTTTTTCCCGAATCGTGCGGCAACGTGGCTCCACACCAAGATCTGTCAAATCTCACCAGCCGACGACACCCTCTTGGACGATACCGACTGCATCACTCCCCGAGCGGCAGCGTCCTGGGATGGGAACCCGCGCCGGAGCGCAGATAGCGGTACCAGGCAAGCGCCGCCGGCCGGGCGCTCGGGTCGGCGGACAGACTGGCCCGCACAAGATCCATACCGGTCCGGTCGAGCGCATCCTCGACAGCCCGCGTGGCGCTCTCCGGCGTGACCGTCCGGCCGGGCGCGAGGATACGGACGATGAACAGGCCGAGCTTGAATAGATCGGAGCTGATCGACTGCGGCTCGTGTATCACCGGGGGAAAGAAGTCCGGCGTATGGCCCTGATCGACGACCGCCGCGTTGCCGACCTTCCGCACCGCGTCACAGTCCACCAGGAGCACGTCCGGTGTCGGTCGCAGACGGTAGAGGACGTTACGGGCGGAGATGTCGCCGAAGACGATGCCCTGGTTGTGCAGGAACGCCACCAGGTAGGCCAGCCGCAGGCACAGCCACCACCGCTGCGCACGGTCCGGGAACGGCAGGCCGAGCGCCCGCATCTGCTCGGGGCCGGCGAACAGCGACCGCGCTTCGCTCGGCCGGCGCTCCGACCGTCCCGTCGCTGTCGGGGAAACCTGGAAGAAGGCATCGGGTATGAGCCGCATGACGACGCCGAGCACCTTCGCACGAGCGGAGTCGGCATCGCTGTCGACCACGATCCGCAACGGCCAGGCCAGATGCGTGTCGAACCACAGGCGCTGGTCCGCCGGCAACGCCAGCTGCAGCGCGATGATGTTGGCCAGGCCCTGGGCCGGCACCCGCCCCACGATGGAGCGGTACTCCTTGTAGACGAGCGGCACCCCCACCTCGGGAAGACCGAATTCGGGCAGCCGGTAGACGACCGCCTGCCCGCCCCGGCTCAGCAGATCGACCCGGCCCAGCCACTGCCGCTCGACAGCGACGCTCTGCCACTTCACAGGAGGCTCTCAATAACGAACATCCGGGTCGATCCAGGACTCGGGCGGATCGCCGATGACCGTGTCGAGAGCATGGACGTCCGTTTCATCGATCACCACCATCTCCTGATGACCCGAGGCCACGACACTTCGTACGATGATCTCGGTCAGATTTCTGATCGCGCTTTCCGGGCTGGCCAGCCGGCTTTGTATGAACAATGGCGTCGTCGGCGCCGGATGAGCCAGCGCCCGCATGATCTCGGGATTCGAGTCAGCGACGGCGCAGGGAATGACGTGCGGGGTGGTCGGGCATTCCCGGAGCAGGGTGGCGAACGCCTCCTCCCAGGCGCCGGGAGGATCGTCGAAGGGTTCGCCGTCGCTGAGAAAGAACACTCCGGGGCGGCCCACGGTGAAACCGTCGGCCGCCAGCTGGCGGCGGTCACGGTCGACGGTGGCCCGTAACAGGTTGAGCGCGGGCGCGTATCGGGTGCCGTCGTCACGGCACGCCAGCTGGGGGAACGTCGTCGTGGTGAGCAGGTCGCACAGCGGCAGCACCGTCCGGCTGCCGCCGGCAAAGTCGATCATGCCGACCCGGACCCGGGCGGCAGCGACCGAATCACGGGCCAACGCCTCCCCGATCCGCTGCAGGATGAGGTTCGCGGTGTCCAGCCGCGGCCCGTCCATGGACTGCGAGACGTCCACCACGAGGTAGAACGGAATCAGGGTGGTCCGTGGGTGCGTGTCCGACCGCTGCACGGTTACCTCCACCTCGTTTCTGCCGAATTCCCGCCGATACCGCCGATATCAATGCTGCTTCCGATTGTTTCGCCGATTTTGTCCACTCCGTGTCGACTACCGGACACCGACAGCGATGACGACCACCAGCGCGAGAACCAGCAGGGCCACGACCGCGAGAACCGTGCCGGCGGCCCTCGCGACAGGAGCCACGCCACCGCCGGCGCCACCACCGCCGGTGGCGACGCCGTCCCCGGTCAGGTCCGGCAGCGCCGGGAACGGGTCAAAACGGCCGCTCCGGGCCCGGGCGCACCATGGGCACTCCGGGAGATGCCCACTGTAGGTGTGGCCTTTCCGGTTGCCGCATGTCCGGACGTCGTCCCAGGCCAGGTCGAGGGCTTCGGCCCATTCCTGCGCGGCCGGCCGCGAGTTGACCGCGCCGTGGCCCGCCCCGAACGCTTGCCTGGCCAGCGCGGCGATCCGCGGTGGAAGGACGTCGGGCTCGACGGCCTCGTCCGGGACCTCGACCTCGCTGGGCGCCGTCAGGACGGTGATACCGTACTGGATGTTCGTCTCGGGTGATGGATCGACGTCCAACAGCCGGGCCGGAATGCCCTGGAAGGGATGGTCGCCGCACAGCAGCAGCTGGCATACCAGCACGGCGAGGGTGAACCGGTCCGTTTCGACGCCTCTGGGGCCGGACAGCTCGGGCAGCAGTTCGGGCGCGGCATATTCCGGGGTTACGGTATGGCAGGAAAAAAGCTCCCCGTCGTACCGGAACTGCAGCGAGTCGCAGTCGAGAAAACTGATCAGACCGTCCGCCCGGACGTGAATGTTGGACGGCGCAAGATCACCTACCACGATCTCCTGGTCGTGCAGAATGGCGACCAGCTGGCTTAAGTTGCTGGCCACCCCCAACAGAAACTTCCAGTCCTTGTCCGGGAAGTTCGTCAGGCGAGTGTAGTGCTCGAAGAACGTGCTCAGCGGCTGATCATCGGAACGCCACATGACGTATCCGAGAACCGCCCCGCTGGCGTCGCGGGCGAGTTTCTCCGGCCATACCAGCCCCGGATGACCGGAACCGGGGTCGACGAACTGTGACGCGTCGAAGGCCCGCAGCATGCACTCCAGCCGGTGGGTGCGTTGGGCGTCGGGCTCCCGGTAGATCTTCACCGCCTGCCGGGCATCGCTGTCCACGGCGTGGACGATCGACTCGGTTCCAACACCGAGCACGGTCGAACAGGTCAGCCTGCGCCCGTTGACAAAAATCTCCGTCACCGACACAGAACCGCCACCACCAGCGTCGTGTCGTCCTGGGTCACTTCGGTGACGTCCTCCCGCACCAGCAGCCGGACAAGTCCGGAGGCATCAAAATGATCATTGTCGAGCAGTCTGAGCACGGTGTCGATGACCGGTTCCCGGGCCACCGCCAGCCGGCCGTCGGCGTCCCGTCGCAGGGTCGCGGGGATCAGGCCATCGGTCGATATGAACACACCGCTGATCCAGGGGTCGTAGAGGGCGTTCACCCGGGCGGCTCGGCTGGTGTCCGACGTCAGGAAGACCGCGTGGGTGGCGTGCTCGGCGTCGGCGGTCCCGGCGTCGAGCAGGTGCAGGTTGTCCTGTCCGCCCTCACCCGTGCGGACGACGATGAAGCCGTCCCCGATGCCGAGATAGCCGATGACGGGATGGGCGAGGACGACGACTGTCAGTGTCGTCGCGAACTCGTCGACGTGCTCCGGCCCGGCGATCGCGGCGACGACCCGCCGGAACTCGGCGACTATCTCCTCATGCGAGGCCGCCAGGATTCGCTGTAGTTCCGGCGCGGTCGTGGCGCGGCCGGCGGCATGGACACGGTCACGCACCAGCCGGGTGGCGATCGCGACCGCGAGCCGGGAGCCCTCGGCCGACCGGGGCGCGGATCCCGCGCCGTCGGGCAGCGGCCCCCGCCCGTACAGCGACAGGTGAGCGAAGGAGTCCTCGCACCATCTGCCCTCCCGCACGTGCGAATACCCCTGGACGCTGGCGCCCCGGATACGCCACCGGTCGGGCCGGCCGCCGGCACCGCCTCGGACGGCCACGGGCTGCCAGCCGGGGGTCACGCCTGCCTCGGCTGGTAGCCACGCAGTTTGTAGTTGGGGTCCTCCACGCTTCTGTCCAGCTGCACGAGAATGTCGCTGAAGTCGAACCGTCCATACATCATGTTTCGCTCCGGAGCCAGTTCGCGCAGGGTTGCCTGGCCCCGGTCGTCGATGGGCGGAATACCGATCGCGAACAGCGCCAGTTTCTGGTTCGCCTCCAGCCCGCGGATCTCGCCTGCCAACGGCCGCCAGTCCGAGCTCGGATGCCCCTGGTCGTCGGTCGGCCGGCCGTCGGTGACCAGCCAGACGAGCGGACGTTTCCAGGTCACCCTGTCCCGGGCCAACTGCCGCTTGCGCGCCTCGATGACAGAAATACTCAGCCGGACCGCCTCGACCAGCGGTGTCACCCCGTCGGCGATCAGCTTCGGCGGCTGGAAACTGTGGGCCGGCACGAACGGGGTCCGGTCACTGCGCGGATCGAAACTCTCGCTGCCACGCCATTTGCGTACTCCCCCGGCACCAAAGGTGATGAGCGCGAACTCGGTGGTCCGCGCCATCTTCTCGCCGGCCTGCATACTGCGCGCCCAACCGGCAAGCGCGTCGTTGAGCCTGTCGATCGCCTCGCCACGCATCGAGTACGAGGTGTCCATGCACAACACCACGAGCACGCGATGGCTCGGCCGGGGAATGGGAATGTTCCCGATGATGTCCCGCGGCTGCTGACGATCCGCTGCCCTGTCAGAGCTGTTACGAGGTGCCATTTTCCGATGTATCCCCGTCTGCGTAGTCACTACGGACTACCGGCCTGGGCGGCCGTACGGTGGCCACGCCTGTAGTCCGTCCACCTCGTGCGTCGTCAGCCGCACCTGGTCGCCGACGCGGGGCCGACTCGATCCCGAGCCCTTCCAGGTCGCTCGGTAGAGCCCACCGTCGACCGCGACATAACCCTGCGGGCCGAAAGCGGAATGTATGATGCCGAGCGGGCCGACGGCGATGTTCGGTTGCGCAACCGGAGACACCGGCCGTGCGCCGCCATACCCGCCGCCCCCGCCGTCCCGGCCGCCGTTGTCGTTCCGGCCGTTGTCGTCCCGGCCGTTGTCCTCATCGACGTCGTTGTCATCACCCGCGCCGTCATCCCCTCTGCCCAGCAGCCCGCGCCGTCGGAGCACGGCGGCACCCAGCCCGAGCAGCACGATGACGATCAGTGCGTAGACCCAGAACGACCGGCCGGAGCCGCCCTGCCCCGACGGGGGCGGCTGCTCGGCCGTGGAGGCCAGGCCGGACGGAACAGCCGACGTGTCCACCTGTAGCGCCCGCCTGAGGACGACGTCCAAGAGGAAGGGATCGGTGTTGGTGGCGTACACCCCAGATGCCCGTTCCGCCTCGGTACCCGCCACCTGTTCCTGGCACTGCCTCCCGCAGGGCGTCTGCTGCCCGCCCGCGCCGCTGTTGCGGGCAAGGGCCGCGCGGGCGGCGTCCGCGTCCGCGAACCGGTGGCCGGCCACTGCCAGCAGCACCGAACCGGCCGTCCCGAGATCGGGCCGCTCGCCGGCCCGCGAACGCTCCGGCAACGCGACCTGGACGGCAAGTTTGGCCCGATGATCGAAGATGGCGTCCAACACGGCCGACTCGCCCTGGCCACCGATCAGCGTGGACGCGCCGGTCACCCGGGCCACGACGACTCCGTCGCCGTCCATAATCCCGTTGAGCAGGCTGTTCAGGGTTTCCAGAACGGCCCGGTCGACCTGCGGTGGCAGCTCCATGACACGCACCACGAACACCGGCTGCTGACCGGACGCCGACGCGGCCGCCGCGGGAGACGCGGACAGCGGCGACACGACCGGCACCACAACAGCCAGCCCCACAATGACGGTCGCCGCGGCCACCGATAACAGGGTCTGGAGCCGTAACCGGCCCGGAGACCGACGTCGCGGAACGCGCCCGGCATCCGTCACGGGGCAGTGATGACCGCCTTGCAGCACCGGAACCCCCCGACATTTACTGCTGCTCGTGACAGCCACAGGTCACTGTAGTCAGCGGAAAGCCAGCATAGCGACCCGATTGCCCCGGACCTACCAACCTCCCCGGCCCCACCAGAGCCCGGTCCGCTTCGCCGGCCCGATACGACGGCACGGCAGGTGGCACGACCGGTAGCGCGGCAGGGCCGCCGCCACCGGCTCCTCCTCGGATCGCACGCCGGCAGACCGGGATCGCCAACGGCACCAAGGATTGCCGAATTGTGATAACTCCACAATCCTTAGCAGCCCAACGCTCGATCATGGCTTCTCTCACGACACCGGACGCCGTCGACAGCCGCATCCCGCGACGCCCAGAGGGGGATCATGCTTGCCAAGCCGTCCGAACTGTTCGACCGCGACGCCGAATGGTCCGACTACGGCACATTCGCTCGGTCCTGCCCGACGCGCCCGGGGACGTGAAGCTGCTGCTGTTCTCCCGGTCCGGCTTCACCCCCGCTCTCGCCGCGGACGCCGCCGCGTCATCGGACGTCGAACTGGTCGACCTCACCGCCTCTACACCAGCTCCTGAGCCTCCGGTCGAGTGCCGCTTGCATCCCCCGACCCCAGCCCCCTGCCCCGAGAGACCCTCGAAGCGCACTCCTCCGCGTGACACACTGAGGAATGGTGCATTCTTCATGGTGCCACACGGAGGAATGTAGACTGGCCGCATGGGCACAAAAATCGGCCAGGTTGCCCAAGAGCTGGCCCGCACGAATCCGTGGTGGCGCAGCGCCGACTGGGCCGCGACGGATCCGGACCTGCGCGCGGTACGCGACACCGGCCTGGGATACCGGTCGCCATGCCTGGACGGGCTGGTCAACGGAGGTCTCTACCTGCTGCGGGGACCTCGTCGAGTAGGCAAGACAGTGGCCGTGAAACAGACCATCGTCGATCTGGTCGGCCACGGGACACCACCACAGGCGATCGTGCGGATCGCGGCGGACGCGTGGTCCGCGGAGGATCTGCGGACGGTCGTCCAGAACACCGCACTGCCACCGGTACCGCCCGGCACGGCGCGGTGGTGGCTGTTCGACGAGATCACCGGGACGGCCGGCGACTGGGCGGCACAGATCAAATGGCTGCGGGACAACGACCCCGAGTTCGCGCTGGCCACCGTGGTGCTGACCGGATCGAGCGCGGCCGGGCTGACCGCCGCCTCGGGCGTGCTCGCCGGCCGACGCGGCCGGATCGACCACGGCGACCGCGCCCTGCTCCCGTTGGGATTCCGCACCTTCGCGCGGCTGCTGCGACCACACCTACCGGACGTCCCCGCTGTCGATCTCGCGCGCCTGCGCGGCGACACGGCCCGTACGGCGTACGCCGAACTGCTGCCCTGGCTGGACGATCTCGTGATCGCCTGGGAGACCTATCTGATGTACGGCGGGTTCCCGATCGCCGTGGCGGCGGCCCGCGCCGGTACACCGGTACCCGCCTGGTTCGTCGACGACGTCTTCAACGTCGTGTTCCGGGACGCGTTCGCCGCGTCCCAGCTCAGCCAGACCAGCACCGCCGCCCTGATGGAACGGCTCATGCAGTCGATGGCGGCCCCCGCCAACATGAGCCGGATCGGCGCCGACCTGGATCTCAAACACGACGTGGTGGCCCGTCACGTCCGTTATCTCGGCGACGCCTACCTGCTCTGGCACTGCCCGCAGAAGGCGGAACGCGCCTGGACGGCACGGGAACGCGCCCAGGACAAGCTGTACGCGATCGACCCGCTGGTCGCCCGCCTGGCCCATCTGCGCAACCCCGCCCGATCCGATATCGACATCCCGGTGCTCGCCGAGATGCAGACCGGCCTGGCCCTGCAACGCTGTGCCTACGCTCACGGGACGGGATGGGCCGAAGACCTGTTCCTGTTCCATCTGCGCACCTCGTCCCGCAGAGAGATTGACTTCGTCGCCGAACAGCTTGCCGGTACCGCTGTGGAGAGCAAGTACGTCGAGGGCGGCTCCTGGCGAGGCGCGGCCGCCACCATCAGCGCGTCCGGATACGGCGGGCTGATGGTCACCCGCAACGTCCTGGACACCCGGGAGGAGAACGGACCCTGGGCGATACCCGCGGGAATCCTCTGCTACCTGATCGACACCTGAGCCCCGACCTCAACCCCAGCAGAATTGATCGTTTACAGGCCCCGAGGGCTACCGTTCACAGGGCTCGAACGCTACCGTTTCGCGGAACCCGTCACGATGACAGGCACCCCCGGCTCGCGCCGCCGGCCGGGCCTTCGGGTCGGCCCGGCCGGGTGTGGCGAGCGGTGTTGCCGCTGGCTGTCGCCGGTTCTGGATGTGCCGGCTCCGGATGTGTCAGTTCTGGTTGGGGGTGCGGGGCGCGGGCGCCGTGGCGGTGGCCGCCGCGGAGCTGGCGAGCAGGTCTCGGATCTCCGTCAGCAGCCGGATGTCGTCGCTGACCGGCGTGGGCTCCGGTTCCGCGGCCAGCCCGTTCCGCTTGCGGAACGCGTTCGCCTTGGCAAGCGGGAGGACGATGAGAAAATAGATCACGGCCGTGACGATCACGAATGAGACCACGTCGTTGACGAACGAGCCGTAGTTGAACCGGCTGCCGTTGACGGTGAAGGTCAGTGCGGAGAAGTCCGGCTGCCCGCCGATGGCCGCGATCAGCGGGGTGATCAGGTTTTTCACCAGCGAGGTGACCACCGCGGTGAAGGCGGTACCGATGACGACCGCGACCGCGAGGTCGACGATGTTGCCGCGGGTCAGGAACTCCTTGAAGCCCTTCAGCCCGGGGGTGATCAGTCGGGTCGGCGCACGGCCCTTGTCGACAGCTTCTCGCAACGCGCTCACGCAGGTCCCCCAGGAGGCCGGTCGAGTTGTGTGGGGCGTCCAGGTTGGCCCGGAGGTGCCCAGTACCACGGAGGTTACAACCCTGCCCTACAGGGAAAAACGGCCTGCCTCTGATGTGCCGTGGGCCCTTGTACGGAGTGGGCCGATACGGAGCCTGTCATCCGATGGGGATGTCCTCGCCGAGGTATGCCTGGCGGACGCGGTCGTCGGCGAGCAGGTCGGTGCCGCTGCCGGTGAGGGCGACCTGGCCGTTTTCCAGTACGTAGCCACGGTGCGCGATCCGCAGGGCCTGCACCGCGTTCTGTTCCACCAGCAGCACGGCCACACCGGCCCTGTTGATCTCGACGATCACGTCGAAGATGGTCTGGATGATCCGGGGGGCGAGCCCCATCGAGGGTTCGTCGAGCAGCATCAGCCGAGGTCGGCTCATCAGCGCCCGGCCGATGGCCAGCATCTGCTGCTCCCCGCCGGAGAGGGTGCCGCCCAGCTGGGACGCCCGCTCGGCCAGCCGCGGGAACAGGGTGAAGACCCGTTCGGCGTCCTCCCGCGCATGCCGCCGGTCGTGGTAGGCGCCCATCAGCAGGTTCTCCTGGACGGTCATGCCGGCGAACACCCGCCGTCCCTCGGGGACGTGGCCGACCCCCAGCCCGACGAGGGTGTGCGCCGGTATGGACGACAGCGGCCGGCCGTCCAGGTAGATCTCCCCGCGGCGGGGGCGGAGCAGCCCGGAGATCGATCGCAGGGTGGTCGTCTTGCCGGCGCCGTTCGCCCCGAGCAGCGTCACGATCTCGCCTTCGGCGACCTTCAGCCGGACGCCGCGCAACGCCGGTACGGCGCCGTAGCTGACCTCGATGTCGGCGACCTCCAACAGCATCAGTCCGCCTCCCCGCCGGCATCCACGCCGGTCTCCACACCGAGGTATGCCTCGATCACCACCGGGTCACGCTGGACCTCGGCCGGGCTGCCCTCGGCGATGACACGGCCGAAGTTCAGCACCACGACGGTGGCTGCGACGGACATCACCAGCCGCATGTCGTGCTCGATCAGCAGGACCGAGACCCCGTCCCCGGCGATCCGCCGGATCAGCGCCTCGAGAGCGCGTTTCTCGGCGGGGTTCGTCCCGGCGGCGGGCTCGTCCAGGAGAAGAAGCCGCGGGTCGGTGCCCAGCGCCCGGGCGATCTCCAGCCGGCGCTGTTCGCCGTGGGACAGTGACGAGGCCAAGTCGTGCGCGCGCCGGGACAGGCCGACCAGGTCGAGGAGCTCGAATGCCCGGTTGACCCCGGCCCGTTCCTGCCGCCGCGCGCCGGGCAGCCCGAGGATCGCGCTGAGCGATCCGTACCGCTGCCGGGCCTCGGTGCCGATCTGCACGTTCTCCAGCGCGGACAGGGCGGGGAAGAGCCTGATGTTCTGGAAGGTCCGGGCGATCCCGAGGTGGGTGATGGCGTGTGGGCTGCGTCCGACGATCCGCGCCGGCCGGCGGGACGTCCGCCAGAACGTCACCGAGCCCTGCTGCGGCCGGTACGCGCCGGTGAAACAGTTGAACAGGGAGGTCTTCCCGGCTCCGTTCGGCCCGATCACGGCCAGGGTCTCGCCCCGGCGCTGCCGCAGCGAGACCCCGTCGAGGCTGGTGACCCCGCCGAAGCGCAGCGTCAGATCACGGGCCTCGAGCACCAGATCGGACGGTGGCTCGCCCGGTGTGCCGGCGTCGGCCGGCCCGGTCGCGGCGACGGTGGTCATCCGGCGGCCCCTCCAGGGCGCACGACTCCGTGACGCACGATCCCGCGGGGGCGCACAGCGTTCTCGCGAAGAGACCCCACACGAGGGGACAGGGCGCGGCCGGCACAGCGGCCGACACACACGAGGTTCCCCGGGGGCGCGGGGTTGTCGACGTGCGCGGTCATGTGATGGTCCTTCCGATCGGGGCCGCGCCAAGCTGGTCCGAGGCGCCGGCGGCGCTGCCGGCGAGCTCGATCTCCCGACGCCTGCGGCGGGACGGCACCAGGCCCTGCGGGCGGAAAATCATCATTACGATGATGACCGCGCCGAAGTAGATGTACCGGTCCGTCGGCGGAACCTTGTCACGCAGGTAGAAGGCCAACCCCTGCAGAACGACGGCTCCCATCACCGCGCCCAGCCGCGAGCCCATCCCACCGAAGATGACCACTGCCACCACGAGGAACGACAGCTGCAGGCTGAAGCTCTGCGGGTTGAAGAACTGCTTGGTGGCGAGCAGGACGCCGGCGAACCCGGAGACCGACGCCCCGATGGCGAAGGCGAGCAGTTTCATCCGCAGGGTCGGCACGCCGGTGGCCTCCGCGGCGATCTCGTCCTCCCGGATCGCCGCCCAGGCCCGGCCGATCCGGGACCGTTCCAGCCGCCCGAAAGCGATCATGACGATGGCCACGATCCCGAGCAGCAGGTAGTAGTACGGGAGCGGGTCGATCCCCCACTGGTAGTGGATCCCTGGCAGGTCGACCGACAGGTGCGGCACCCCGAACACCCCGCGCGAGCCGTTCGTGATCTCGTCCGAGTTGTTCGCGAGCAACTGGATGATCTCCCCGAAGCCCAGCGTCACGATCGCCAGGTAGTCACCGCGCAGCCGCAGCGTCGGCGCACCGAGGATCACGCCGGCGAGCGCGGCGAGCAGAAGCGCGATGGGGAAGACGAAGAACGGGTTGAGGATGAACGGCGCGTGCCACGGCATGGCCGACGACGAGCTGAAATAGGCGGTCACGTAGGCGCCGATCGCGAAGAACGCGATGTAGCCGAGGTCGAGCAGGCCCGCGTAGCCGACCACGACGTTCAGCCCGAGCGCGAGCAGCGCGTAGATACCGATGTCGTTGACCATCGACTGTTGCGCCGCCGTCGAGACGAGCAGCGGTGCCGCGATCGCGGCGGCGAGCAGGACCGCGTTCAGGCCGATAGCGGCATGCGGCGACCCGAGCGTGGCCGCGACGGGCCGGCGGGCTCGCGCCGCCGCTGTCACCTCGGCGAGCAGCGGGCGTAGCCACGCCGCGGCGATCAGCAGCACCCACAGCCCCACCGCCAGGCCGATGAAGATCCCGACACGCGGGTCGATCACCGAGCGCCGCAGCGCGCGGAACGGGTGGACGGAGTCGCCGCTGGGCCCGGTCACCACCGCGGCGAGGGCACCGAGGGCGAGGCACACGCCGAGCTGCCGCAGCCGCGCCGGGGTGAGCACGCCGGCGGCGGCTCCCCGAAAGGCCCGCGCCGGCGCGGCGGGAACGGGCTCGGAGGAACCCGGGCCCGCCGGGTTGGGTATCAGGCCTGGACGGGACACCGGTCGGGAGGCGGCTTCCGGCTGCCGCCGCGGTGCCGGCCGCGACGACGGCCCGGGCTGTGTCGGCGGTTCCAGCGGCTCCGACCGCTCCGGCGGGCGCGATGACGTCGGCGGTACTGGCTGGGCCGGCGGTTCCGGTGCGTTCGAACGCGCCGGCGGACACGGCGCGGCCGACGGCTCCGGCTGTATCGGCGGATGCGCCGACTCCGACGGCTCCGGTTGCGCCGATGGCTGCGACGGCGAAGAAGGAGCGGACGAGGAGGAAGAAGGGGTGGACGAGGCCGACGCGGAGGGTTCGGGCGATGCCGGGGACGGCGGGCGGGCGGTCACGCGGCCCTGCCCAATCGCACGCCGAGCAGACCCGACGGACGCACCATGAGGATCCCGACCAGCACCAGAAAGGCAATCACGTCCTTGTAGGACGCCTGGAAGACGTACCCGCCGTAACTTTCCACCAGCCCGAGCAGGATGCCGCCGAGCATGGCGCCGCGGACGTTCCCGATGCCGCCGAGCACCGCGGCGGTGAACGCCTTCACCCCGGGCACAAAACCCATGTTGTACGAGGCGTTGAAGGTCATGGCATAGAGGAATCCGCCGGCACCGGCGAGCAGGCCGCCGATGACGAAAGTCAGGATGATCACTCTTTCGACGTTCACTCCCATCAGGACGGCCGTGTCCGCGTCCTGCGCGACCGCTCTGATGCCCTGCCCGAGCCGGCTTTTCGCCACCAGCCGGTCCAGCAGGACGAGCATCACCACCGCGGCGCCGAAGACGACGACGGTCAGGGTGGACACCTGGGCGCCGAAGAGGTGGAAGAGCGTGCCGTTGGTGAACAGGTCGGGGACCGGCACGTTCTGCCGGCCGAATTCCTTGCCGGCGAGGTTCACCGCGAACAGCGACGCGCCGATCGCGCTGATGAGGTACGCGAGCCTGGGCGCGGACCGCCGACGCAACGGCCGGTAGGCGACCCGTTCGAGAGTGAACGCCGCCGCGGCACCGCCGGCGGCACCCACCGCGAGCCCGGCGGCGACCAGGCCCACCGAGGCCAGCCCGGACGGCGTGGCGCCGCCCGGCAGCAGGCCCCTGGCTGCGAACAGCCCGCCGAAGGCCCCCAGCATGAACACCTCGCTGTGGGCAAAATTGATCAACTGGAGCACGCCGTAGACAAGCGTGTAACCCAGGGCGATGACCGCGTACAGCGAGCCGACCATGAGACCGTCGACGGTCAACTGCCAGAACTGGTCGGCAAAACCCATGCGTCTCCTCGTCGTGGTCGTGTCCTCGCCATGGCGTGAGGACCGTCCGGACAGCCCGTCAGGACTTGATCAGTTCCGCGGTGTTGCCGAGAACCGTGATCTGTCCGTTCCTGACCTGGTAGATGAAGTCGTTCGCGCCTTCGACCTCACCGTTCGGCTGGAACTTGACGAGCTTCGTGACACCCTGGTAGTTGACCTTCCCGAAGGCCTCCGCCACCGACTCCCGGCTCAGATTGTCCCCGAGACCCTTGAGGACCTGGATGAGGGCATTGGTCGCGTCGTACGCCTCACCGGAGTACGTACCGGGCCTGGCACCACCATTGATCTTCTTGTACGACTCGACGAAGGCCGCCGCGTCCGGGTCGCTGTTCGCGTCACTGCACGGGCAGGTCAGGTAGGTGCCCTCGGCCGCCGCGGCACCGGCCTGCTCAACGTACTTGCCGTCCAGCGAACCGTCACCACTCACCGTGATGCCTCTGAAGCCCTTGTCGTGCAGTGCCCTGGACAGCAGCGCGAGATCAGGGTAATAGCCCGAATAGAACAGGACGTCCGGATTCTCCGCGATAATCTTCGTCGCCTCGGAGGTGTAGTTCTTTGTCGGGTTGATGCCGTCGTGGACCACGGTCACCCCCCTGGCCTTCAGTTCCTTTTCCAGCGCGGCGGACAGGCCGGTGCCGTAGTCGCTCTTGTCGTCGAGGGAGAACACCTTCTTCGCCTTCAGCACGGTGGCGATGTAGGCGGCGTCCTGCGTGCCCTGGACGGTGTCCGGGGCGATGACCCGGTAGAAGGTCCTGAAGCCCAGCGCGGTCAGCGTCGGATTCGTCGCCGACGGGCTCACCGAGAGCAGACCGGCCTGCGAGTAGAGCGGTTCACTGGCCTTGGTGGCTCCGGAGAACATCGGCCCGACGACCGCCAGGACGTCCGAGTTGTCGATGAGTTTCTGCGCGGCGGTCGTGCCCTGGTCCGGCAACCCCGCGTCGTCGGACTGCACCAGTTTCACCTGGAAGGGCAGGCTCGGGTCGGCGTTCGCCTCGGCAACGGCGGTCTCCATCCCGTACAGGGCGTTGATACCAAGCTGCTGACTGTCACCGGAAAGGACTCCCTGGAAGCCGATAGTAATCGACTTCTTCCCATCCGATGACGATGCGTCATCGCTACCGCACGCCGCGGCGGTCAGGGCCACCACGCCGGCTAGGGCAACTGCTCCCAGGAGTTTTCGCCTGGTCATGCATCTCCTCCTACCTGTCCCGCTATGTGTTCCGGAACCGGTGCGTGGACGGCGTACACGGTCGCGATCATGGAGTGTTACTGGCTCCAGCAGCACTCATCCGCGCATCCCCACCGACATCCGCGTATCCCCACCGGATGTCGGCACCGTAGTCCCTTCCTGAACGCGTCGGAAGCGCACCCTGCGTGCCGTCCAAGGTACCGGTCATCCTGCTTGCACCTACTATCCGCATAGCCGTACCAACCTTGGGTCAGGACAGTCCGAAACGGGTCCCGCGCGGCCACCGGCCATCCCACCAGAGGACACCCCCACCAGGTGGGACGTCAGTTGAGCAGGTAGCGCAGGAGGACGACGTCGCCGAGCGGGCGGGCCTCGGCCAGCTCCATCCGGTGGCCGGCGTGCCGGGGAAAGACGCCGTCGCCGACGAAGCGGGGCGCGGTGGGGTCCCCGACGAAGAACGGCGCGATCACCAGGTGGATCTCGTCGACGAGCCCTGCGGTGAGGAACCGGGTGTGGATCGCACTCCCGCCCTCGACCATCAGCCGGTGTATGCCGCGCGCGGCAAGGTCCGCCAGGACGACGTTCAGGTCGATCGGGTCACCGGCGTCCACGACGGATGCCACCCCGGCGAGCCGCTCGCGAGCCCTGTCCGCCGCGGGGCACGCGGCATAGACGATCTTCTCGACCTGCCCGGTGGTGAAGAAGCGGGCGCCGCGGTCGAGGTCGCCAAGGCCGGTGAGGGTGACCTTGACGGGGCTTTCCGGCAGGCCGCAGGCCACCCGCTCCTCGCGGCGGGCCGCCGAGCGGACCAGCAGCCGGGGGTTGTCGCGACGGATGGTGTTGGCGCCCACCAGGATGGCGTCGACACCGGCCCGGACCTCGTCGACCCGGTCGAAGTCGGCGTCGTTGGACAGCAGCAGCCGCCGGTCGCCGGCATCGTCGATGTAGCCGTCCACGGACATGGCCACCGACAACAGGACGTACGGCCGTTGGGTCACGCGCAATACTCCAGGCTCGTCTTGGCCCGCCAAGTTACTGAACTTACACACGCCGGGCCCGGATAGCCTTGACTCCTCCTCGTGGCAGGCAAAAAGGGTAATATGGACCAAGGACGATACGGACCACGGAAGTCGTCATCGCGTTGCGGGACGCCGGCGGCGGGACGGGTAGCAGCGTCCAGCCGCTGGGAGCCTGGCGCCGTCGCAGGGCGAGCCGGCACGGCCTGCCCGCCGCGCCGGCCGGATAAGGGCACGCACCGCGATGGCGGTACCGCGACGGCCACCGCCGGGTGACCTGGCGGGGGCTCGTGCGGTGCTGGTGGGGACGAGCCGTCACACCGGCGCCTCGGGGCTGCCGGATCTGCCGTCGGTGGCCACCACCGTCAACGACCATCTGGGACATCTCCGACCACGGCCATCCCGTCCGCCTCTTCTCCTTCGCTCCGAAACAGGCTGGGAACTGCACGGCGTTCAGGCCGCGGGGACGCGTTCTCGTGTGCGGCGGGCAGTTGTACGACGTGACCGATCCCCGCCGTCCGAAGCTGCTGAGCACTCTCACGGATCCGGAGTGGCCCACCCTGCGTGTCTTCGACACCGCCCGTCTCTCCCCGGACGGAAACACCCTGATGGTCGCCGATTTCGAGAACTCCTACCTGTTCGACGTGTCTTCCCCCAGCAGGCCGAGATTTCAGGCGAAAATCAGCACGAACACGATGCCACCCGTCATCGCGTTCAGCCCGGACGGACGGCTCCTCGCCATATCCGATGGCGGCAACGGAATAGTGCTGTAGGACGTGACGATCACTGCCGCACCCCACCGGGTCACGGCGGTGACCCTACCCGCCTATCCGCGTGGTGTGGCATTCCCTGAAACCGGCGACACACTGATCACATATGACGAGTACGGCAATGTGGTCAACTGGGACATTGCCCCGCTGCGTGCCGCGGTGACGGATCCGGTGGCCCGCGCCTGCCGCCTGGCCGGGGCCAACCCGACCCGGGCGCAGTGGTCGGCCATGGCTCCCGGTGTCCCCTTCGACCGGGTCTGCCCGAGCCTTCCCGCGGCACCGCCACCGCCCGTCTTTCCGGCGTTGTCCCGGCCATCCCCGGTGCCGGCGGGAAACTGAAAGCCTGGCTGGCGAGCGCATGGTCCCGCACGCCATCACGGACCCGACGGCTTCATGACCCACGGGCTCCCGGCGGCACGACCGGCGTTCCTATGATGAACGGGGTGATGAACGGTGCGCAGCGGGCCCCGGTAACCAGAGCCACAGCAACCAGTGGACGGCAGGACAGTCAGGAGGATTGACCGAGCATGACCGACTCGCGGCAGCAGATGCGCCGGGCCGAGCGGATCACCACGGACAATGAACCATCCGGTCCGGTGACTCTTCTACCCCGCCGGCGACCCGGCTATCTCGGCCCGGTCCACATCATGCAGCTGTTGCTGGCCGAGACAGCGGTCATAGCCATCCTGGCGACGCTTACCCGCGGCACCGTGGCCATCATCGCCGCCGGCGCGGGCGCGACCGCGCTCCTGCTCGTGACACTGGGACGGCGCAACGGCCGGTGGTGGCTGGAACACCGCCTGATGATCATGCGGTACAACCGGCGCAGGCGCGCGGGCCCGGCCCGGCACTCCGACGACCCGCGCCTGGCCGCCCTGTCAGTGCTGGCCCCGGGCCTGACCGTCGAAAACGTATCCACCGGGGACGGCACACAGGTGGGCGTCGCGCAGGACGGCGCCGGCTGGTTCGCGGTGGCCGCCCCCACACCACGGGCATGTCCATATGTGACGATCCGGGCGGACGCCTGCCCCTGGAGGTCCTGGCAACCGCGCTCGCGGACACGCACCAACCAGGTGTCGTGCTACAGGTCGTCCGGCACACGGTACCGGTGCCGGGGCTCGACACCCATCCCGCGTCCCCGGCGGACCGGTCGTACCGCCAGCTCCTCGCCGGGTTCGGCGGGGCGCCGGTTCCCCTGGACGCGGTCACCTGGATCACGGTCCGGCTGGACACGCGGGCGCTGGCTGAAGCCGGCGCCGACCTCGATACCGATCAGGATGCGGCACCCACGGTCGTGGCGGCCCTGCTCCGCGGCGCCGTCAAGTCGTTGCGTCGGGCGGGCTTCCCGTGCCAGGTGCTCGACACCGCCGGCCTGGTGGACGCGCTGGCGCGATCCTGCGATCTGGACCTTACGGCGCGGGGGGCGCACCTGCCGCGCGCAGGGAGAAGTGGACCGCCTGGCACTCGTCCCGGCTGGCCCACCGCTGTTTCTGGATCCGGAGCTGGCCGCCGGTACAGGACGCCGCCGCGCTCCTGGACCGACTGGCCGCCGCGCCCACCGCCGTGACCAACGTGGCACTGATCATGGCGCCGAACGACAACAACGATCTGATCGACCTGCGCTGCCTGGTTCGCGTGGCGGCACCGGCCGCCGATCTCGACCGAACCTGTCAGGAGATCATGAACATCGCCGCACAGGCACACGCCGACCTCTTCCCGCTCGACGGCGAGCAGGCGCCGGCGGTCTACGCGTCAGCCCCCACCGGGGGTGGTGTGCGATGACCGCCTCCGGGCAGGGTACACACAGTGCAACCACGGGGGAACCGGCACCGGATGGCGAAGCCGGCGCGGAGCACCGCTCCACGCCGGTGCCGGCGGCGCTGGGCGCACAGGCGCAACCCGGCCCACGGGAACCGGCGATCAGGCGAACTCCAGGCCAGGATGCGCAGGCCTCCGGCCAGGCCGCCACACCCGCTCGGCCGGCCTCCGCAGCCGCCGGGGCCGCCGGGGCCGCCGGGGCCGCCGGGGCCACGACCACACACGCCACAATGGCCCAGGCTCAGGGCACGGCTGCCCAGGACGCCGCGACCCAGGCCGCGACACACACCGCGG